>NZ_JAMXRZ010000004.1 GCF_024124375.1 Klenkia sp. PcliD-1-E
CGCTCGTCGGCCCCGTCCACCGCCCCGTCCCCGCGGCCGGCCCGGGCGGCGGTGGCGACGGCACCGACGACGTCGCGCAGCACCGCCCCTGCCCGGCCACCCTTGCCCGCGGGCTCGTCCTCACCCGCCCGGTCACCCAGCAGACCACCCACCGCGTCGGCCACCGACCGGGCCGCCCGCGCGAGCGGGCCACCGGTGTCGTCGGCGTCGTCGGTCACCGGCCGGGGACGCGGGACGTCCCTGGCCGGCGCGGTGCGCGGTTCCTCCTGCACGGTGACCCCCGGTCCGTCCGGTCAGGCGCAGTCGCGGCAGATCAGCCGGTCGCCCTTGGTGCTGGCCAGCCGGCTGCGGTGGTGCACCAGGAAGCAGCTGGAGCAGGTGAACTCGTCCTCCTGCTTCGGCAGCACCCGGACGGTGAGCTCCTCGTTGGACAGGTCGGCGCCGGGCAGCTCCAGCGCCTCGTTGAAGTCGGTCTCGTCGACGTCGACCGAGGAGGACTGCGCCTCGGCCCGGCGGGCCTTGAGCTCCTCCAGCGAGTCCTCGCCGAGCTCGTCGGCCTCGTTGCGTCGTGGGGCGTCGTAGTCGGTGGCCATGGTGTGCCCCTCTTCTTCCTCGTCGTGCGGGCCCGCTGGCCCGTTGTCCTCGCCCCGTCCGGCCGCCGCGGTCTCGGGCGGGCCCTGCGGACCCCGCTCGCGGTGCTGCCGGACTCCGGCAGGCCACCCAACGTGGCGGGTGCCGCGTTTGTGCCCGGGTCGGCGGGCGTCACACACCGGTGCGGTGGGCGTCGTCGCGCGGCCGGGGAACGGTGTCGTCCGGGGCGGGAGCGCCAGAGGCTACCCTGCGCCGGTGACCGCCAGCGTGGGTGCCGATCCGGGGGTCGTCGGGCCCTACCTCGCGACCGTCCTGGGAGACCCGCGCTGGCAGCAGGTCGACGTGTCGCTGATCGCCGCGGGCATGTCCAACCTGACCTACGTGGTCACCCCCGCCGGGGGCCCGGCGTCCGACGCGGTGGTGCTGCGCCGTCCGCCCACCGGCGCCGTGCTGGCCACCGCGCACGACATGGGCCGCGAGCACCGCGTGATCAGCGCGCTCGCCGGGACGCCGGTGCCGGTACCCCGCACGCTGCACCTGTGCACCGACCCCGAGGTGCTGGGGGCGCCGTTCTACGTGATGGAGCGGGTCGGGGGCCTGCACGTCGTCGACGAGCTGCCGGCCGGCTACGCCGACGAGCCCGAGCAGCGCCGGGCCCTGGGCGACGGGCTGGTCGACGTCCTGGCCGACCTGCACACCGTCGACCCCGCCGCCGTGGGCCTGGCCGACTTCGGCCGGCCCGAGGGCTTCCTCGCCCGGCAGGTCCGCCGCTGGACGACGCAGTGGGAGGCCACCCGCGACACCGACCGGCCCGACCTCGACGAGCTGGCCGCGCAGCTGGCGGCCAGCGTCCCGGAGACCCGGCGCAGCGGACTCGTGCACGGGGACTACCGGATGGACAACTGCCTGCTCGACCCCGACGTCCCCGGGCGGGTGCGCGCGGTCCTGGACTGGGAGATGTCGACCCTCGGCGACCCGCTCACCGACCTGGGGATGCTGTTCGTCTACTGGCCCGAGGCCGGCGAGGAGCGCGGGGTCGCGCTGTCGGCGGTCACCACGCTGCCGGGGTTCCCCACCCGCGCGCAGGTCGCGGAGCGCTACGCCGCCCGCACCGGCGCCGACCTGGGTGACCTGTCCTGGTACGTCGGGTTCGCCTACTTCAAGTTCGCCGCCATCCTGGCCGGCATCGTGGCCCGCTCCGCCGCGGGTGCGATGGCCGGCAAGGACACCACCGGCTACGCCGAGAAGATCGCCCCCTGCGTCGCCCTGGGGCGCGCCGCGCTGACCACGGGTGCCGTCTGACCTGCACGGCCCGCACTACCATCGCGGCGATCCCCGTCCTCCCCCGAGTGGAGTGCAGTTGACCCAGACCAGCGAGCGGCGCCCGGTCCGCGCCCGCCGCGACCGCCGTCCCCTGGTCCCGGTCATCTTCCTGCTGGTGCTCGCGCTGGCCGCCCTCGGCGTGTGGTGGAACGTGTTCCGCACCGAGGCCGCCGACGCCCGTGCCGACGCCGCGGCCTGCTCCAGCGCCGAGGCCGCCCCGCCCTCGCTGGACCCGACCACCGTGCAGATCCGGGTGCTCAACGCCACCGACACGGCGGGCCTGGCCGGCTCGGTCGCGGCGACCATGCAGTCGCGCGGGTTCGTCGTCACCGAGGCCGCCAACGACTCCTCCCCGCGCCGCGCCGACGTGACCGGGATCGGGGAGCTCCGCTTCGGGCCGCGCGGCGCGGAGGCCGCGCGCTACGTCGAGCTGTTCATCCCCGGCGCCGCGGAGTACCAGGACACCCGGGCCGACGCGACCGTCGACCTGGTCATCGGGCCGCAGTTCACCGAGCTGGCCGGCGCCGAGGCCGTCGCCGCCGCCCTCACCCCCGCCGCGAGCGCCTCCGCCGTGTGTTGATCGCGATCCTCCGGATCGCACCGCGGCCAACGGCCGTACCCCTGGTGAGCTGAGCGCGTCAGGACTCGTGCGCTCGGGTCACCAGGGCCCGGAAGGCCTCGGCGATGCTCGCCGGGGCGGCGGTGACGAGGGGGTCGGCCATGCGCTGGCCGGTGGTCACCTGCACCTCGAGCCCGGCCTCGGCGGCGACCAGGCAGGCGGCCGTGAAGTCCCACGGCTTGAGGTCCAGCTGGTAGAACGCGTCGATCCGGCCCGCGGCGGCCAGGCAGATCTCCACCGCCGCGGACCCCCACCGCCGGACGTCGCGCACCTCGGGCAGCAGCCGGGCCAGCACCTCGCCCTGCCAGGTGCGGATCCCCCGGTCGTAGGCGAACCCGGTCCCCACCAGGGTCACCTCCAGGCTGGCCGGGTCCGAGCAGCGCAGCGGCGTGCGCACGCCGTCCCGCTCCACCCAGGCACCGCCACCCCGCACGGCGGCGTAGACCTCGCCGGTCGGGACGTCGGCCACGACGCCGGCCACCGGCACGCCGTCGACCTCGGCGGCGATGCACACGGCGTAGGAACCCAGGCCGTAGAGGAAGTTCACGGTGCCGTCGATCGGGTCCACGACCCAGCGCACCCCGCTGATGCCCGGCCGGGAGGCACCCTCCTCGCCCAGCACGCCGTCCTCCGGGCGGGCGGACAGCAGCCGGTCGATGACCAGCTGCTCGCTGGCCTTGTCCACCGCGGTGACGACGTCGACGGTGGTGGTCTTGCTCTGCACGTCGTCGGCGGCGCGGGCCCGGCCGTCGGCGACCAGCGCGGCCGCCTCCCGGGCGGTGGCCAGGGCCAGGTCCAGCAGGTCGGTGGGGGCGGGACGCGCGTCGGAGGTCACGCGGTGATCCTGCCGGGTGGGTCCGCGCACGGCTGGTGCGGCCGACCGCGACGGGGATCACTAGCCTGTCCGCGTGCAGGGCTTCGGAGTCGACGTGGGCGGCAGCGGCATCAAGGGATGCCTGGTGGACCTGGACCGGGGTGAGCTCATCGGGGAACGGGTCCGCATCCCGACTCCCCAACCCGCCCTCCCCGACGCGGTGTGCGACGTGGTCGCCGACGTCGTGGGCCGGTTCGGGTACGAGGGCCGGGTCGGGGTGACCTACCCCGGCGTCATGAAGAACGGCGTGGCCTACACCGCCGCCAACATGGACCCCTCCTGGATCGGGACCAACATGGCCTCGGCCGTGGAGACCCGGATCCCGGGCACCGTGCAGAGCCTCAACGACGCCGACGCCGCGGGGCTCGCGGAGATGGCCTACGGCGCCGGGAAGGGGCAGCGCGGCCTGGTGCTCATGCTGACCTTCGGCACCGGCATCGGCAGTGCGCTGTTCATCGACGGCGTCCTGGTCCCCAACACGGAGTTCGGGCACATCGAGGTCGACGGCAAGGACGGCGAGAAGGCGGCCTCCGCGGCGGCCCGCGAGCGCGAGGACCTCTCCTACCCCGACTGGGCCGCGCGGGTCGACCGGTACCTGGACACCCTGGAGCGCGGGCTCTGGCCCGACCTCATCGTGGTCGGCGGCGGGGTGAGCAAGAAGGCGCACAAGTGGGTGCCGCTGCTCTCGACCCGCACCCCGGTGGTGCCGGCCCAGCTGCTCAACGACGCCGGGATCGTCGGCGCCGCCCTGGCCGCCGAGCAGCGCATCGGGCAGTAGCGGCGCGGCCGGGTCCGTTGCGGGGCGGGCCCGTGCCGGATCCCGGTTGCGCGGACGTGACCGTCGCTACACTGTCGGCGTCCCCCAGCGTCGCCGGCCAGCCTGACGGTGCCGGGGAGCGCGCCGCAGCACGGGAAGGAACTCGAGTGCCCGCCGCCAAGTCCGCCAAGGCCAGCGCCCCGGCCCCCGCCGCAGCGAAGCGTTCCCGCAGCAGCAAGCCGACGATCACGCCCTCCCCCGGTCAGGAGCCCGAGGAGGGCACCGTGCTGACCGCGGTCGGCTCCGGGGAGGGGACCGTCGCCGTCGTCGGGGGCGGGACGGGCCCCGGGCGGGGCCTGGCGCTCGACGAGTCCGCCGTCGTCGGCAAGGACGGCGTGGCCGAGGACCCCGACGACGACGAGGCGGAGGCCGCACCGGTCGCCGAGTCGGAGTGGGAGGACGAGGAGGAGTCCGAGGCGCTGCGCAAGGCGCGCAAGGACGCCGAGCTCACCGCCTCCGCCGACTCCGTCCGCGCCTACCTCAAGCAGATCGGCAAGGTCGCGCTGCTGACCGCCGAGGAGGAGGTCGACCTCGCCAAGCGCATCGAGGCCGGCCTCTACGGCTCCGAGCGGCTGCGCCAGGTCGAGGAGACCGGCGCGAAGCTCACCCCGCAGATGCGCCGCGACCTGAACTGGATCGTGCGCGACGGCGAGCGCGCGAAGAACCACCTGCTGGAGGCCAACCTCCGCCTCGTGGTCTCCCTGGCCAAGCGCTACACCGGCCGCGGGATGGCCTTCCTGGACCTGATCCAGGAGGGCAACCTCGGCCTGATCCGCGCGGTGGAGAAGTTCGACTACACCAAGGGCTACAAGTTCTCCACCTACGCCACCTGGTGGATCCGCCAGGCCATCACCCGCGCGATGGCCGACCAGGCCCGCACCATCCGCATCCCGGTGCACATGGTCGAGGTCATCAACAAGCTGGGCCGCATCCAGCGCGAGCTGCTCCAGGACCTCGGCCGAGAGCCGACCCCGGAGGAGCTGGCCAAGGAGATGGACATCACCCCGGACAAGGTGCTGGAGATCCAGCAGTACGCCCGGGAGCCGATCAGCCTCGACCAGACCATCGGCGACGAGGGCGACAGCCAGCTCGGTGACTTCATCGAGGACTCCGAGGCCGTCGTCGCCGTCGACGCGGTCAGCTTCACCCTCATGCAGGACCAGCTCACCTCGGTGCTGCAGACCCTGTCCGAGCGCGAGGCCGGCGTCGTCCGGCTGCGGTTCGGCCTCACCGACGGCCAGCCGCGCACCCTCGACGAGATCGGCCAGGTCTACGGCGTGACCCGCGAGCGGATCCGGCAGATCGAGTCCAAGACGATGTCGAAGCTGCGGCACCCGTCCCGCTCGCAGGTGCTGCGCGACTACCTGGACTGAGCCTGGGTGGGGACCGGGTCACGGGCCCATCACGTTTCCCACTCCGGTGGGGGACGACGCGGTTGACGGCGGCAGCGGCCGGGCATCGGTTGTAGCGTGGAGCCGTCAACGAGAGCAGCGGAACCACGCAACACCGGTAGTCCAGTGCGATCCCTGCTCACCCGTTCCACCAACCAGGTCCTGCACCACCCGGCACACCGCCCACGGCGCGTCGGAGGGCTGGAGGACCGGATCGGGAACACCGGGGGTCATCCTGGCGCTGTGCAGGAGGCCGATCCGCGAACGCGGGTCCGTGCGGTAGAGAGCGAGTGATGACCAGATGCCCCAGACCCTGACGAACCGTTCCACCGATGACCTGGTCGTTCCCTTCCACTGCGACCGGTGCGGTGCACTGGCCAAGGTGCGGGTCGTGCTCGCGAGCGGCAGCGACCTCGTGTTCTGCGGGCACCACGCCCGCGAGTACGACGCCAAGCTGCGCGACATCGCCATCGAGATCATCGACGCGGACAGCGAGCAGCCCGTCACCGCCTGACCGAGGCGCTATCGTCGCGCACAGCGATGGAGCTCTCACCCGACGACGCCGCCGGCTCCCACCCCACCACGGGCGCGGAACCGGCGGCGTCGCCGCGTCCGGGGGTCCCCCACCAGCCGACCGACAGCGAGCGTGACCCCGAATGAGCGACGAGAAGCCCGGTGCCGAGCCTGACCCTCGGCCCGAGGGTGAGACACCGGCCGCTGGCGACGACCGCACCGCGCGGCTGCAGCCCGACGGCACCATCGGGTCCGGTCGCCCCTCCGCCCCGCCGGCCGCCGACCGACCCGGGCCGACAGCCCCCGGCTGGGGTCGGCAGACCCCCGTCGTCCCACCCGGCCAGCCGCTGCCGATGAACCCGCGGCGCCGCGCGACCGACGCCGACGCCCCGGCCCCGCTGCCGGTGGACCAGACCCCGACGGGCGAGGTGCGCACCGGCGCCCACCCCGATGAGTCCGACTCCACCCAGGTCATCGGCGCGGTCCCGGCCGAGGTCGCCGACGAACCGTCCGCCGCTGCGGCGCCCGCGGACGGCGACGAGCCCGCGCCGGACGACGCCGCCGACGTCGAGCAGACCGCCGAGGTGCCCGCTGCCGTCGTCCCGCGCGACGTCCTCGACGACCCCGCCCCCACCCGCACCGACGACGCCCCGCCGTCCGAGCCGGCCGGCCCGCTCGTCGGTCCGGCCGACGGACCCCCCCGCCCGCGCTGGCGTCGACCGGCCGTCCTGGTGCCCGCCGCCGTCCTGCTGGTGCTCGGCGCCGCCTACGCCGTCGACCTGGCCGTGGCCGGCGACGACGTCCCCCGGAACACGGTGGTCGCCGGGGTGGAGATCGGCGGCCTGTCCCCCGCCGCCGCGGCGCAGGCGCTCACCGAGCAGCTGGCCCCCCGGGTCACCGCCGACCACGTGCTGGTAGCCGGGGACGTGCAGGGCGTGCTCTCCCCCGCCACCGCCGGCATCACCCTCGACGTCGACCAGACGGTGCAGGCGGCGTCCGGCCAGCCGTGGAACCCGTGGACCCGGCTGGTGTCGGTGTTCTCCGAGCGCGACGTCACCCCCGTCATCACCGGGGACGAGACCGCGCTCATGGCGCAGGTCGACGCGTTCGCCGAGACGGTGGACCGCGCGCCGGTCGACGCCACCCTCGCGCTGGAGGGCACCACCGCCTCCCTCGTCCCCTCGGTCACCGGGAGGCTGCTGGACCGGGAGGCCGCCGGCGACGCCGTCACCGAGGCGCTGGCCTCCGGCGGCGACCCGGAGACCCCCATCGAGCTGCCCGTGGAGACCGTCGACGTCCAGGTCGAGGACGACGCCGCCCAGCAGGCCCTGGACGAGGTCGTCACGCCCGCCGTGGCCGCCCCGGTCACCGTCACCAGCGACGACGGCACGACCGCCGAGCTCGGCCCCGAGGAGATCGCCTCGGCGCTGCGGTTCGGCCCCGGCGAGGGCGGCGCGCTGGACGTCTCGCTGGACCCGGCGGCCCTGCAGACCGCCCTGGGCGACCAGCTCGGGGAGTTCGGCACCCCGGCGCAGGACGCCCGGTTCGAGATCTCCGGCGACACGATCTCCGTCGTCCCCTCGGTGGACGGCACCGGGGTCGACCCGGCGGCGCTGGCCTCCTCGCTGCGCCCGGTCCTCACCGAGCCCGCTCCCCGATCGGTCACCGCCAGCCTGGGCGCCGTCCCGGCCGAGTTCACCACCGACGAGGCCAACGCCCTGGGCATCGTGGAGCCGATCAGCACGTTCACCACGAACTTCACCAACTCGGCCAGCGGCACCAACATCCGGGTGGTGGCCGAGTTCGTCGACGGCGCGGTGGTGCTGCCGGGCGAGACGTTCAGCCTCAACGGCTACACCGGGCCCCGCGGCGAGGCGCAGGGCTACGTGCCCGCCGGCGTCATCAACAACGGCGAGTTCACCCAGGCGGTCGGCGGCGGCATCAGCCAGTTCGCCACGACGATGTTCAACGCCGTCTTCTTCGCCGGGCTCGAGGACGTCTACCACAAGCCGCACAGCTACTACATCAGCCGCTACCCGGCCGGCCGGGAGGCGACGGTCTACTACGACTCCATCGACCTGCAGTGGCGCAACGACAGCCCGACCGGGGTGTACGTGCAGACGCAGTGGGTGCCCGGGGCGCTGACGGTCACCTTCTGGGGCACGAAGCGCTACGACGTCGAGTCGGTGAGCAGCGATCGGTACAACGTCCGCACCCCCGTGGTGCAGGAGAAGCCCGACGACGGGAACTGCACCCCGCAGGGCGGCGCCAACGGCTTCGACATCACCGTCACCCGGATCTTCGAGGACCCGACGACGGGTGAGCAGCTGCGCACCGAGGAGTTCGACACCCGCTACGCGGCCGAGCCGGTCATCCGCTGCGTGCCGGTCGCCCCGCCGGCACCGGAGTCGACCGCACCGGGCGCGCCGGCCCAGCCGACCGCCCGCCGTCCCCGCCGGTCCTGACCCCTCCGGGTGGGCGTGTCCGTACGGGCACGCGTCCGCTCCGGCACACTGGACAGGTGGCGACCGTCCTGCCCTCGGGCTCCCCGGCCTCCGCCGGTGCCCTCGGGGCCGGCGGCGCGGAGGCGTCCCCCGACCACGAGGAGCCCGCCAGGCGCCGCTCGGTCGTGTCCCGGCTCCCCACGCCGGTGCGGGTGCCGCTGCAGGTGCTCGGGCGCACGGTCGCCAAGGCCTGGCAGGACCGCATCCTCGGGCTCTCGGCCGAGGCGTCGTTCTGGCAGATCCTGTCGATCCCGCCGCTGCTGATCGGGCTGCTGGGGTCCCTGGGCTACCTGGGCTCCTTCATCGGGCAGTCGGCGGTCAACGAGATCGAGCAGCGGCTGGTGCAGCTGGCCTCGGAGGCCCTCACCCCCGGGGTCGTCGACAGCCTGGTGCAGCCCACGCTCAACGACATCCTGACCTCCGGCCGGCTGGACGTCGTCAGCCTGGGCTTCCTGCTGTCGCTGTGGGCCGGGTCCTCGGGGGTGGCGACGTTCATGAACACCAGCGTCATCGCCTACGACCAGCGCGACGTCCGCGGTCCGATCCGGACCCGCCTGATGGCCCTCGGGCTGTTCGTCGTGGCCCTGGTCATCGCGGTGCTCTCGCTGCCGCTGCTGGTCCTCGGCCGCGGGGCGCTGGTCGCGCTGCTGCCGGCCAACGTGCAGGGGACGGCGACAGTGCTGGTCAACGCCGTCTACTGGCCACTGGTGGCGGTCGTGCTCATCCTGGCGCTGACGAGCTTCTACCACGTCACGCTGCCCCGTCGGCTGCCGTGGGTGCGGCACCTGCTGGGCGCGGTCTTCGCCGCCGCGTTCTTCATCACCGCGGCGCTCGTGCTGCGCACCTACGTGGCCGACATCCTCACCACGGCCCTGCCCTACGGGGCGCTCGCGGCCCCGATCGCCGCGCTGCTGTTCTGCTTCTTCCTCGGCATGGCGGTGCTGCTGGGCGCGGAGCTGAACGCCACCGTGGAGGCCCGGTGGCCCTCCGGCCAGCGCCGGCACGACCGTCGCCGGCGCCGCCGCCGCGCGGCGAAGATCGAGCTGGAGGCCAGGAAACTCGGGTTGAGGTGACGTACTGGAACGGCCCCGTCGCAGGGACCCGCGACGTGCGGAGCGCGTCGTGGGGGGCGACGGGGTCCTTCACTTCTTGAGCTGCGCGTAGACCTCCTTGCACGGCTCGCACACCGGGCTGCCCGGCTTGGGGCTCTTGGTGACGGGGAAGACCTCGCCGCACAGCGCCTCGACCAGGGTGCCCATGACGGCGCTCTCGGCGATCTGGTTCTTCTTCACGTAGTGGAAGACCTCCGGCGGCTGCGAGGTGGTGTTCTCGCGGACGTCCGGGCGCTCCAGGATCTCGGTGCTCACGGCTCCGAGTCTATGACCCGCCCGGCGCTCGGCCGGGCCTCGAGGATCCGGTCGGGAGCGGGGACCTGGTACCGGTTGACGTCGATCTTCTTCTTCGGCGGCCGGTCGTTGGCCATGACCACCGCGATCCACGGCAGCACGGTGCCGAGGACGGCGAAGATCGCCATCAGCCACAGGGTCTGGTAGAAGACCGCCGCGAGCATCACGCTCACGATGCGGATCATCATCGTGATCACGTACCGCTTCTTGCGGGCAGCGTGCTGGTCACCCAGGCTCGGCTGCGCCTCCGTGATGAGCACCGGTTCGTTGCGGGTCTCCCGGTTCGTGGTCACACGGCCCATCGTGCCACCGCTGCGGGCACCCTCGCCCGCCGTGGCGGGAAATCCCGTTTCAGCTGGTCTTCTCCGCCTTCGCCGCGGCCTTGGCGTCCTGCTTGAAGGCGCGCACCTCGGCCAGGCTGGTCGGGTCGACCACGTCGGCGACCGAGCGGCGGGCGCCGTCGGTGCCGTAGTCGCCGGCCGCCTCCCGCCACCCGGGCGGGGTGACGCCGTACTGCTTGCCCAGCAGGGCGACCAGGATCTTCGCCTTCTGCGCCCCGAAGCCGGGCAGCTCCCCCACCCGCCCGAGCAGGGTGGCGCCGTCGGGAACGTCGGCCCAGAGGTTCTCCGCGCGGCCGTCGTACCGCTCGACCAGCAGCCGGCACACCGCCTGGGTCCGCTCGGCCATGGAGCCCGGGTAGCGGTGCACCGCCGGCGGCCCGGTGAAGGCGGCCTTGAGCACCTCGGGGTCGGCCTGGGCGATGGCGGGTGCCGACAGGGTGTCGGTGCCGAGCCGCTGCGCCAGGAGGGCGGGGCCCGCGAAGGCGCGCTCCATGGGGAACTGCTGGTCACAGCATGTTCGGTGGGCAGGACCTCGGAGGGCCACGTCAGTGGGATCACTCCTCCGCAACCTGGGGCGGACATGGGACGAGTCGACCACGGCGCGATCTTCCGAAAGGGCGCCGGGACGTTGATGAACGAACGCCAGGCCGAGCAACTGGCCGCGCGGACCCTGCGCCTCGGCGCGTACGAACGGATTAGCGACGACCAGGAGGACGAGCTCACCGGGGACCGGGGCGCCGGCGTCTCCCGGCAACGCGAGGCGCTCGAGCTCCTGTGTCAGATGCTGACCAGCTCGGGACCGTCCACCTGGACCGTCCACCAGCACTACACGGACAACGACATCAGCGCGTTCAAGGACGTCGTAAGACCCGACTTTGAACGACTGCTCGACGACCTCGCTAACGGTGTCGTCGAGGGCATCGTCGTCTACGACCTCGACCGGCTCGCTCGACGACCGAAAGACCTGGAACGGGTCATCGACATCTTCGACGCCGCCGGGAAGTCCGGACGGCGGCTCTGGTTCGCCACCGTCCACGACAAGATCGACCTCTCCAGCCCTGACGGTCTCACCCTTGCCCGCGTCATGGTTGCGTTCGCGAATAAGTCCAGCCGGGACACCGCACGCCGGGTCGCAGCGAAGCACAAGGCCACTGCCCTCACCGGCCGACCCGTCGGCGGCACCCGGCCCTTCGGGTGGCGCTGGACCGACGGAAGCGAGCCACTGACCCTGCAGGACGGCCGCGTCGTACCCGCCGGCCACCGCCAGCACGTAGTCGACGAGGAGGAGAGGGCCATCATCCAGGGAGCCGCCTCCGACATCCTGCTAGGGGTCTCGCTCAACACCATCTGCCGAGACCTCAACGAGCGGGGCATCCGCACCACGCGAGGCAACCAGTGGCGTCCTGGGCCGCTCCGGCTCCTGCTCGAGAGCCCGCGGCTGGCCGGGTACCGGGTGCACAAGGGCACGTTCCTGCCCGATCGCACGGGAACCGGCTTCGTACGCGGTGGGTGGGATCCCATCCTGGACGAGGACGTGTGGCAGCAGGTCCACGACACGTTGCGGAGGCGCTCGGCCCGGACAGCGCGGGCCGACGCGAACCGTCGTTACCTGCTCTCGGGCATTCTGCGGTGCTCGGAGTGCTTGGGACCGATGAGGGGCAACGCCCGCAAGGATCTCGGACACTTCTACGCCTGCCAGATTCGCGGTGGGCAGGGTGGCCAGGCAGGCTGCGGAAAGGTGTCCTGCTCGGGACCGCCGGCCGACGAACTGATCAGGCAGGCGGTGAAGGCCCGCATGCCGCCCAGCTCGATCGAGGCGCCTGTGGCGCCATGGCCTCGCACCGACGAGCTGGCGGACCTCAAGACGACGATTGCCGGCCTGGTCCCCGAGCTCACCGAGTCTAGCGGCGACGCCAGGCGCCTCCTGAGCGCGCAGTTCACCAAGCTCTCCGAACTGATTGAGAAGCTGCATGCCGAGCGTGCAACGTGGCTCGACGGGCAACGTCACCGCGTCCGCCACGCATCCGTCGGACCGGAGCAGTTCAATGCGCTGACGGTGGAGAAGCAGCGCCTCTACGTCCGCGGCGAGATCAGCGCGATCATCGTCCGACCCGCCGACCGGAAGATGAACCGCTTCGACTACACCCGTCTCTCAGTCGTCTGGAAGGAAGGCCCGGACGCGGGCGCCGCCTCGGCGATCGCCTGAGCGTCGAGCAGCGGTCGCAACCTCCGCCATCGATCAGCCGTCATGCGAGGTGCCGACTCAAGGAGACGCACGACTGCTTCCGCGGCAGATACCTGTCGATGGGACAGACGAAGCTCATCACGACGTGGGGAAAGCCCGACCGCAGGTGTCACCATGCCCGTAACTGGTCTCTCCGGGCTCGCAGAACTGTCACGGAGGTCCCCCGTCGCCACCCGGGAACGTCTGCGCCTTACAGGGCCAGCTGCGCGAGGAACACGCAAGGGCGTCGCCACACCGCGGCATGGGGCGGCCAGCATCAGCTGCGCAGACGAAGGAGCCACGGCCGATGGTGGTGAGCCTTCCAAGCTGGCCATGCCGGTTCGATCCCGGTCACCCGCTCCACGCAAAACGGCAGGTCAGATGCCGACTCGTGCTACTCGGAACTCGCCGGCGACCCTCACCAATTGACCGTAGTTCCCCCTGACAGACCGGCATTTTCCGCCCGTTAGGTCATGGATTGGTCACGGCAGGGTGACATCCGCGCAGCTCGGCGGGGGTGTTTCGGATGTCCGGCCATGACCGCTGCGTGACCTGGGCCAGTCCCGGTGCGGCAAGCCGCACGAGTTGGTCCGGGCCGTACTTCCTGAGGGCTCGAGCCAGAGGCATTGGCTCGCAGGACGACATCGACGCAGAAGACGATAGCGAGACTGTTGGGGTGCCCCGGTAGAGCTCACGTTCGTGACGAGCGGCGGCCGCGGCGGGACCAGTAATGGCGCCGATGGCTCTGCTGGTCGACCGGGCTCGGGGATGCAAGGAGGCTGCGGCCCCTTACCCCCCAGCCTCCGCCGCGATGTCCGGCGGTGTCCGTGGGCAGGCTGTTCGCCCTGGTCAGCGCGGTTCGGCGTTCGCGGGTGTACGTATCCGACGGCCCGCATCCGGACCGCGTTGCTACACCGGTTGCTACACCAGCGGTCCCCAACAGCTATCTGTCGTAGACCTCCCGGCGGTGCCCTGCTCGCACGACGGTCACCACGAGCGTCTCGTCGAGGACGTCGTAGATCACGCGGTAGTCGCCCACCCGGATGCGCCAGGCCGTCTGCTCCCCCACCAGCTTCGTCGCACCTGCCGGCCGCGGATCCTCTGCCAGGCCGTCGATGGCCGCGATCAGCCGGAGGCGCACCGGTCGGTCGAGCTTGCGCAGCTGCCGCGCAGCTCCGGCGGTGAACTCGACGAGGTAGGTCACCCGGCGAGTTCATCACGCACCTGGGCCAGCGACACCCGCTCCCCGGCGTCCTCAGCCTTCGCGGCCCGGTAGGCCGCGACGTCCTGCGCCATCTCCAGCGCCTCGAGCGCCTCCAGGTCCGCTACGCCGACGACCACGGCAGCCAGCTTGCCGTTGCGGGTCACCCCGATCCGCTCCCCGCCGTACATCGCCCGGCCCAGCACGTCGGACAGCTGACCGCGCAACTCGCGGGTGGTGACCTCACCGGAGATGGTATCCATGGTCGAAGAGTACAACGCAAGATGCAACTGTGTACACAGTCGACACGGATGAGCCTCCATGGCGGATCTCCCCGCACCGCAGACCGAAGCTCCCTGGTCCGCGCGGCAGTCGCACGCCTCGTCCGACGAGCCCGGCGTGGAACACAGCCCGAGCACCCGCCACCCACCGCATTGTCCGTGCATGGATGACCCCTCACAGCGCCTTCGCGACGAGCTCCTTCATGATCTCGTTCGTACCGCCGTAGATCTTCTGGACCCGGGCGGCGGCGTACATGCGGGCGATGGGGTACTCGGTCATGAAGCCGTAGCCGCCGAAGACCTGCAGGCACCGGTCGACGACCTTGCCTTGTGCGTCGGTGCACCAGAACTTGGCCAGCGAGGCTGCGGCCGCGTCCAGTCCCCCGGCCATGTGCCGGGTGATGAGGGAGTCCACCAGGGTGCGGGCGGCCAGCGCGTCGGCGGCGCACTCGGCGAGGACGAACCGGGTGTTCTGGAAGGACATCAGGTCGGCACCGAAGGCCTCGCGCTCGCGTGCGTACCGCGCGGTCTCGCGGACGGCGGCTTCGCAGGTCGCGGCGGCGCTGACCGCGATGATCAGCCGCTCCTGCGGGAGCTGCTGCATGAGCTGCACGAAGCCCTGCCCCTCGGCCGGGCCGAGGAGGTTGGCGACCGGCACCCGCATGTCGACGAAGGACAGCTCGCGGGTGTCCTGGCCGTGCATGCCGATCTTCTGCAGCACCCGGCCGCGGGAGAAGCCGGGCAGGTCCGCAGTCTCGACGACGACGAGGGACAGTCCGCGGCCGCCGGGCTCGTCCCCGGTGCGGGCCACCACGATGAGCAGGTCGCAGTGCGTGCCGTTGGAGATGAACGTCTTGGACCCGTTGATGACGTAGTCGTCGCCGTCGCGGACGGCTCGGGTGCGCACCCGCTGCAGGTCCGAGCCGGTGGTCGGCTCGGTCATCGCGATGGCTCCGACGAGCTCGCCGGAGGCCATGCCGGGCAGCCACCGCTGCTTCTGCTCCCCGCTGCCGAAGGCGTTGAGGTAGTGGGCGACGATCGTGCTGTGCACGCTGTTGGCCCAGGCGTCGTCACCGACCATCGCCTGCTCGATGGCGATGACGGCCTCGTGCGCGAAGGTGCCGCCGCCCCCGCCGTACTGCTCGGGGATGCTGACGCAGAGCAGCCCGGCGGCGCCGGCGGCGCGCCAGAACTCCCGGTCCACGGCGTGCTGGTCGGCCCACCGTTCGTGGTGGGGCACCGACTCCTTGGCCAAGAAGGTGCGGGCGAGGTCGCGCAGGTCGTCGTGCTCGTCGGTCATCCAGGGTGAGCGGTGGTCGTCGAGGATCACGGGTGGGCTCCTATCGGCCGGTGAAGGTGGGGCGGCGGCGCTCGGTGAAGGCGGCGACGCCTTCCTGGGCGTCGGAGGTGGCGAGGGCGAGCAGGAAGTTGCGGCGCTCGTGCGCGATGCCCTGCCGTAGCGGGGTGTCGTGGGCGGCGCGCGCGGCGTCGGCGGCGAGGGCGACGGCGCGGGGGGCGTTCGCGGCGATCTGCTCGGCGAGCTCGACGGCGCGGGAGAGGACCTCGTCGTCCGGGACGAGCTCGGCGACCAGGCCGGCGTCGTAGGCGTAGCCGGCGTCGACCGGGGCGCCGGTCAGCAGGAGCCGCATCGCCTTGGCCTTGCCGATGGCGTGCACCAGGCGCTGGGTGCCACCGGCTCCGGGGATGACCCCCAGCCGCACCTCGGGCAGGCCGAACTGCGCACCGGTGCCGGCCACGGCGGTGTCGCAGGCGAGCAGGAGCTCGCACCCTCCGCCCAGGGCAAGACCGCGGACGGCGGCGACGACGGGCTTCGGTGAGGTGGTGATGGCGTCGAAGAGCCGGTCGAAGGGCAGAGGGTCGGTGGCCGCCGCCCCGAGCATCCGGGGGATCTCGGAGATGTCGGCGCCGACGCAGAACGCCGTGGCTGAACCGGTGAGGACGACGGCGCCCACGGTGTCGTCGTCGGATTCGGCGGACAGGTGCTCGGTGAGCTGCTGGACGAGCTCGGCGCTCAGCGCGTTGTGGGCGGCGGGCCGGTCCAGGGTCAGGATCGCGACGGCGCCGTGCTGCCGGCGGCCGACGACCGTGCCGGTCATCGGCCCGATGGCTGGTAGAGGTCGGCGTAGCCGGCGCGGATCCGCTTCTTGTCCAGCTTGCCGACGCTGGTCTTGGGCAGCTCGGTGACCGCCTCGAAGCGCTCGGGGAGCTGCCACTTGGCGAACGCGGGTGCCAGGTGGGTGTGGATCTCCTCCAGGGTCAGGTGGTCGCCGGGGCGGAGGACGACGAGGACGAACGGGCGTTCCTGCCACTGGGGGTGCGCGATGCCCACGACGGCGGCCTCGGCCACGGCCGGGTGGCTGAGCAGCAGGTTCTCCATGTCGATGGAGGAGATCCACTCGCCGCCGCTCTTGATGACGTCCTTGAGCCGATCGGTGACCTTGAGGTAGCCGTCGGGGTCGATGCAGCCGACGTCCCCGCTGCGCCACCACCCGTCCAGGAAGCGGTCCTGGTCGTCGTCGAGCCGGTGGTAGGCCCTGGTGATCCAGGGCCCGCGCAGGCAGATCTCGCCCTGGCTGGTGCCGTCGTGGGGCAGGTCCTCCCCCTCGGGTCCGACGATCCGGATGTCGACCCCGGTGACGGGCAGGCCCTGCTTGCGCTTGAGGTCCCAGAGGTCCTCCTGGCCCAGCCGCGCGCGGACGCCGGGCTTGTAGCGGTTCATCGTGACCAGCGGGGTGGTCTCGGTGGCGCCGTAGGCGTGCACGACCTCGGCGCCGGTGAGGTCGGCGAACCCGCGCATCATCGTCAGCGGCGGTTCTGTCGCCCCCGACATGAGGCGCAGCCGGCTCAGGTCCGGCCTGTCGGCCAGCGTCTGGATGTGCGCCAGCATCGGCAGGAAGATCGCCGGCGCCCCGTTGGTGATCGTGACGCCCTCGCCGATGATCGCGTCGGTGAGCGGGGCGGTGTCCTCGGCGACGTAGCGGCCGGGCAACACAATCTTGTTGGCCATGAGAGTGGCTGCCTGGGGCAGACCCCACGCCTGGCCGTGGAACATCGGCGTGATGAGCATCGTGCAGTCATCCAGCGTCATGCCGATGTTGGTGGCAATGGAGTAGGAGTGCAGGACGATCGCGCGGTGGGAGTAGTAGACGCCCTTGGGCCGCCCGGTCGTGCCCGTGGTGTAGCAGGCGCTGTAGGCCGAGCGCTCGTCGACCTCGGGCCAGTCGATGGTCGGTGCGGCGGCTGCCACCAGCTCCTCGTAGGAGTGCGCCGGGCTGAGTGACGTCTGCACCTCCGACAGCGGCCGGTCGGTGAGCACCACCCAGGCGCGCACCGACGGGACGCGGTCGGCGATGGCCTCGGCGACCGGGAGCAGGGTCTCGTCGACGGCGACGACGCTGGTGCCGCTGTGATCGATGACGTAGGCGAGGTCCTCGGGCCCCAGTCGCAGGTTGAGCTGGACCATGACCGCGCCCAACCCGGGGATGGACCAGTAGAGCTCGTAGTGGCGGCGGCTGTTCCAGTCCAGGATGCCTACCTTGTCACCGGGTTCGACGCCGAGGTCGCGCAGCGCGTTCGCACCGCGCTGCACCCGGTCGTAGGCGTTCGCGTAGGTGTAGCGGTCCCAGCCGCCGTCGGGGGTGCGGTAGACGATCTCCTGATCACCGTGGGTGCGGGCGGCGTGCCGGATCAGGGTAGTGGTGTTCAGCTGGACGTCGTCGCCCATGGTCGAGGGGTGACCGGTGACGACGCGTCGGGTGCCGGCGGCCGGGATGGGGGTGTCGATCTGCATGGTGGGTCCTCTCAGGGCAGTCGTTCGATGACGGTGGCGTTGGCCATGCCGCCGCCCTCGCAGATGGTCAGCAGCCCGTAGCGGGCCTCGCGGTGCTCGAGCTCGGTGACCAGCTGGGTCAGCAGGCGTGCGCCGGTGGAGCCCAGGGGGTGGCCGATGGAGATGGACCCGCCGTTGACGTTGAGCTGGTCGGCCGGGTAGCCGAACTCGGCCAGCCAGAGCAGCGGGACCGGGGCGAAGGCCTCGTTGACCTCGACGAGGTCCAGGTCGCCGACGGCGAGCCCGGCCCGGTCCAGGGCCTGCTGGCTGGCCGGCACGATGGCGGTGAACTGCAGCGCCGGGTCGTCGGCGGCCACCGCCATCGACACGATCCGGGCTCGCGGTCGCAGCCCGGCGGCCTCCGCGGCTGCCCGGTCGGCCACGAGCAGCGCGGCGGCGCCGTCGCTCATCTGCGACGCGTTGCCGGCGGTGATCGCGCCGTCGGCGGCGAACACCGGCGTCAGTGCCGCCATCCTGGCGGGGTCGATGTCCGCCCGGATGCCCTCGTCCCGCGTCATGGTCACAGGGGCGCCGTCCCTGGTGCGGCCCTCGATGGGCACCAGCTCCCCGACGAAGCGGCCGGCTTCCGTGGCGGCTGCTGCCCGGTGGTGGCTCTCGACGCTGAAGGCGTCCAGCTGCTCCCGGGTGAAGCCCCACTTCTGCACGACGAGCTCCGCCGAGGGCCCTTGGGCCGGCAGGTTGCCGCCGAACCGGGCCAGGGCGCGGTCGCCGTACCACTCACCGCGCGGGCCGCCCGGGGTGAACAGGGGTCCGAGGTCGACCCGCGACATCGACTCAACCCCGGCCCCGATGGCGAAGTCGTACTCACCGGACCGGACGGCCTGGGCGGCGAAGTGGACCGCCTGCTGTCCCGACCCGCACTGCCGGTCCAGGGTGGTGCCCGGCAGCCCGATGGGCAGGCCGGCGCCGAGCAGGGCGTTGCGGGCGACGTTGCCCGACTGCTCCCCGCGCTGGATCGCGCAGCCGACGATGACGTCGGCCAGATGGTCGGCGTCCACGCCGCTGCGCTCGACGAGGCGCTGGAGGGTGTGGGCCATCAGGTCCACGGGGTGCCAGTCCCGCAACTGCCCCCCGCGCTTGCCGACGGGGGTGCGGACGGCGTCGACGATGACGGCCTCGCGGGTCATGGACGGTCTCCTCTGGATTGGCTGGTCGAGCCCGGTGCCCGGACGGCGGCGAGCGGGATGTCGTGGTCGGCCGCGAACGCCTCCCACGAGGCGCACGACCCGGTGGCGAACCGTGCGGTGAGCTCCTGGCGGGTCTCCCCCAGGTAGGTCGCCAGGCGCTCGGCGAAGTGCGGCTCAATGGCCGCGACGGCGACGTGGCCGTCCTGCACCGGGTAGAGGCCGTAGCCCGGCAACCCGCCTCCCAGGGGGTCGCCGGGTCCGGTGAGTCCGTGCCGGACCGCGCCCGCCGCGGCGAATGCGGCTGCCTCCAGGCTCACCCGGGTGTGGGCTGCCGCGTCGCCGGCGTCCCGCAGTCGCAGCGCGGTCAGCGCTGCGGTGACAGCACGCTCGGCCCCGAGCACGTCGGCCACCGGTACGACCGGCATCGCCGGCGCGAGGACGGTGCCGTGGGTGGCCTGGTAGGTGAGGTCGTGGCCGGGGAGTTCGGCGCGGTCGCCGTCGCCCCCGACGATCTCCACGAGCGCGACACCGTGCCGGCGGGTGCTGGCCGGCAAGCCCAGGCGCGCCAGGGCCGAGGGACGCATGGAGCTGAGCAGCAGGTCGGCGCCGCGCAGCAGGTCCTCGAGCCGGTCGCGGTCGACGGCGTCCTTCAGGTCGAGCGCCAGGACGGACTGGCCGGCCACCAGCTCGTCGTACCAACCGGGTGCTATGGCCCGCAACGGATCCCCGCTCGGTGGCTCGACCTTGGTGACCGAGGCGCCGAGCTCGACGAGACGCGCGGCGGCGAGCGGACCGGGCAGGTTGGTCGCCACGGACACAACGACGACCCCGGACAGAGGTGCGCTGGACGGCACGGTCATGGCTCTCCGGAACATTGGAGGAATGTGCGCTGCACAAGCGTACAGTTCACCGCAGTGTCGTACAAGCGATTAGACTATTTCTATGCCGCCCACAACCGATCTAGGTCCTGTCGCGACCCCTCCCGGGGATTTGACAGCGAAGGCGCGCATCCGCACCGCCGCGCTCCACCTGCTCGCCAGCCACGGCGAGGCTGGGGCATCGATGCGGGCCATCGCCGCCGCAGCCGGCGTGACGGTCGGGCTGGTCGTGCACCACTTCAGCACTAAGGACGCCCTCATCAGGGCCGTCGAGGGACGCATCGTCGAGCAGTTCGCCGAAGCCATCGCCTCAGCCGCGGTCGGGTCCTCGTCGACCGACGTGGTGGCCGCGCGGGACGCGGCTGTGGCTCGGATGCTCGCCACCCAGCCCGATGTGGTCTCGCACCTGCGGCGAGCACTTTTGAACGGCAGACGACGCGAGGGAGACCTGCTCGAACGCCTGGCCGAGCTCACCGCTCAGCAGGTCGTGGAGCTGCGCGCCCAAGGACTGGCGTCCAACCGGTCGAGCGTCGCCACCCAGGTCAACGTCATCCTCGTCCGACAACTCGGACGCCTGCTCCTGCAGCCGCTCGTCGAGCGTGTCAGCCAACAGTTCGGGGAGAGCCACAGCCCCGAGCTGGTCGTCGGGCTCCGCGGTTCGAGGTCGGCCGCAAGCTCGGCGTAGGCACCCCGCCCAGGAACTCGACCCTTCTCCGGCGAGCTCCATCCGTGGCTGGACCGGCGAGTCAGCGATAGGCGGAAATGCCGGTAAGGGCCTGGCCGAGAGCCAACTGGTGGACCTCACTGGTGCCCTCGTAGGTGAGCACCGACTCCAGATTGCTGGCATGACGCAGAGGCGAGTACTCGGTGGTGATGCCCGATCCGCCGAGGATCGTGCGGCAGGTGCGGGCGATCTCGATCGCCTCGCGGACGTTGTTCAGCTTGCCGATGCTGATCTGCTCCGGTCGTACGCCACCGTTGTCCTTGAGCCGGCCCAGGTGCAGGGCCAGGAGGACGCCCTTGTAGAGCTCGACGGACATGTCGGCGAGCTTGGCCTGGGTCAGTTGGAAGGCCGCGATCGGCTTGTCGAACTGGACGCGCGAGGTCGCGTACCCCAGCGCACTATCCAAGCAGTCACGGGCCGCACCCATGGCGCCGAAGATGATGCCGAATCGGGCCTCGCTGAGGCAGCCCAGCGGACCCGACAACCCCTGCGCACGCGGCAGCATCGCGTCTGCAGGCAGCAAGACGTCGTCTAGGTAGATCGCTGAGGTGATCGATGCCCGCAGGGAGAGCTTGTGGTGGACGTCGGTAGCCGTGAAGCCAGGCGTCGCGGTGGGGACGACGAATCCTCGGATGCCCTCGTCGGTGCGCGCCCAGATCGTCGCGACTGCGGCGGCCGAACCGTTGGTGATCCACATCTTCGAACCGTTGAGCACCCAGTCCCCACCCCGGCGGACCGCTGTCGTACGCAAGCCCGAAGGATTGGAGCCGAAGTCGGGCTCGGTGAGGCCGAAGCAGCCGATGGCCAGGCCCGCGGCCAGCTGCGGCAGCCACTCCTGCTTCTGCTCCTCGGAGCCGTACTTCCAGATCGAGTACATGGACAGCGATCCCTGCACCGAGACCATGCTGCGCAGCCCACTGTCGCCAGCTTCGAGTTCCATACAGGCTAGGCCGTAGCTCACTGCGTTGGTACCCGCGCAGCCATAGCCCTCGAGATGCATGCCGAAAACGCCCAGTTCCCCGAGCTCCCCAGCCAGTTCCTTCGGACTCGTGCCGTCCTCGAACCATTGGCCGATCTCGGGGCGCACGCGCTTGTCGACGAAGGCACGCACGGTGTCCCGAATGGCTCGTTCTTCCTCGGTCAGCAATGCATCGACAGTCAACAGGTCCAACACGTGCTGCGGCACAGGGGTCATCCTCGCGTGATGAGAGGGACGGCCACCGGAGCGGCTCCCTCTGGACGAAGCCCGACGCTGCTGCCGGGCGCTGATGTGATGGATGGACACGGTCTCGGACGACCAAAGGCTGCGGTGGCCGGACCTGGATGGACGACCACGGCGCCGGCTCGATACGGCGGGGCGCGCCCACGGCGCCGTCCCGGCACGATCACTGGCCGACAGCACCCGCAGTCACGGCCGCCCGTTCCAGTCGACCGGCCCTGCGTGGCTGACATGACTGTCCAGGCGCCGGCCCAGGAATGCTTCCATGTCGGTCACGACGTCGATCAGCTGGAGGAGGTCGACCCCGGTGCGAACACCCATCTCCTCGAGCATGCTCACCAGGTCCTCCGTTGCGATGTTGCCCGTAGCTCCGCGGGCGAACTGACAGCCGCCGAGTTCTCCGTACGCCGACTCGAAGGAGTCGACACCTAGCTGGAGCGCGGCGAGCACGTTGGCCAGCCCCGCTCCCCTGGTGTTGTGGAAGTGCGGGGTCAACCGAGTGGTGGGCACCGCTTGTCGGAGCCGGCCGAGCACCTCGGTCACCTGGACAGGGTTGGCCATGCCGGTGGTGTCCCCGAGCGTCAACTCACCGGCTCCCATGTCGACCAGTGCGCGCGCCACCGCGATCACGTCGGACACGTCCACTGCTCCGGACAGGCTGCACCCGTACACGGTCGCGACACCGGCACTGACGTGGAGACCTCGCTCCCGCGCTGCCCCGATCACGGGCTCCAGCTGTCGCAACGAGTCAGCAACCGACATGTTCACGTTCGCCTGGTTGTGCGCCTCGCTCACCGACACCACCGTCGTGATCTCGGTGATCGGTGCACCGTCGTCCAGAAGGCCGGTGAGCCGAGACCAACCTCGGGGATTCGGCACCAGCACGCCGAAGTCGACACCCGGCACGGCCTCTAGTGCAGCGAGCACCTCCGGCCCGTCGGCGAGTTGAGGGACCCACTTGGGGTGGACCATGGCGGTCACGCTGATGCGCCGCAGCCCGGCCCTGACCAGCCGTTGGATGTAGTCGACCTTCACAGACGTCGGGATGACCACGTCCTCGATGTTCTGCCAACCATCCCGCGGTCCCTCTTCGCGGATGTGAACCTCCCGCGGAACACGATCCGACAGCTCCCGGACGGCGTCGTCCTCATCACCACTGTTCATGTCATCCTCCGCAATCGTTCAAGGTCGTGAACTGCACGACCAGGGTTGTTCGGCACATCTGCGTCGTCGCACTACGGCGGCCGGATTCACGCCCATCCGGCTCCGATCAGCCACGAGGGTCGGCTCACTTCGTCTGCCGGTCCGCGCGATGGGGCGGGTGGACCCGACGGTCACACCGCTGGGAACGCGGAGGGGAATCGAGGCGGGCGCTTGTCCTCGAACGCCGCCGCCCCCTCCACCACATCCGGCCCCAAGAAGCAGAGCATCTCGTAGGCAGCGGACTGGTCGAAGATGGGACCGGCCATCCTCAGCCAATTGTTGAGCGCACGTTTCGTCAGGCGGATCGCAGGCTGCGAACCGGTCGCCAGGGTCTGCGCGACTCGCATGGCTTCGGTCAGGACCTCGCCCTTCGGCAGGGACTTCGTGACGAGCCCCATCCGCTCTGCTTCCGCACCGGTCAGCATCTCGCCCGTGAGGAGGTAGTAGCGCGCCTTGGCCATGCCGACGAGAAGTGGCCAGATGATCGCTGCATGGTCTCCTGCAGCGACACCCAGCTTCACGTGTCCGTCCCCCAACTTCGCGTCCTCAGCGCAGATCGACACGTCAGCGAGCAACGCGACGACGATGCCGGCCCCGACCGCTGCTCCGTTGATGGCCGACACGATGGGCTTCTCGCAGTTGACCATGTTGTAGACGAGGTCGCTCATCTCCCCGAGCATGTGATGGACCCGGTCGAAGTCTCCCGTCATCCGGCGAACCATCGCCAGATCGCCACCCGCCGAGAACGCTTTGCCGGCTCCGGTCACGACCGCCACCCGGGTGGCCGGGTCCCGCGAGACCTCCGCCCACACGCGAGCCAGTTCCCCGTGCATCTGCTCATCGGCGGCGTTGTACTTGTCCGGTCGATCGATGGTGATGAGAAGGACACCGTTGTCCTGCATCTCGAAACGCAACTGCTCGTAGTCCTCGTAGGTCATCCTGCTGGACCTCCTCGTGCGTGTGCCGGCCAAGGGGGGTGAGAGAGAACGGTCGGCCAGATCCCCGAACCGAGGCGGTCATCGGACAACTCGCTGGACGAGTTGGACCTTCGCGGCGCCGGGGGTGTCGAACGTGCCGAACGGGCGAATGGTGACCGCCGTCTTGATGTTGAGCGCGCTGCTGATGAGCGTGGTGATGGACGCGCGCAGTTCATCGTCGCTGGCCGGTGACGCCGTTCGCCCGCGCTCGACGTCGAGCGGTAACGGCTTCTGGGTGCTGTGACCCTCGAAGTCCGCCACGATGCGCAGCGCGCCGCTGGTCCTGGGCACCAGTCCAGTGATCAGTTCCTGGATGGCGCTGGGGAAGACGTTGATGCCGCGCACGATCAACATGTCGTCGGTCCTGCCGACGCACCGGATGGTCATCCCTGTTCGACCGCACGGGCACGACGTGCCCATCACGACGACGCGGTCCCGGGTACGGAACCTCAGGACGGGGCTGGCCTGACGGTCCAGTGAGGTGTAGACGAGCTCGCCGGAAACTCCCGCCGCCGGCTCCAGCACGTCACCCGTGTCCGGGTCGATGAGCTCCGCGATCATCAGGTCGGGCGACAGGAGGTGCATGCCGGACCCCTCTTCGCACTCCCCCCAGTACAGGCAGCCAAGGTCTGTGCCACCCAGCATCTCCCGGGCAGTGGCACCCCATAGGGCCTCCAGCTGGTTGCGAATCGCCGGGATGCTCCCTCCGGGTTCCCCGCCTGTGCTGATCACCCTGACCCCAAGGGTGTCGGCTGTCACGCCCAGCACACGAGGGGCCTGCTGCGCCAAATGGACGAGGAAGTTGGGGGTCCCGACCAGGGCTGCGGCGCGCTGGTCCGCCTGGACGCGCAGCAGCCTCTCCGCGCCCGCTTCGGCTCCGATCGGGATGTCGCAGATGCCCATGTACTGCAACACCTGGACGATGGGCAGCCCGCCCACGAACCCCTTGCTCATCCCGAAGGCGTGCAGAGCCCGGTCCCCGGGGCGCAAGCCGTTCGCGTAGAACACCCGCGCGCCCATCTCGTTCCAGATCATCTGGTCCGAGCGGGTGAGACCGACGTACGACGGGCTGCCGGTCGTGCCGCTCGATGCCTGGATCTGGACGATGTCCTGATCAGCAGCTGCCTGGTGACGGCCCAGGGGTGGAAGCTGCCCCAAGCTCTCCCTCAGCTCGTGCTTCTCCGTGAACGGGAACCGGTGCAGGTCACCGACCGAGGTGATGCTGCTGAGCGGCACGCCTGCGACGGCGGCCTTGTCCCTGTACAGGTTGCTGTTGCGCGACAGGTAGTCCAGCAGACGGCGCAGTCCAGTGTCCTGTTCTCGACGGATGCGCTCCGCGGGCCACACCTCGACCTCACTCCAGAAGTTGGTCGATCGGGGCGTCCGCGTCACTGGCATCATGCTGCGTTCCCTGGACCGCCACCACCGGTCATCTGGCTGACGAGATCAGACCTCCCCAGCTCCTGCACCGCACGTTCGCGGAGGCGGAACTTCTGCACCTTCCCCGAAGCAGTGGTCGGCAGATCGGCGGCCGTCGTGAACAGGACCGCGTAGGGTACCTTGTGCCGCGCTAGCCTGTCGGCCACGTGCGCGCGCAGGTGCTCTGCATCGACGGACATCTCCGGTCGGAGGATGACGAACGCAACCCCCACTTCGCCCGAGCGGATGTCCGGAACCCCGACGACAAAGGCCTGTTCCACCGCGTCGTGCGAGGCGAGCACATCCTCGATCTCCTGGGGTATGACGTTCTCCCCGTTCAGCTTGTACAGGTCCTTGCTGCGACCGGTGAGCTCGACGAGGCCGTCGGCGTGGATACGGCCGAGATCTCCCGTGCGGAGCCAGCCATCCTTGTCGATCACCTCAGCCGTCTCGGAGGGCTTTGCGTAGTACCCTCGGGTGACGATGTTCCCGCGGCAGGACAGCTCCCCCTCCACGCCGTCAGGAAGGTCAGCGCCGGTCGAGGGATCGACGGTCTTGTACTGGGTGTTCGCGCCGCCGAACTCCGGCAACCCCCCGGGCCCCCCGGGCAATACCGCCCCCACCCGACTGGACACGATCTCGACCGCGTCGCCAGGTCTCGTTGCAATCGTCGCGGCGCTGACCTCGGTCATCCCGTACCCGGTGTGCATCTCGTCCAGGCCGAAGGCCTCTTTCGCCCTCTCCCACAGCCAGACCGGTGCGGGAGCCGATGCGCAGAAGATCGAGCGGAGGGATGACAAGTCCGTCGTGGCCAAACCGGGCTCGTTGATCAGGGCCAGGAGGATGGTCGGGACGAAGAGGGCTTCGTTGGCTTGTTTGTCGGTCATGAGGCGCAAAGCTTCGACCGGGTCGAACTGCACCTGCGGGATGACAGCTCCGCCGACCAGCATCGCGCCGAGCATGCCCTCCACGTACCCGAACACGTGGTAGAGAGGCATCGGGAAGAACAGGCGCCAACCATCGGCGTACCTGCGGCCGTAGGCGGTGGCCATCGCGCTCCGCCACAACATGTCGTTGGTCAACATGACGCCTTTGGGCAGGTTCGTGGTACCTGACGTGTAGAGGATGTCGGCGACTTCCTCGGGATAGGCCGACTCGGCCTGACGCGCATCGACCACGGCCTGATCGATGGCGTTCCCCATCTCCATGAGGGCATTCAACGTGCAGGGAGCCGCGCCGCTCCCTGCCCCGGTCTCGAACACGATGGTATGGCGAAGCCTCGGGAGTGACTCTTGTCGACCGGAGCGCCAGCCTGGGGCGACGGTGTCGAGCTCGGCGAGGTGGTCCACGCCGCGGAAGGAGTCCATCGTGATTAGGCAGGCAGAATCCGACTGCCGTAGGAGGTAGGCCAACTCGTCGGCCTTCAGGGCGAAGTTGAGCGGCACAGCCACAGCTCCGATCCGAGCTATGGCCAAGCGGACCACGATGTACTCCGCGTAGTTGGCCATGATCATGGCCACGTGCTCTCGACGCTCGACGCCCAGGGCCAGCAGCCCGGCGGCAACCCTGCGGGAGGCGGCAGAGACCTCGGTGTACGACCAGTCCCGGTCGTCCGTCATGATCAGCGGGCGATCACTGTAGCGTTCGGCGAGACGGTCGAACCGGTCCGCGAGCGTCAATCGCTCCCACGGACTGTAGTCGGAGTCCAGCTGCTTCTGCGCCGCCGCGCGATTCATGAGCGTGCTCCGCCGTAGGACCGGGGAAGTCCGAGCGAGTGCTGTGCAACGTGGTTCAGGACCATCTCACGACTGACCGGTGCGATCCGCATCAAACGAGCCAGTCCCCAGTAGGGCGCGAGGGCGTACTCGCTGGCCAGGCCGTTGCCCCCGTGCATCTGGATGGCCTGGTCGACACAGCGGAGGGCAGCTTCGGCAGCGCTGTACTTGGCCATGTTGGACGCCTCGGAGGCATCGGTGCCTGCGTCGTGCTGACCTGCCGCTTTCCACATCATCAACCGGGCGAGTTCCAGCTCGATCTTGGCGCTGGCCAACGGGTGCGAGAGGCCCTGATGGGTGCCGATGGGTGCACCCCACACGGAGCGCTCCAGCCCGTAACGGACCGCCTGGCGGAGTGCATACCTGCCGATGCCCGTCTCGATGGCCGCTCCCGTGATGCGCTCGGGGTTCAAGCCCTCGAAGACAGAACGGAATCCTCCCCCCACCTTCCCGACGACGGCCTCCGCCGGGAGGAGGACGTCGTCGAAGTGCAGCGTGAATTGCTTCTCCGGCGCGACGATCTCCATGGTGATCATGCTCCTCTGCAGCCCAGGAGCATCGACCGGGACCACGAACAACGACGTGCCCAACGGCTGGCCTGATTCGTCCTTCGTCGCGGCGACCACGAGGATGGCAGCGGCTTCGTCCACGCCGGATATGTAGTACTTGGTCCCGCGCAGGGTCCAGCCGTCGCTGCCGCGGGTGGCCGTCGTGGAGATAGCATGACTGTTGGAGCCGGCGTCCGGCTCGGTGATCGCGAACGCCATCTTGACCGTGCCGTCGGCGATGCCGGGCAGCCAGGTCTCTCGCTGTGCGGGGCTCCCGTAGCGCGCCAGGACCGTTCCGCAGATCGCTGGCGACACCATCAAGAGCACCAGCGGGCACCCGGCCGCGGCGGTCTCCTCGACCACCGCAGTGAGTTCGGTGATGCCCCCGCCCCCGCCGCCGTACTCCTCGGGGATGCTCACCCCCAAGAACCCCGGCTTGGCCAGCGCCGACCACAATTCGTCGGTCTTCCGGCCCGTTCGCGCTGCTGAGAGGAAGTACTCCGGGCCGAACTCACCGGCAACCGAAGCGACCGAGTCCCTCAGCAGCGTCAGTTCAGCCGATTCTCCGTAGAACATGGGATCTCCTCGATGTTCCTGACTCGGTCAGCCGCGGATGACCGGGTGGCGACGGGCAAGCCGTTCACGGCTCTTGTGCGAATACCGCTCGAGACGGTTGACCAGTTCGGCGCGGAGATCGCTGCCTGCGATCACGGCGTCGAGGTAGGTCGCCGAGGCCGCCCGGAAGACATCCAGGTTGACCATGTAGTCGGCCCTGAGCTGGGCGACGTAGTCCGCTCGGTCCTGCTCGTCCTCGATCGCGTTGATCTTGTTCAAGTAGATCGCATTGATGGCTGCCTCGGGACCCATGATCGCGAGCTTCGCGTGCGCCAAGCCGATCGTGGCGTCAGGCGCGAACGTCGCGCCGGACATGGCCATGTAACCGGCGCCGTACGACTTCCGGAGGATGACCGAGATCCGCGGGACGCTGGCTTCGGCAATAGCGGCCAGGTACTTGGCTCCGCGTCGGATGATCCCTTGTCGTTCGACCTGGCTGCCGACCATGAAGCCGGGAGTGTCGGACAGGAAGACGAGCGGGATGCCGTAGGCATCGCACAGTTGCACGAACTGGGCACCCTTCTCGGAGGCATCGCTCCCGATGGTCCCCCCCTTACGCATGGGCTGGTTCGCCACGAGCCCGACGGGTTTCCCGTCCAACCGCGCGAAGCCCGTGACCAGTTCGCGGGCGAAGAGAGCGCGGTGCTCGAAGAAGCTGTCGGCGTCGATGAGCCGGCGGATCACGTTCATCACGTCGAACGCGCGGTTCTGCGCTTGCGGGATCAGCTGGTCGATGGGTTCCCCGTCGACCGGATCCATCGGTAGGTGGACCGGCAGAGGGGCCTCCGCGTGATCAGGGAGGTACTCCAGGTACTGGCGCGCCAGCCGCAATCCGTGCTCGTCGTTCCGCGCGATCTGGTCCCCCAGACCGGACACCTCGCAGTGCATGCGGGCGCCGCCCATCTCCTCTGCGGACACCTTCTCGCCCGTTGCCATCTCGACCATCCGAGGGCTGCCGAGAAAAGCGCTCGCGTTGCCGTCCACCATGACCACTGCGTCGCAGAAGGCGGGCAGGTAGGCTGCGCCGGCTGGGCTGGGTCCGAAAAGCACGCAGATCTGCGGGATCTGGCCGGACAGTCGTGCCTGGTTCCAGAAAATCCGCCCAGCATGGTGGCGATCGATGAACAGGTCGAACTGCTCATCCAGGCGTGCCCCTGCGGAGTCCACGAGGTACAACAGGGGGCATCGAACGAGTGCAGCCTCCTCCTGCTGGCGGATGATCTTCCGGATGGTCTCCCGGCCCCATGCACCCGCCTTGACCGTCGGATCGTTGGCGATGACGGCGACGGTGCGACCGCCGACCGTGCCGGTCCCGGTCACCACTGCGTCGGCAGCGAGACCCTCGTCCATCGTGCGGGCGAGCAAGCCGTTCTCGACGAAGGACCCGGGGTCGAGCAGGATGTCCAGACGCGATCGGACGAAGATCTTCCCTGTCTCCTCGATCTGACGGTGGTACCGCTCGCTTCCACCCGCCTTGGCGCGTGCCGTGCGCTCCGAGAGCTCGGCCACGAGATCACGGGCAGCCCCGGATGCCAGGTCCGACTGCTGAGTCAACTGAGCCTTCTTCCGTCTTCGGTCGTCGTGGTCGGGGTGATCAGTCGCTCATCCAGGATCGGCAGCGATGCGTACGAGCGGTTGGTCCTCGGCCACCACGTCACCGGGGGCGACCAGCAGCGCGGTCACCGAGCCACGCACGGGGGATTCGACAGGAATCTCCATCTTCATGGACTCCAAGATCACCAATACGTCGCCCACCTCGACCTCCTGGCCCGACTGCACCTCGACCTTCCACACGTTCCCGGCCATCTCCGCCGTCAGCACCTCGTCCACGAAGGCCCTCCACACCGAAACGTACGAACGTTCGCTCGCTTCGGCAAAAGCTAGGCTCGCCCCTGGTGAGTGTCAAGACCGGCCGACCCGCTCCGTCCAGTCGGGATCGCCCGGCACCTGCAGGGTTGTCCGGATCGCACATGCGGATAAATGGATGGACTGCTAGCGTTTAGCGAACTAGCGTTCGTTAGTTTCCGGCTGCGCCGCGACTGGAGACGACGGCCTCAGGCGCACCGGCGACGATGCTGCTGGTGTGCCCGGTACAACCCCGACGTCGTCCGAGACCACGCATCGAAGGGAAAGAGGAGGAACCTGTGTTCGAGAAGGTCCTGATCGCCAACCGTGGCGAGATCGCGGTGCGCATCGCACGCACGTGCCAAGAGCTGGGCATCAGGAGCGCGACGGTGCACTCTGCAGATGACAGCCACTCGCTGCACGTACGGGCGGCAGATGAAGCTGTGGCGCTGGACGGGGTGCCGACGTCCCGTCCCTACCTCGACATCGCCCAGATCGTGGCGGCCGCACTCACCGTCGGCGCGGACGCCGTTCACCCCGGGTACGGCTTCCTCGCCGAGAACGCCGACTTCGCCGAAGCGGTCCTCGCGGCCGGCCTGGCGTTCATTGGTCCCTCCCCGAGCGCGATTCGCACCATGGGCGACAAAGTGGCCGGCCGTGCGGTGGCTGAGTCCTGCGGTGTGCCCGGGGTACCGGGCACCCGGGGCGCGATCCAGGAGGTCGCGGAGGTGCTCGAGTTCGGAGCAGCCCACGGATTCCCCCTGCTCATCAAAGCATCCTTCGGGGGAGGTGGCCGTGGGATGCGTGTCGTCGCCGATCCCGGCGAGGTCTCTGACGCATTCCTGTCGGCTCAGCGCGAGGCAGGGACGGCGTTCGGGCAGGACGACGTGTACGTGGAGCGGTATCTCCCCCGTGCCCGACACGTCGAGGTGCAGGTCTTCGCCGACGGGCACGGGAACTCGGTCTTCCTCGGAGACCGGGACTGCTCAGTGCAGCGCCGTCACCAGAAGCTCGTCGAGGAGGCCCCGGCGCCCGGCTTGTCCGACGATCTCCGGCGGTCCATGGGGGAGGCGGCGCTGCGTCTGGTGCGTGCAGTGGACTACGTCGGGGCCGGCACGGTGGAGTTCCTCGTCGAGGACGACAACTACTACTACCTCGAGATGAACACCCGCATCCAAGTGGAGCACCCGATCACGGAGATGGTGCTCGGAGTCGATCTGATCGCTGAGCAGTTGCTGGTGGCGGCCGGCCATACCCTGTCCTTTACACGCAGCGAACTCGCCCCGCGGGGGCACGCCATCGAGTGCAGAATCAACGCAGAGAACGTCACCAGGGGTAGGTTCCTCCCCTCACCAGGTGTCCTCGAGCGTCTCGCGGCACCGACCGGCGCCGGGGTGAGGCTCGACGCCGGTTACTCCTCGGGGGACGAGATCCTGCCCTACTACGACAGCCTCGTCGGCAAATTGATCGCTTGGGCACCCACCCGTGAGCATGCGCGCCGTCGGCTGCTCGCGGCGATCGACGAGTTGAGCGTGGTCGGTATCCGGACCACGCTGCCAGCCGTGCGAGTCGTGTTGGAGCATGCCGACTTCATCGACGGTGCAGTGAGTACTCGTTGGCTGGAATCCCTGCCCCTCGCTACCCTGCTGGCAACGGACGGCCAGCGCGGCGCGACGGTCGCCACCCGACGGGACAGCGGCCGGTCGTGACTCTGCACATCTGCCCTGGGCACCTACCCTGCACCGCCCCGTCCCTGGTCAGCAGTGAGCTCCTCGGCAGTCATCGGTCGAGGGTGCGGCGGCCGGAGACCTCGACTGGACGATCACGCCGCGGGCTGGAGGCCGAGCTGGCGGAACGCCATCGTGGTGTAGATGTCCACGATCTCGTCCAAGGTCATCGTGCCCCCGGGTCTGTACCACGCAGAGACGTGACTGCCCGCCGCGACCACCGCGTAGGTCTGCAGGCGCAGATCGATGAGCTCGACACCGGCTTCAGAACAGGCCGCGGCGATGGCCGCGCTGATCTGGCGCTCGTACGCATCACGGAGGGCGACGATCTTCCCTCGGGCTTCCGCATGGAGCGAACGCAGCTCGGAGTTGCCGATGAACACGTCCTGGGCCCGCTCCGCGTGGAACCGGACATGGCAGTCGAGCACCGCGCGCAGCCGGTCCAGACTGTCGGTCCGGTTGGCCAGAGCATCCGCCTGCGCACGTCCGAGGTCGCCCATGATGGCGTCCATCATCGAGACGAGGAGACTCTGCTTGCCGTCGATGTGGTTGTACAGGCTGCTGACCTTGACCCCGACTGCAGCTGCGACCTCGCGCAGGCTCGTCGCCTCGTACCCCTTCTCGTAGAAGAGGTCTCGAGCGGCCTCGCGAATGGTGTCGGACGTGCGGGCGCTGCTCACCGACTCCTCCACTCTCGCCGGTCACGGTTGGGCAGGGAGAGAATGCAGTGATCGACCCCGGAACCCTAACTCGCACCGTCCTCCGCGCGGGCGTCTGGTCGAGCCCGACCCCCACAGTGCACTGCATGCACGTGCCCATCTCGGCGATCGCAATGCCGCCCTGCAAGATGCGACCGCGACGGGGAGCGCAGAGTCGTCACCGGAGGACGCGAGGGCGACCCCCGGTGACGCGCGCCGCTCGAGAACCCGAGGAGACGATCAGGACATGTCGATGCCCACTGAGCGTGAGTGGAATGGTCTGCCGCGCCACGACGGCACAGGCCAGCTCCCCCCGCACCACCCGACGTGCCTGGGGTGCGGGCCGGACAACCCCAACGGTCACCACCTCGCCGTGTGGCAGGACGGTGACCGCGTCCGAGCCAGCCACACGTTCGGGGAACGGCACGTCGGCGCCCCGGGCATCGCGCACGGCGGTGCGGTCGCGACCGTGGTCGACGACCTCTTCGGATTCCTCCTCTACGGCGTGGGACAGCCAGCCGTGACCCGCACCTTGTCGGTCTCCTACCGGGCGCCGGTGCTGCTTGGGGTCGAGTACCGCGTCAGCGCGCACCTCGAGCGGCGAGAAGGTCGAAAGCTCTTCCTCGTCGCCGAGGTCGCCGATGCCCAGGGCTTCGTGCTGGCTGAGGCATCGGCCCTCTTCATCGTGGTCGAGCTGGAGCACTTCGACCGCGCTCGTCGACGCCCTGAGCACCCCTGACCGTTCCGGACAGGCACCCGTGCAGACCCCAGCAGGGCGCCACCGGGCCCATGATCATCGAAACCCGCGAGCTGTTGGGCACACTGGGCGCCCCAGTCGACCTCAGGTGACCGGTGTCTGCCGGTTCGACTGCGAAGTGGAGCTGTGTCAGCTGGTGCCCCCCCACGGTCGATGAGTGAACGGTGTCAAGAAGGTCGGATTTGGGAAGGTGAGGCATGTCCGGAGAGTTGGCCGACCGCTACCCCCATCGGATGGCTGGCCACTGCGGCTCGGGGGCGCTGCGCGACCTGCTGCACTGGCAGGGGCTCGGGTGGGCCGGTCCACCGGGCGAAGGTCTGGTGTTCGCGCTGGGCGGCGCGCTCGGCCTCTCCTTCGTCCGCTCGTCGCAACTGAGCCCCCCTGTGTACTTGGTGGGCAGGGAGACCGACTACGAAGTCGCGCTGCCCCGACGGCTCGGCGCCCAGGTCGAGGTGCTGGCGACCGACGACCCCGAGACGGGTTGGACGTGGGTCACGAGGGAGGTCGACGCCGGTCGGCCAGTCCTCATCTGGGCGGACATCGCCGAGTTGCCCTACTTGAACGTCCAGCTGCAGATGAGCCGCCACGACGTCGTCGTGATCGGGTACGACCTGGACCGACAGACAGCACTCGTGGTCGACAACGACCGCGCTGAGGCCCAGCTCGTCCCGCTGACCGCCCTGGCGCGCGCGAGGGCCTCGAACGGCTTCCCGGAACCCACCATGCACCGCACCTACCGCATCGTCTGGCCCCGTCAGCTTCCTCCGATCGCCGGCGTCGCGGCGGATGCCTTCCGACGATCCGCGAACGCCATGCGTCATCCCAGCGGTCCTGGCATCGCCGGAGTCACTGGAACGGGATCACGAGGGCTGTCCGCGGCGAACCACCTCGTGACCGAGCTGCGCAGCTGGGTGGACGTGCCACCACCCGATGTGGATCGACTCCTTTTTGCGCTGTATGCCTTCATCGAGAAGGCAGGAACGGGAGGGGGCCTGTTCCGCCGCCTGTTCGCGGATGGCTCAACAGAGATCGCCCGACTGACGGGTGACCTCCCCACGCAGAGAGTCGCCTCGTGTGCGCGCCGATGCTCGGACGCTTGGTCTGAATTGGCCGGCATCGCGAAGGACCGTGGGACGTCGACGCAGACACGCACAGCAGCGATCGCACGGGCAGCCGCAGCCATCCCCGCCGCCGAGGAGGATCTGGTCGTCGCCCTGGAGTCTGCGTCCAGGTCGCTGCAGAACTTGGGCCACGGCAACCGACCGGACGGTCCCGGGTGAGCCGCGGTGTCGTCTGCGGGCAGATGCCTCGAGTGGGTGCACAGCCACCGCCGGCTGTCGATGCAGGCTGACCCGAGCCCGACAGGCGCGTCCTGATCGACGGCGGGGTTGACGTGCGGACGAGGACCGCTTCGCCCTTCAGTGGCCTCCTGAGCATCGACACCGTGACTCGCGGCGCAGACAGGCCCGACCACCGATGACCGGATGCTGGATGCCGTCGGCACCGGGGCAGCACCTGTGGTCGTCGGTCGCTGACCGTCCGGGGCACCGAGCACCGTCACGACCACATGTGAATCGGAATCCTCGAGCGGGCGGCGGACCGCCGAACCATGACCTTCTGGCGGGCGTGTTCGTGGACACCTGGCCTCTGCGGTCGCTACGGTTCAGTCCGATAGTGATCGGCGCATCACAAGGGAGTGACGTCATGGAGTTCGCCGAGAAGCCCGAGTTGCAGGCCCTGCGCAAGACGGTCGGCCAGATCGCCGCCCGCTACGGCAGCTCCTACTACGTCGAGCGCGCCGCCCGGCACGAACCGCTCACCGAGCTGTGGGCCGACCTCGCCGAGGGTGGGTTCATCGGGATCAACGTTCCCGAGGAGTACGGCGGCGGGGGCGGTGGCCTGGTCGAGCTGGCGATCGTCTGCGAGGAGATCGCGGCGCAAGGTAGTCCTATCCTGCTGCTGGTGGTGTCGGCGGCCATCTCGGCCGAGGTGATCAGCCGGTTCGGCGACGCGGAGCAGAAGCAGCGGTGGCTGCCCGGCCTGGCCGACGGCTCGGCCAAGGTGGTCTTCGCGATCACCGAGCCCGGCGCCGGCTCCAACTCCCACCAGCTCTCGACCGCCGCCCGCCGCGACGGCGACGACTGGCTCATCTCGGGCCAGAAGTACTACATCTCCGGCGTAGACGAGGCCCAGACGCTGCTCATGGTCGCCCGCACCGGCACCGACGAGGTCACCGGCCGGGCGCAGATGTCGCTGTTCCTTGTGCCCACCGACGCCCCCGGCCTGGTCGCCCAGCCGCTGCCGGTCGACGCGATGCTCCCCGAGCGCCAGTTCACCCTCTTCCTCGACGACGTCCGGGTCGGCCCGGAGATGGTGGTCGGCGAGGTCGGTGCCGGCTTCGCCCAGGTCTTCCACGGGCTGAACCCCGAGCGGATCACCGGCGCCGCCATCGCTGTCGGCATTGCCCGGTACGCCCTGGGCCGGGCTGCGGAGTACGCGACCCAGCGCACGGTGTGGAAGGCGCCGATCGGCACCCACCAGGGCGTGTCGCACCCGCTGGCCCGCGCGGCCATCGAGACCGAGCTCGCCGCCCTGATGACCCGCAAGGCCGCCTGGGCCCACGACTCCGGCATCCCCGCGGGCGAGGCCTCCAACATGGCCAAGTACGCCGCCGCCGAGGCCGCGCTGGCCGCCGTCGACGCCGCCATCCAGACCCACGGCGGCAACGGCATGTCCACCGAGTACGGACTGATCCCGTACTGGGGTCTGGCCAGGTTGTTGCGCATCGCCCCGGTGAACCGGGAGATGATCCTCAACTACGTCGCCCAGCACACCCTCGGCCTCCCCCGCTCGCACTGAGGACGGCGACCGTGACCCTGAGCCCGCTCGCCGACAACCTGATCCACCGGGTGAACGTCGGCGACACCCTCACCCGCACCGCCGACCGCGTGCCCACGAGGACGGCGCTGGTCGACGGCGACCGGCGGATCACCTACCGCGAGCTCGACGACTGGACCGACCGGCTGGCCCGCGCCCTGGTCGACCGCGGCTACACGGTCGGCGACTCTCTCGCCCTCGCCTCGGGCAACAGCGCGGAGTTCCTGGCCGTCTACTACGCCTGCGCGAAGGCCGGCGTCGTCTGCGTCCCGCTCAACCTGGGCTGGCGGCCCGACGAGGCCGGCTACGTGCTGGGCCATGCCGGCGTCCGGGGCGTGGTGGTCGAGGCCCAGCTCGCCGGCTGGGTCGCCGAGGCCCTGACGGGGGTGGACGGCGTCCGCGACGTGGTGGTGGCCCCGGGCACCGGCGGCGACGTCCCCGCCGAGCTCGCCGGGCGGCCGACCGGCACGCTCGAGGACTGGGCCGGGGCGGCCGCGGCCGGGCCGGTGGAGGTCGTCGTCCCCGACCGTGCGCCGGTCACCTACCTCTACACCTCGGGCACCACTTCCGCCCCCAAGGGCGTGGTCGGCACCCACCTGGCCGTCGTGGTGGAGTCGCTGACCATGGCGATGGAGGCACGCTGGACCGACGACGACCGGTTCCTGGCGATGATGCCGATGTTCCACACCGCGCAGCTGAACTGCTTCTGCACCCCGGCCGTCGTGCTGGGCGCGACGCTGGTGGTGCACCGCGGCTTCGACCCCGACCGCTTCCTGGACGCCGTCGAGGCCGAGTCGGTCACCCAGGTCTTCGGCCTCCCGATGATGTACCGGGCGCTGACCGAGCGGGCCGACATCGGGCAGCGCGACCTGTCCAGCCTGCGCCGGGCCTGCTACGCGATGGCGCCGATGCCCGAAGCACAGCTGCGCCGGGCGATCGACGTGGTCGGCTGCGAGTTCTTCCTGCTGTTCGGGCAGACTGAGATGAGCCCGACCACCACGCTGTTCCGCCCCGAGCACCAGCTCACCCACGCCGGTGCGGTGGGCACGCCGACGGTGAGCGTGCGGGTGGCGCTGCTGGGGCCCGGCGGCGAACGGGTAGGGCCGGGCGAGGAGGGCGAGATCGTCTACCGCAGCCCGCAGGCGCTCACCGGCTACCTGCACGACGAGGCCGCCACCGAGGCCGCCTTCGCCGGCGGCTGGTTCCACTCCGGTGACATCGGCCGCTTCGACGACGACGGCGTGCTCTGGTTCGCCGACCGCGCCAAGGACGTCATCAAGACCGGCGGGGAGAACGTCGCCTCCATCGAGGTCGAGCGAGCCCTCTACGCCGCCGACCCGCGGATCGCCGAGGTGGTCGAGGTGGGGCTGCCGCACGAGCGGTGGAGCGAGGCCATCACCGCCGTCGTCGTCCCCGTCCCCGGCGCGGTCCTCGACGAGGCCGAGCTGCTGACCGCCGTCCGAGCGCACCTGGACCCCTACAAGGTGCCCAAGGCGGTCGTCGTCGTAACGGACCTGCCCCGCACCTCCACCGGCAAGGTGCAGAAGAACGTGCTGCGCCGGCGGCTGGCCGACCACTACTCCGGAGGGACCGCATGACCGCCGCCACCCACCCCCGGGTCACCGAGGGCACCGTGCTCGGCTCCGTCCTGGACACCCGGGGCGAGGCCTACCGCACCAACCGGGCCGCCTCCCTGGCCGTGCTCGACCAGCTCGAGGAGCAGCTGGACCTGGTGCGCGCCGGCGGGGGCGAGCGGTACGCCGCTCGGCACCGCGAGCGCGGCCGGCTGCTGGCCCGCGAGCGCGTCGAGCTGCTGCTGGACCGCGACTCCGCGTTCCTCGAGCTCTCCTCGCTGGCCGCCTCGGGCACGCAGTTCACCGTCGGCGCCAGCATCGTCACCGGCATCGGCGTCGTGGCCGGCGTCGAGTGCGTCGTGATTGCGCACGACCCCACGGTGCGCGGCGGCGCGATGAATCCGATCTCGCTGAAGAAGACGCTGCGCGCCCTGGAGATCGCCCGGCTCAACCGGTTGCCGGTGATCAACCTGGTCGAGTCCGGCGGCGCCGACCTGCCCAGCCAGGCCGACCTGTTCGTGCCGGCCGGCCAGATCTTCCACGATCTGACCCAGCTCTCGTCGCTGGGCATCCCGACGCTGGCGCTGGTGTTCGGCAACTCCACCGCCGGCGGGGCGTACGTGCCCGGCATGTGCGACTACTCGGTGCTGGTCGACCGGCAGGCCAAGGTGTTCCTCGGCGGCCCGCCGCTGGTCAAGATGGCCACCGGTGAGGACGCCGACGACGAGGAGCTCGGCGGGGCGGCGATGCACTCCCGTGTCTCCGGCGTCGCCGACCACTTCGCCGTCGACGAGCGCGACGCGATCCGGCTCGGCCGGCGCATCGTGTCGGAGCTGAACTGGCGCAAGGCCGGCCCCGGCCCGTCGCTGCCCGCCGACGAGCCGCTGTTCGACCCCGACGAGCTGCTGGGCATCGCGCCCGCCGACATCCGGGTGCCCTTCGACCCCCGCGAGGTGCTCGCCCGCGTGGTCGACGGCTCCCGGTTCGGTGAGTACAAGCCCGAGTACGGCACCAGCCTGGTCACCGGGTTCGCTTCCGTGCACGGCTTCCCGGTCGGCGTGCTGGCCAACGCCCGCGGCGTGCTGTTCAGCGAGGAGGCGAAGAAGGCCGCCGAGTTCATCCAGCTGGCCAACCAGGTCGACACCCCGCTGCTGTTCCTGCAGAACACCACCGGCTACATGGTCGGCAAGAGCTACGAGCAGGGCGGGATCATCAAGGACGGCTCCAAGATGATCAACGCTGTCACCAACTCGACGGTCCCGCACATCACCATCAACACCGCGGCCTCCTTCGGCGCCGGCAACTACGGCATGAGCGGGCGGGCCTACGGTCCGCGGCTGATGTTCGCCTGGGCCGGGGCCAAGCTCGCCGTCATGGGCGCCGCGCAGCTGGCCGGGGTCATGTCCATCGTCGGCAAGGCGTCGGCCGCAGCCTCGGGCCGGCCCTTCGACCAGGCCGCGGACGACGAACGACGGCGCGGCATCGAGGCCCAGATCGACGCCGAGTCGCACGCCTTCTACGTGACCTCCCGGCTCTACGACGACGGCCTGCTCGACCCTCGCGACACCCGCACCGTGCTCGGCATCGCCCTGTCCGCCGCCCACTCGGGCCCGATCGAGGGACGCCACGGCTACGGCGTCTTCCGGATGTGAGCGCCATGTCGATCCCCCTGACGATCACCAAGCTCCTGGTCGCCAACCGCGGCGAGATCGCCCTGCGGGTCATGCGCACCGCCCGCGAGATGGACGTCGCCACGGTCGCCGTCTTCTCCGACCCGGACGCCGACGCGCCCTTCGTGCGCGCCGCCGACGAGGCCGTGCGGCTGCCGGGTGCGAGCCCGGCCGACACCTACCTGCGCGGCGACCTGGTCATCGCCGCCGCCCTGGCCACCGGGGCACAGGCGATCCACCCCGGCTACGGGTTCCTGTCGGAGAACGCCGGCTTCGCCCGCGACTGCGCGGCCGCCGGGCTGGTCTTCGTCGGCCCCACGCCCGAGGCGATCGACGCGATGGGCTCCAAGACCGCGGCCAAGGAGCTGATGGCCGCGGCCGGCGTCCCCGTGCTGCCCGGTGTGGTCGCCGGGGAGGACACCGACAGCGGCCAGGACCTGGTCGCCGAGGCCGAGCGGATCGGCTACCCCGTGCTGGTCAAGGCCGCGTTCGGCGGCGGCGGCCGCGGCATGCGGATCGTCCGCGGGCCCGGCGAGGTGCAGGCCGCCGTCGACAGTGCCCGCCGCGAGGCGGTCTCGGCGTTCGGCGACGGCACCGTGTTCCTCGAGCGCTACGTCGAGCGGCCGCGGCACGTCGAGGTCCAGGTCGTCGGCGACACCCACGGCACCGTCGTCCACCTCTTCGAGCGCGAGTGCTCGGTGCAGCGCCGCTACCAGAAGGTGCTGGAGGAGGCCCCCTCGCCGGCCGTCGACGACGAGCTGCGCGCCCGGCTCGGCAAGGCCGCGGTCGCCGCGGCACAGGCCATCGGCTACGTCGGCGCCGGCACGGTGGAGTTCGTGCTCGCCCCCGACGGCGACTTCTTCTTCCTCGAGGTCAACACCCGGCTGCAGGTCGAGCACCCGGTCACCGAGCTGGTCACCGGCCTGGACCTGGTGCGGGTGCAGCTGCAGGTCGCCGAGGGCCTGCCGCTGCCCCCGGAGGTCCTCGACGCCACCGTCACCGGTCACGCGGTCGAGGCCCGGCTCAACGCCGAGGACGTCCCCGCCGGCTACCTGCCGGTCACCGGCGCCGTGCACCGGTTCGTCGTCCCGGCGCTGCCCGGTGTGCGGGTGGACACCGGCGTCGCCGACGGCTCGGTCGTCGGCGTGCACTACGACTCGATGCTCGCCAAGGTCATCGCGCACGGCCGGACCCGGGACGACGCCTGCCGGCGGCTGGCCCGCGCGCTGGCCGAGGCGCAGGTGCACGGCATCACCACCAACCGCGACCTGCTGGTCGGGGTGCTGCGGGAGGCGGGGTTCCGGGCCGGCGAGATCGACACCGGCTACCTGGAGCGGCACCCCGAGCTGACCTCGCCCGGGCGGGACCCCGAGGTCACCGCGCTGCACGCCGCCGCCGCGGTGCTCGCCGACGCCGCCGCGCGACGGGACGGCGCCCGGGTGCAGGCCGCCGTCCCCAGCGGGTGGCGCAACGTGCCCAGCGCCGACCAGGTCGCCGTCCTGCAGCTCGGGGACGACCAGCTGGAGGTGCGCTACCGCCGCGCGCGCGACGGGTGGCGGATCGCGGTCGGGGACACCAGGCTGGCCGTCGACGGGGTCGAGGTCGCCCCCGACCGGGTGGTGCTGACCGTGGCCGGGGTGCGTCGGCCCTGCACCGTGCACCGGGTCGGGGACGACGTGTTCGTCGACGGCGCCGGGGCCTCGACGGCGTTCACCGAGGTGCCGCGGTTCCCGGTGCCCGGCAGCGCCGCGGGCGAGGGTTCGCTGCTGGCGCCGATGCCCGGCACCGTCGTCCGGCTGGCCGTGGCCGAGGGCGATGCCGTGACCGCGGGGCAGGCCGTGGTCGTCCTGGAGGCGATGAAGATGGAGCACGTGGTGTCCGCGCCGGCCGACGGCACGGTGGCCGAGCTGCGGGCCGCGGTCGGCGAGGCGGTCGACACCGGCGCGGTGCTGGCCGTCGTCGAGGCCACCGCGGAGGTGGCGGGGTGACCGTCACCTACGAGGTGGTGCGCCGGGTCGCGTGGTTGACCATCGACCGGCCCGAGGCCCGCAACGCGCTCTCGGCAGAGGTCCGGCGGCTGCTCACCGAGGGGTTCGAGCGGTTCGCCGCCGACCCCGACGCGGCTGTGCTGGTGCTGACCGGGGCGGGGGAGAAGGCGTTCTGCGCCGGCGGTGACCTGCGCGAGATGGCCGACACCGGGTTGACGGTGCCGCCGCCGGACTTCGTGCCCCAGCCCGGCCGCACCGTGCAGATCGACAAGCCGGTGATCGCCGCGGTCAACGGGATCGCCTACGGCGGGGGGTTCCTGCTGGCCCAGCAGTGCGACCTCGTGATCGCCGCCGAGCACGCCCGGTTCGCCGTCAGCGAGGCCAAGCTCGGCCGCGGCGCCCCCTGGGCGGCGCCGCTGTCGTGGCTGGTGCCCCCGCGCGTCGCCATGCAGCTGCTGGTCACCGGTGACCCGATCACCGCCGAGCGGGCGCGCGAGGTGGGCCTGGTCAACGAGGTCGTGCCCGCCGACCAGCTGCACGAGGCCGCGCAGGCCCTCGGCGAGCGGATCGCGGCCAACGCCCCGCTGTCGGTGGCCGCGGCCAAGCAGACCGTGCGGCTGATGGCCGGGCACCGGTTCGCCGAGGCCTACGCCGAGGCCGAGGCGCTGTGGGAGCCGGTGTACCTGTCGGCCGACGCGCAGGAGGGCCCGGCCGCGTTCCGGGACAAGCGCACCCCGGTCTGGCAGGGCCGCTGAGGTGGCCGTCGACATGGCCGCGCTGGTCGCCGACCTGGCCGCGGAGTCCGCTGACCTGGACCGGGTGCTCGCCGAGCTGCCCGACGCCGCCTGGGCGACGCCCACGCCGTCGCCGGGGTGGAGCGTCGCCGACCAGGTGGTGCACCTGGCCCACTTCGACGAGACCGCCACCACCGCGGCCGTCGACCCCGACCGGTTCCGGGCCGAGGCCGACGCGCTCACCGCGCACGGCGACGACTTCACCGAGGTGGTCACGCAGGCCAACCGCGGCCGGACGCCGGCCGACCTGCTGGCCTGGCTGCGCGGCGCCCGCGCGGAGTACCTGCAGGTGTTCGGCGGCCTGGACCCCTCGACCCCGCTGCCCTGGTACGGCCCGCCGATGAGCGCGGCGTCCTCGGTCACCGCCCGGCTCATGGAGACCTGGGCGCACGGCCAGGACGTCGTCGACGCCGTCGGCGCCACCCGCGAGCCCACCGCCCGGCTGCGCAACATCGCCCACCTCGGCGTCGCCACCCGGGGCTGGAGCCACCGGGTGCGCGGCGAGGAGCTCCCGGCCGAGCCGGTGCGCGTGGAGCTCACCGCCCCGGACGGGGAGGTCTGGACCTGGGGCCCCGCGGACGCCGTCGACCGGGTCACCGGGCCGGCGCTGGACTTCTGCCTGCTGGTCACCCAGCGCCGGCACCGCGCCGACCTCGCGCTGCACGCCACCGGCCCGGTCGCCGACCACTGGCTCGACGTCGCGCAGGCCTTCGCCGGCCCGCCCGGCCCCGGGAGGACCCCCGCATGACACGGGACCCCGTGCGCATCGCCAACTGCTCCGGCTTCTACGGCGACCGGCTGGCCGCCGCCCTCGAGATGGTCGAGGGCGGGCCGATCGATGTCCTCACCGGCGACTACCTGGCCGAGCTCACCATGCTCATCCTCTGGAAGGCCCGCCAGAAGGACCCCGGCGCCGGGTTCGCCCGCACCTTCCTCATCCAGCTCGAACAGGTGCTCGGCACCTGCCTGGACCGGGGCATCCGGATCGTCAGCAACGCCGGCGGGCTGAACCCGACCGGTCTGGCCGGGCAGATCGGTGCGCTGGCCGAGCGGCTCGGCCTGCACCCGGAGGTGGCCGCCGTGCACGGTGACGACCTGCTGCCCCGGGTGCCCCAGCTGCTCGCCGACGGCGTCGACCTCGCCCACCTCGACACCGGGCAGCGGCTGGCCGACGCCGGCGTCGAGCCCGTCTCGGCCAACGCCTACCTCGGGGGCTGGGGCATCGCCGAGGCGCTGGACGCCGGGGCCGACGTCGTGGTCACCGGCCGGGTCACCGACGCGGCGCTCGTGGTCGGGCCGGCGGCCTGGTGGCACGGCTGGGCCCGCGACGACTGGGACGCCCTGGCCGGTGCCGTCGTCGCCGGGCACGTCATCGAGTGCGGCCCGCAGGCGTGCGGGGGCAACTACGCCTTCCTCGACGAGGTGGTCGACCGCCGCTACCCCGGCTTCCCGATCGCCGAGGTCGCCGCGGACGGCTCCAGCGTGATCACCAAGCACGAGGGCACCGGCGGCCTCGTCTCGGTCGGCACCGTCACCGCCCAGCTGCTCTACGAGATCGACTCCCCGGCGTACGCCAACCCCGACGTGGTCGCCGACTTCGCCAGCTGCCAGGTCACCCAGCAGGCCCCCGACCGGGTGCTGATCTCGGGCACCCGGGGGTCGGCACCCCCGGACCGGTTGAAGGTCGCGCTCAACCACCTCGGCGGCTACCGCAACACGATGACCCTGGTGCTCACCGGCCTCGACATCGAGGAGAAGGCGGCCTGGGCCGTCGACGAGCTGTTCGACATCCTCGGCGGGCGCGACTCGTTCGCCGAGACCGACGTGCAGCTGCTGCGCTTCGACAGCCCGGACGCCGCGCTGAACGCGCACGCCACCGCCCACCTGCGAATCACCGTGAAGGACCCCGACCGGAAGAAGGTCGGCCGCCGGTTCTCCGACGCCACGATGCAGCTGGCCCTGGGCGGCTACGCCGGCTTCCACACCACCACGCCGCCGTCGGCCGAGAGCGCCTACGGCGTGTACTGGCCGGCCCTGGTGCCACGCGACGCCGTCGAGCACGTCGTCGTCCTGCCCGACGGGACGTCGCGGGTCATCGCGGACCCACCGACCGGTCCGCTGCCCGTCGTCGAACCCGGCGACGGCGACGCGCAGCCGGCCGACGAGCCGACCCGGCGGGTCCCACTGGGACGGGTGGTCGGCGCGCGGTCGGGGGACAAGGGCGGCAACGCCAACGTCGGCCTCTGGGCCCGCGACGACGCAGGCTGGGCCTGGCTGCGCGCCACGCTGACCACGGAGCGGTTCCGCGAGCTGCTGCCCGAGGCCGCCGGGCTCGCCGTCCGGCGGTACGAGCTGCCGCACCTGCGGGCGCTGAACCTGGTGGTCGTGGGCCTGCTCGGCGAGGGCGTCGCCTCGGCGACCCGGCCCGACCCGCAGGCCAAGGGGCTTGGGGAGTATCTGCGGTCCCGGATGGTCGAGGTCCCGGTCAGACTGCTCCAGTCATGACGACTGGTACTAGAGCGGTCCGCACCCGCGACCCCGACCGGCGCGACCGCATCCTGCGCGCCGCGGCCGACCTGCTCGCCGAACGCGGTTACCACGGCGTCTCCATGGCCGACATCGGCGGCGCCGCGGGCATCGTGGGCTCCGGGGTCTACCGGCACTTCGACAGCAAGGCCGCCGTCCTCGTCGCCCTGCTTGACGACGTCATGGACCGCCTGCAGCTCTCAGCCGATCTGGCTGCGACCTCCCAGAACCCTGTGGACCTCGTACTGCGAGATCTGGTCGGCGCTCAGGTGGCATTCGCGATCGATGACCGAGCCCTCCTCCGGTTGTACCTGCGAGAGGCACACAACCTTCCCGAGAACGATCAACGTCGACTACGCCGTCGCCAGCGTCGGTACCTCGAGGAGTGGATGCACGTCCTGCTCGAGCTGCGCCCGCAGCTCGACGACGGAGTCGCCCGTACCCTCGTCCACAGCGCATTCGGGTCCATCCAGTCGGTCGCCGCGCACCGCAGCGGCCTCCCGCGCCATCAAATGCACGAGCTCCTGGAATCAGTTGCGTTGGCGTGTCTGTTCGCCGACGACCCATCGACGGCGAACAACGAGACTTCAGCCCTGACCTGACCGCCAGTCTGCGGGTGATGATTCGGATCCTGGCGGTGCCGCAGGACAAGGAAGGCTGCACAGGTGGTGCGGATCTCCTCCTCGACCTCGCGAGAACACGACACCACTACCGCCGACCATCGTGCAATCCATCGAGTGCACGAACGAGCCTCCCACCGTCGCTCCGGCTGGGAAGGCTTCAGCAACCAACTGGCCCCATCCGAGACAGATGTAGATCATTTGTCAACAGCGCCTACACATGATGTACTTCTGTCACCCGACGTCCATAGGGAGGGCGACAGTCATGCGGTTCCTCGACAGGTTCGTCATGAAAGCCCAGTCCACCGTCCCGATGGGTCGGCAGGTCCAGGCCCTCCATGTCCTCGACAGGGCCAGGAAGCTGTTCACTCAGGATGACCAGCCCCGGTTCTCCGAGTCCGTCATCCCGGATGTCTCGGAGCTCGGGCTGACCGAGATCGACGTCAGCAACCCGTTCTTGTGGCGGCAAGGGCAGTGGCACGGCTACTTCCGCCGTCTTCGCGACGAGGCGCCGGTTCACTTCAACTCCACCAGCGCCTTCGGCCCCTTCTGGTCGGTGACCCGCTACGACGACGTCGTGGCGGTCGACAAGGACTACGCGACGTTCTCAGCTGAGCCGCAGATCATCCTCGGAGCGCCACCCAGCGGTCTGGACATCGAGATGTTCATCGCCATGGACCCGCCGCGCCATGACCAGCAACGCGCCGCCGTGCAGGGCGTCGTCGCACCGGAGAACCTGGAGGAGATGGAAGGTCTGATTCGCGGGCGCGTCCAGGAGGTCCTCGATAGCCTACCTGTGGGACAGCCATTCGACTGGGTCGACCGGGTCAGCGTCGAGCTGACCTCGCGGATGCTGGCCACTCTGCTCGACTTCCCCTACGCCGAACGACGCAAGCTGGTGGAGTGGACGGACCTTGTGGCCACCAGCGCATCGGCCACCGGCGGCTCGAACAACACGAACGAGATCTACCGAGGGGCCGCCGAGATGGCCCGCGCCTTCAGCGCGCTCTGGCACGCCAAGGCCGCTCGTCTGCAGGCCGGCGAGTCGCCCGGCTATGACCTAATCACGCTCATGCAGCTTTCCGAGGACACGAAGGACCTGATCAACCGGCCGATGGAGTTCCTGGGCAACCTGGTCCTGCTCGTCGTGGGGGGCAACGACACGACGCGGAACTCGATGACCGGGGGGGTGTTGGCCCTCAACCAGTTTCCCGAGCAGTTCGACCGGCTTCGTGCCGACCCCCACCTGGTCACGAAGCTCGTCCACGAGATACTGCGGTGGCAGACACCCCTGGCCTACATGAGGCGCGTCGCGACACGCGACACCGTCGTCGGTGGCCAGTTCATCCGCAAAGGCGACAAGGTCGTCATGTGGTATGCCTCAGCCAACCGGGACGAGCGAATCTTCGAGGACCCGGACGCCTTCGTCATCGACCGACCAAATGCCCGTCGCCACCTGGCCTTCGGCATCGGAACACATCGGTGCATGGGCAGTCGATTGGCCGAGATGCAACTGCGGATCCTCTGGGAGGAGTTGCTCGCCCGGTTCGATGACATCGAGGTGCTGGCCGAGCCGGCGCGCGTGCAATCGAACTTCGTGCGCGGGTACAGCTCCATGTCGGTGGTGCTCACGCGCAAGGGCGAACGACGTCCCTCTCCGGGCCCTTACCGTGTGGGACAAGCAGCAGACCCCCAGCACCCATCGCGCACACCGCGACACTCAAGCCCGGCCTCTCCGGACCGGCCCGGTCACGCCGAAGGCGACCGCCGCGAGCTGCAGGTGTTACACCGGCGCACCATCGCCCGCGACGTCGTCGAGCTCACCCTGGTCGACCCGTCAGGAGACCCCCTACCTGCCTGGACGCCCGGATCGCACGTCGAGCTGTTCCTCCGCCCCGGTCTGAGCCGGCACTACTCCCTCTGCGGAAATCCTGCCAACACGTCGTCGTGGTCGGTCGCTGTCCTGCGTGAACCCGACGGTCGCGGCGGCTCGATCCACGTCCACGACGAACTCGGCGCGGGGACCTCGCTCCAAGTCACAGGTCCAACGAACCGATTCCCGCTCGTCCCCGCATCGCGCTACCTCTTCATCGCCGGCGGCATCGGAATCACCCCTATCCGGTCCATGGTGGCGGCCGCTCAAGCCGCAGGGATGGAGTGGAACCTCCTCTACGTCGGACGCTCGCGGGGTTCGATGGCCTTCCTGGACCAGCTCGACAGTAACGACCGGATCACCTGCTGGGCCACGGATGAGCACGGGCATCGGCCTGACCTGGGCGCGTTCGTCGGTGATCCAGAACCTGGTGCCTCCATCTACTGCTGCGGTCCGGGCTCCCTGCTCGACGCAGTCGAACAAGCGTGCACGGCGTGGCCTGACGGGAGCCTGCACACCGAACGGTTCGCTGCTGCGGAGATTGCAGTTCCGGAGGCCGCGCTGGGCACTTTCGCAGTCGAGTGCGCCCGATCGGGGGTCACCGTCACAGTCCCCGACGGCACCACAATTTTCGACGCGGTCGGCGCGGCCGGCGTGGACGTGATCGGATCTTGCATGGAAGGCGTCTGCGGGACCTGCGAAGCCGACGTCCTGCTGGGTGTACCCGACCACCGGGACTCCGTGCTGTCCCGCCGGGAGAGGGAGCGCGGGGCCACACTCATGACCTGCGTCTCAAGGTCGCTCTCACCGACGCTCGTGCTCGACCTGTAGCGCCGCCCGCCCGAAGACCCGGCCCACCATCGAGATGCGGTCGACGGCTTCATCGACGCCGACGGTGGGCTGCAGCAAATGGCTCACCGTCAACCGCACCACAGAGTCGATGAGGGCGTCGGGCACTGCACCCCCCACCATCGACTGGATCAAGCCGATCGCGTGTCCAAGCACGACGTCAGGGTCCACGGTGACGAGCGCAAGAAGCCCGGAGTCGCGATCTGGTCGGAGGATCGACAGGACCAAAGCGTTGTCCCGGCCTCGCTCCAGGACCATACGCGCCGCAGCCGAGATGCCGTCCTCCACGCGCCCCGGATGAGCCTCGAACCCCTCCTGGACCCACCCGAGGAAGCGGGCCACCTCGTGGGCCACGACGGCCCTCCCGAGTGCCGCTCGGTCGCCCACGTCCTTGTACAGACCCTGGCGGGTCACGCCCGCCCGCCGCGCAACCGCTGTCATGCTGAGCCCGTCCCAGCCCCGCTCGGTGATGATTTCCACCGACGCGTCGAGCACCCGATGCAGACGCAGGAGACGCACTTCGGCGTTGAAATCGGACGCACTCACAACTCCGAGCCTAGGCCCCCCTTTCGTGCGACCGCCGTACGCAGCAGGCTGGGCTGAGGCCGGGAGAGCGCACCGGGTGCAGGGGTACTGTTCTGGCTCCGGAGCTCCGGCTGCAGACTGAATCGCACCCGACGACGGCCGCACCGGGATGCTGCTCGACGTTGAACAGGCCAGCGCACATCGGTTCTTCTCCCTCCCCCCGTAGTCGATTGCACCCGCGCATGGGTGAGCCCGATCTATGGTTCGCCCTGAGCAGCCCGGCGGCTGGAGTGGCAGGCCGCTGGCGGGGCCAGGTCGGCCGCGTAGGGCGGGGGCGGCTTCACGTGTCGGAATCACCCTCCTGATGCGCGTCACGCGTCTGGCGGGGTACCTGTTCCCAGGGTGTGGCGTTCGGGCGCGACGGACCTCCGTCCCGCTGGACGCCGCAGCGGACGCACGTGGCGCGTCATCGCCGGTGCGCACAGATCGATGGCCACACTGCCGCGGGACTGCTGCACGTCCCGCGCGGCGCGAGCCGGATGAACATCTGGTGACGCCGGACGACGGCCGACCCGGAGGGCTCCGGTCACCGGTTCTTCACCTGCTGCCCGCCTCGGTGTGGGTGCCGGTTCAGTCGCGCACCGCCTACTTCAGCCGGGCCCACCGCACCGGGTCGCGGGATCCGGGCGATGCCCCTTGTGCGCACGGGAGAAGACGACGTGAGGACCACCCTGGTACGGCCGGCGGCCGTGCTCTTCACCGCGGCGATGGCGCTGACGGCCTGCGGTTCGGACAGTTCGGGCAGCGGTGGCGGCGGGGACGCCGACGCCGCGTCGGCGACCTCGCTGGCCGACTTCGGCGACATGGACGCCCTGGTGGCGGCCGCGCGGGCCGAGGGCACGCTGAACGTGATCGCGCTGCCGCCGGACTGGGCCAACTACGGCGAGATGCTCGACACCTTCTCGCAGAAGTACGGCATCGAGATCAACTCGGTGAACCCCGACGGCTCCAGCCAGGACGAGCTCAACGCGGTCACCAGCCAGCGGGGCCAGGACCGCGGTCCCGACGTGCTGGACCTGGGCACCTCCTTCGCGCAGCAGGCAGCCGCCCAGGACCTGCTCGCCCCCTACCAGGTGGCCACCTGGGACGACATCCCCGACGACCAGAAGGAGGCCTCCGGCCTCTGGTACAACGACTACGGCGGCTACGTCTCGATCGGCTGCAATGCCTCGGTCGTGACCACCTGCCCGACCAGCTTCGAGGAGCTGCTCGACCCGCAGTACGCCGGCCAGGTCGCCCTCAACGGCAACCCGACCCAGGCCGCGGCCGCCTTCGGCGGCGTGTGGGCCGCGTCGCTGGCCAACGGCGGCAGCCTGGACGACATCGGCCCGGGCGTGGACTTCTTCCGCCAGGTCAAGGAGGCCGGGAACTTCAACCCGGTCGAGGTCACCCCGGCCACCATCCAGTCCGGGGAGACCCCGCTGGCCATCGACTGGGACTACCTCAACGCCGCGCTGACGTCCGACCTGGCCGACCAGGGCGTCACGTGGGAGGTCAACGTGCCCACCGACGGCCTGTTCGGCGGCTACTACAGCCAGGCCATCAGCGCCTTCGCCCCGCACCCGGCCGCGGCGCGGCTGTGGCAGGAGTTCCTCTACAGCGACGAGGGCCAGAACATCTGGCTGGCCGGCGGCGCCCGCCCGGTCCGGCTGCCGGTGATGGAGCAGGCCGGCACCGCCGACGCCGAGTCCCTCGCCGCGCTGCCCGCCGTCGAGGGCACCGCGGAGTTCCCGACCCAGGAGCAGAACTCCGCTGCCCAGCAGGTCGTCGCCAGCCGGTGGAACACGGAGATCTCCGGCTGAGCACCGACCTCGGCACCACCCCCCGCACGACCGCAGCGGTCCCCCGGCGCCCCCGGCGTCGGGGGGCCCTGCCCGCGGTGCTGGGCACCCTGCCGTTCTTCCTGCTCGTCGGGCTGGTGCTGCTGCTGCCCGTCGTCGTCCTCGCGGTCGAGGCGTTCCGGGTCACCGACCCGGTCACCTACGACGACGTCTGGTCCACCTCGGCGATCACCTCGGTCACCTCGGGCGCCTACGGCCGCGCCTACCTCGGCAGCCTGCAGCTGTCCCTGATCACCGCCGCGCTGGCGACCGTGCTCGGTCTCGGGCTGGCGGTCGCGATGCTGTCGGTCCGCCGCGGCCGGCTGCTGCGCCGGCTGCTGCTCACCGCGTCGGGGGTGCTGGCCAACTTCGGCGGCATCCCGCTGGCCTTCGCCTTCATCGCCGCGATCGGACAGCAGGGCATCCTCACCGCCCTGCTCGCCCACATCGGCATCACGGTGGGCACCTCGCTGTACTCCACCACCGGCCTGGCGCTGGTCTACCTCTACTTCCTGGTACCGCTCATGGTCCTGACGATCACCCCGGCCCTGGAGGGCCTGCGGCCGCAGTGGCGGGAGGCCTCCGACGTCCTCGGCGGGTCGGGCTGGCAGTACTGGCGCCGCGTCGGCGGCCCCGTCCTGCTGCCCTCGGTGCTGGGGGCGTTCGTCCTGCTGTTCGCCTCGGCGTTCGCCGCCTACGCCACGGCCCGCGCGCTGGTCGGCAGCAGCATCCCGCTGGTCACCCTGCAGATCGCCGACGCGCTGTCCTCCAACGTCCTGGTCGGCTCGGAGGCGCAGGGCAAGGCACTGGCGCTGGGCATGGTCGTCCTGGTGGGTGCGGTGATGCTGGTCTACGGCTGGCTGCAGCGCCGGGCGAGCCGGTGGTCGGCGTGACCGCCGTCGACACCGCGGCCGGGCTCGGGGCGGCCGTCGCCGTCGACCCCGACCCGGCACCGGCCGGACGGCGGGCCCCGCGACGCCCCGGGTTCCGGGTAGCCCGGGCCTTGCTGTTCACCGTGCTCGGGCTGTACTTCCTGGCCCCGATCGCGGCGTCGGTGGCGTTCACCGTCCGGGACCGCGGCACCGGTGGGCTCACCGCCCGCTGGTACACCGGCATCCCCTCGGCCGACGGGTTCGCCGAGACCTTCGGCCGGTCGCTGGCCCTCGGCGCGCTCACCGTGGCGGGGACGCTGCTCCTGCTGCTGCCCACGGTCGTGCTGGTGGTGCTGCGGCTGCCGCGGCTGCGCCGCACGGTGGAGTTCCTCTGCCTGCTGCCACTGGTGCTGCCGCCGATCGCGCTGGTCGTCGGGGTGCGCAGCGTGCTGTCCTGGGCGCCCGACTACTTCTACGGCACCCCGCTGGCCGATGCGCTCTTCGCCCTCCAGGAGCCGGACCTGCCCTGGATCCTGGTGCTGGTCTACGTCGTGCTGGCGCTGCCGTTCGTGCACCGCGCCCTGGACGCCGGGGTGCGTGCGGTCGACCTGCGCACGCTGACCGAGGCCGCCCGCAACCTGGGCGCCTCGTGGCCGCGGGTGCTGCTCACCGTCGTCGTCCCCGCGCTGCGCACCGCGGTGCTCAACGCCGCCTTCCTCACCCTGGCCCTGGTGCTCGGCGAGTTCACCATCGCCTCGCTGCTGGGCTTCCGCACCTTCCCGACCTGGATCGTCGAGATCTCCGGCTCCTCACCGCAGCTGTCGGTGTCGGTGTCGGTGCTCTCCCTGCTGCTCACCTGGGGGCTGCTCGTGCTCATCTCCGCCCTGGACCGCCGCCGCACCGGGACCGCGCCGTGACCACGGCACCCGCCCGGCCGGCCGCGGTCGCCGAGCTCCAGGAGCGGGCCCCGGCCGACGTCGTCCTGTCCGGGGTGACCCGCACCTACGGCACGACCACCGCGCTGGACGCCCTGGACCTGCACGTCGCCGGCGGGGAGTTCCTCGCCGTCCTCGGGCCCTCGGGCTGCGGGAAGACGACGGCGCTGCGGGCGATCGCCGGGTTCGAGCTGCCCGACGCCGGGACGATCACCGTCGGCGGGCGCGACGTCACCACCGTCCCGCCGAGCAAGCGGGACATGGGCATGGTGTTCCAGGCCTACTCGCTGTTCCCGAACATGACCGCCGCGGACAACGTCGCCTACGGCCTCGCCGTCCGGCGGCGCGGGCGGGCCGAGCGGCGCACCCGGGCCGCGGAGCTGCTGGAGCTGGTCGGCCTCGCCGACCGCGGCGACCGCTACCCGCACCAGCTCTCCGGCGGCCAGCAGCAGCGCGTGGCGCTGGCCCGCGCGCTGGCGGTGGCCCCGCAGGTGCTGCTGCTGGACGAACCGCTGTCGGCACTGGACGCCCAGGTCCGCGTGCAGCTGCGCGACGAGATCCGGCGCATCCAGATCGAGCTGGGGACGACGACGATCTTCGTCACCCACGACCAGGCCGAGGCGCTGTCGGTGGCCGACCGGGTCGCGGTGCTGCGGGCCGGGAAGCTGGAGCAGGTGGCCTCCCCCGACGAGCTGTACTCCCGGCCGGCGACCGGGTTCGTCGCCCGCTTCGTCGGCACCACCAGCGCGGTCCCGGCGCAGGTGCGCCCCGACGGCCAGGTCGACCTCCTGGGCACCAGCCGCCCGGTGGCCGGTCAGGCACCCGCCGGCCACGTGGTCGCGTTGCTGCGGCCCGAGCAGGTGGTGCTGCGCCCCGACGCCGGCGGACCGGCCCGGGTGGTCACCCGCACGTTCTCCGGCGGCACCACCCGGGTCACCGCCGTCCTGCCCGACGGCACCGAGGTCGCCGCCGACGTGGTCAGCACCGAGTCCACGGAGCTGGTGCCGGGCACCGCCGTGCAGGTCACCCCGACTGCCCGGCCGGTGCTGCTCGTGCCCGCCGCGGAGGCGTGATGGAGGCCGAGCAGCGGGTCCAGCTGGCGCTGTCGGTCCCGCTCGTCGCGGCACTGGGGGTGCAGCTGCTCGACCCCGCCCGGCCCTCGGCCGGGGTGTGGCTGCCGGTCGGGTCGCTGTCGGCCAACGGGGCCGGCGGCGCGCACGCCTCGGCGCTGTCCGCGGTGCTGGAACTGGCCGGCTACCTCGCCCTGGCACCGGCCCTCGCCGACGACGAGCACGCCGTCTCCCACGCGGTCGCGCTGCAGCTGATCGGCCCCGCCCCGGCGGGCAGCCAGGTGCGCGCCACCGGTCAGCTCGACCGCCGAGGCCGCCGGAGCGCCTTCGTCACCGCGGTCGCCCAGGTCGACGACGTCGTCGTCGCCCGCGCCCAGATCACCAAGACAGTCGTGCCCTGGGGCTGAGCCGGCGGACGGGGTAGCAACGCCGGGTGTTCGTCTGCCGACAGGTACGCCCCGCCCGCCAGCGGGCAGACCAGGGTCATGACGACGGCATGGTTCGAGGAGCGGCCCGGGTCCACCACCCCGGTCGAGGGGACACCGACGCGCAGCCGGAGGATGCGAGCTCCGGAGCCGCGGACGGCCAGCTGCCGACGATCGACGAGGACGGCGCGGCCGTCCGAAGTCCTACTTGCTGTTCTTCGCTTTCTTGCCCGACTTCTTGCTGCCCTTCCCGTCGGCCTGGGCCCCGTCAGCGTTCTTCGACTTCTTCTTCTCGCCAGTCTTGCCGCGGGCCTTCTGCACGGCGTTCTTGGCGTCCGCACCGGGGTCGGCCTTGTCGGGTTCGATGGAGGCCGGGACCGTCTCCGTGCCTGCCGCCTGCTGCTCGTCCTCGTCGACCGATGTCGAGCGCAGCGAACTCGATGCGTTGTCGGCCTCGGTCAGCAGAGCTCGGAACGCCGTCCCGGCCCGGAACACCGGGACCGTCGTTGCTCTCACGTCGACCGACTCACCGGTACGAGGGTTCCGTGCCGTTCGGGCCGCGCGCTCGCGGCGGTCGAAGGTGCCGAAGCCGGTCAACGCGACCCGCTCACCGCGGGCCACGCTGTTCCCGATCTCTTCCAGGACGCCGTTCACCGCAGCGACGGCCGTCGCACGATCTCCGCCGAGACGCTCGGTCAGCTTGCTGACCAGGTCGGTCTTGTTCAACGCGCTCTTCCCTCTGCCGCCGGATGCCGAGCTGGCCCCGGCGAGAACGGACAGCGTCCACCCAAACTGCGGCCACCGCGACTCGGCGATCGGCGGTGAGATCCGCTCGGCCGCATGTCCCGTCAAAGCCTTGCAGAACACGGCCGACACACCTCCTGCACGCCGGGTGACACCCACGGACCCTTGACGAGCCCTGCGGTGTTCGTGATGACGGTGCACAAGCTCACCACCGGGGATGGGTACACCTACCTCAGCAAGCAAGTGGCCGCGCAGGACGCCGACGGCCCAGGCGTCGGCGGTCTGTCTGCGTACTACACGGCCAAGGGAGAGTGTCCGGGCCGGTGGCTGGGCCGCGGCATCGAGGCCCTCGCCGAGGAGGGTCTTGGTCCGCAGGTCACCGAGGCGCAGATGCGGGCATTGTTCGGGGAGGGGTGTCACCCCGACCGCGACCGCATTGCCGCTGCGTTGACCACCGCGGGAGCGACTGCGGTAGAGGTCGAGCGGGCGACCCGGCTCGGCGCCCCGTACCGGGTCTACGCCGCGGCCGGTGAGTTCCGGCAGCGGTGCTCGGTCGCCTACCGCGAGCACAACGCCGCCCACGGCGAGGCCCGTGGCACACCCATTCCGGCGGACGACCGGGCCCGGATTCGGACGTCAATCGCCACGGAGATGTTCTCCGAGACCTACGGCCGGGCGCCGCTGAACCCCCGGGAGCTGTCCGGGCACCTGGCGCGGATCTCCCGCCAGTCGACCACCGCGGTCGCCGGCTACGACCTGACGTTCAGCCCGGTCAAGAGCGTCTCGACGCTGTGGGCCATCGCCCCACCCGAGATCGCCGCGGTCATCGAGCAGGCCCACGACGACGCCGTCCGCGACGTCATCGGCTGGCTGGAGGAGCACGCCACCTACACCCGCACCGGCCGGCACGGCATCGCCCAGGTCGACGTCCACGGACTGCTCGCCGCAGCCTTCACCCACCGCGACTCCCGCGCCGGCGACCCGGACCTGCACACCCATGTCGCCATCAGCAACAAGGTCCAGACCCTGGTCGGCGGGCGCTGGCTGGCCCTGGACGGCCGGCCGATCTACAAGAACACCGTTGCCGCCTCCGAGCGCTACAACACCCGCATCGAGGCCCTGCTCACCGAACGCCTCGGGGTGCGCTTCGCCGAACGCCGCGACGGAGACCCCAGCAAGCGTCCGATCCGGGAGATCGTCGGGATTGACGGTCCCCTCCCCCGCCTCTGGTCCTCCCGCCGCGCCGCCGTCGACACCCGCCGCGCCGTCCTCACCGCCCAGTTCCAAACCGACCACGGCCGGCCACCGACTACGCGGGAAGCCATCCAACTCGCTCAGCAGGCCAACTTGGAGACCCGGGACGACAAGCACGAACCCCGATCCCACGCCGAGCAGCGCGCTACCTGGCGCGCCGAAGCCCTGGTCGTCCTCGGAGACGCCGATGGGCTCACCCGGTACGTGGACGGCGCCCTGCACCCCGCGCACCGATCGGCCCCACCGGCCATCACCGACCAGTGGGTGCACGAGGTCGCCCGTGCCACGGTCGACCGTGTGGCCCTGACCCGGGCCACCTGGGAGGAACCCCACCTTCGCGCCGAAGCCGAACGGCGAGCCCGGCAGGCCGGCGTCCCCCACGTCGAACTCGACACCACCGTCGACCGGGTCGTCACCCGCGCCCTGTCACCCCCGTTCTCCCTGCGCGTCACCCCCGACCGGGACGACGGCGAACCGGATCCGCTACGCCGCGTCGACGGCGCCTCGGTGTTCGAGGTCGACGGCGCCGGCGTGCACACCTCGGCGACTGTGCTGAACGCCGAACGGCTGATCATCGACGCCGCCGGACGATTCGACGGACACGTCACACCGACGCACCCACTGCACGTGGCCCTGGAGAACGCAGACCTGCCGCTGAACACCGGGCAGACCGACTTCGTACGGCAACTGGCGACCTCCGGCGCCCGGGTCCAGGCAGCCCTAGCTCCCGCCGGTACCGGCAAGACCACCGCGCTCGGCGTCCTGGCCGCAGCCTGGCGAGCCGGCGGCGGCAGCGTCATCGGGCTGGCTCCCTCTGCCGCAGCAAGCGCCGTTCTGCGTCACCAGCTCGCCGACACCACCGACACCGTCGCCAAGTTCGTGCACTCCCTCCGCACCGGCGCGGACACCCCCGACTGGCTTGAATCCCTGGGGCCGGACTCGCTGATCATCGTCGACGAAGCGGGCGCCGCGGCCACCGGCGACCTGGCCACTGTCGTCGATGCCGTCGTGGCCGCGGGCGGATCGGTGCGGCTGGTCGGGGACGACCAGCAGCTGGGCGCCATCGGCGCCGGCGGCCTGCTCACCGACCTGGCCCGCACCTACGGCGCCGTCCACCTCACCGAGGTCGTCCGGTTCACCCACGCCGACACCGGCGCCCCCAACACCGTCGAGGGCACGGTCTCCCTGGCCCTGCGCGACGGCGACCCGGCAGCGCTGGCCTACTACGCCGACCGCGGCCGACTTCACGTCGGCGACCTCGGCACCTGCCTGGACCAGACCTTCCAGGCCTGGGCCAGCGACCGGGCCGCCGGTCAGGACGCGCTCATGCTCGCCCCCACCCGCGACCTGGTCCGCCAGCTCAACGAACGCGCCCGAGCCGAACGCCTCGCTGGAGAAGGCCGGCATGGCCGCGAGGTCGCCTTCGCCGACGGCACCGCGGGATCCGCGGGGGACGTCGTCATCACCCGACGCAACGACCGCACCCTGGCCAACGGCACCTCAGGCTGGGTCACCAACGGCGACCGGTGGACAATCGCCGCCGTCCGCCCCTCCGGCGCCCTCGACGTCGTCCACACCCAGACCGCGGCCCTGGTCACCCTGCCCACCGACTACGTCGCCGCCCACGTCACCCTCGGCTACGCCAGCACCGTGCACGGCGCCCAAGGCGTCACCGCCGACACCAGCTACACCGTCATTGCCGGCACCGAGTCCCGCCAGCAGCTCTACGTCGCCCTCACCCGCGGCCGGCACACCAACCACGCCTTCGTCACCGTCACCGGCGACGGCGACACCCACAGCGCCATCACCCGCGAGGGAGTCCTCCCCCCGACCGCCATCGACATCCTCGCCCGCATCCTCGACCGGGACACCGCACCCCGGTCGGCCACCACCACCGCCGCCCAGGCCGCCGACCCGGCGCTGCAGCTGGCCGGCGAGGTCGACCGCTACGTCCACGCCCTGGCCACCGCCGCAGAAGACCTGCTCGGCACCGAAGCCATGACCGCCATCGACGACGCCGCCGAAGCCACCCACCCCGGACTGACCGACCAACCCGCCTACCCCACACTCCGCGCCACCCTCGCGCTCCGCGCAGCCGCCGGGCACGACCCCGCCGCCGACCTCCAGCACGCCACCGACAACGACCGGGCCCTCGACGACGCACGCGATCCCGCGGCCGTCCTGGACTGGCGCATCACCACGGGGCAGAGCGAGGGGTCGAGAGGCCCCCTCCTCTGGCTGCGCTCGATCCCCGAGACGCTGGAGAGCGAGCCGCGGTGGGGCGACTACCTCACCAGCCAGGCATTCCGCGTCCGCGACCGGGCGTCGCAGGTCGCGAACTCCACTGCAGGTTGGACGGCCGCCAGCGCACCGCCGTGGGCACGCCCGTACCTCGATGACGCCGACCTCGTGCGCGAGCTCGCCGTCTGGCGAGCCGCCGCCGGCGTCGAACCCTCCGACCCGCGCCCCACAGGAGACCCCGCGTTCACCGCGGCCGAGGCTTCAGTCCAACGAGAGCTAGACGAACGGGTCCGCGCCCACCTCGCCGGAACGACGGCTGACATCCTCCGGTGGGCGGACCGTCTCCGCGGCGCGGCCCTGCACATGAGCGAGGACGCGTTCTGGCCCGTGCTCCTGGACCGCCTCACCGACCAGCGCCTCGACGACCCCACCGGCCACCACCTTGTCGACGCGGCAACGAGGGCACCACTGCCGGATGAGTTGCCCGCCGCAGCCCTCTGGTGGCGACTGCTCGAACACCTCCCCACACATGCTCAACTCCCCCGCGCCGTGTACCCGGACCCAGCCGAGGATCGGGCTGCTAGCCCATACGACGCCACCTCCTCGACGGAACCCGAGGCGCAGCCCGGGGAGCTGACACGTAACCGCGTGCTGGAGCTGAACCGGCTCGCGGCTGAGCTCTACACCCGCAGCTACGACGGCTCATGGGCTCAGGCCTACCTCGTCGATCGACTGGGTGCGGACCCCACGCAGACCACGCCCCACCTCATCGGCTTCGCCCCGAAGGGCTGGACCACCCTGGTCGACCATCTCCGCAGCAGCGGCGCCACCGACGACGAATTGATCGCAGCGGGGTTGGCGTCACGCGCGTCCACCGGGCGGCTCATCGACCGCTTCCGAGACCGGGTCGTGTTCGCCATCCGCGACCAGGACGACATCGTCGGCTGGATCGGCCGCTGCCACCCCGTCGCCGACCACACGCCCCACCCAGGGGTCCCCAAGTACCTGAACACCCCCGAGACCGCGGCATTCACCAAAGGCGAGCACCTGTTCGGCCTCACCGACAACCAGCCATCGATCACCCAGGGGTCAACCCCGGTCTTGGTCGAAGGACCCATCGACGCCCTCGCGGTCACAATGACCGGAGACGGCCGGTTCGTCGGCGTGGCCCCACTGGGCACCGCCTTCACCGACCGTCAGGCTGACCGCCTGCGCACCGCCGCGCCCGACGAGCGCCCCCGGATCATCGTTGGCATGGACGCCGACCACGCTGGTCGCCGGTCTGCGGAAGCCATCTTCTGGCGCCTGAGCGAAGGGTGCGAGACCAGGTCCCTGCACGTACCCGACGGCGAGGACCCAGCCGGGCTGCTGCACGACGCAGGGCGCGGCGTACTGCTGACCGCCCTTGAATCGCCGTCGGGTCTCGCCGACATGCTCGTCCGCAGTGCCATCGCCGATTGCAGTGACCAGCTGAACACTGTCGAGGGCCAGGTGGACGCAACACGGCGGGCAGCTCGGATCATCGCCGCGGTGCCCGTCGATCAGTGGCCGGCCCTGCTCACCCAGGTGGTCGCCGGAACAGGCATCGCCCCAGACATCGCGCTGACCGAGGTCCTCGACGCGGCGGAGGTGCGGCGGCCGGCCGGTGGAGCGGCGGCCCGCAACGCTTCGCGCGAGGCCGGCGGAACCCACGCTGCCGTGCCGATCCACAAGTCGACACATCGACAGCCCGCCCCTGTCGGCCAGGCGGCCGCGCACCCGCGCCTACCTTCCCCCGCTCGGGGGCGATGACCGCTGAAGTCCCACCAGCACGACCGCGCGGAGGTCAGACCGCCGCGCCACTAACGGTGCTGGCGTACCGGCTCCGGGCCGGCCAATCCTGGTGCCGTCCAGACCTGCACGTGGTCTCCCCCAGGCGATCCAACATCCGATCGCTGAAGGTCGGGAAGGCGTACCGGTTCCACTCCTCGGTCGGTTGAGGCGACGCAGAGGCCTCAGCCCGCCACCGCAGGACGGCCAGCACCGGGAGCTCGCGGGCGATGTGGGGGTGGTCCCTCCAGCACGACGGCACCAACTGCGCCGGCCGCCAAGCGAACTCGTGGTTGATCCACAGCACTACGTCCTCGCACCACGCCCAGATCTCCGCTGCGAGCTCCGCCGTGCAGGACGCCGGCTCCCAAGGCCGCTCCATCTCAGCGACCGCCGAGGCCGGGAACGCCTTCCCCTCCCGGCCCTCCATCCCCTGCAGCAGGTCCAGCGCAGCGAGGACGCCGAGGGGTGGTGGCGGGAAGGGCAGCACCACCATCAGCTGGTCGTGGGTGGATCGAGGGGGGTCATCCAGTGCGCCCGGGAGTACGCGAGCGCCGCAGCCGTCCGTCCGCCGCCGTCCGCTTCCTGACGCCTGGCGCGGTCGACCTGCTGCCGGGCCGCAGCCAGCTCCTCGGCGAGCCGCCGTCCGTCCGCGCCGTCCAGGCAGCGCTCCAGACGCGCGATGATCGGAGCGGTGGTTCCTGCGATCACGACCGCGTGGCGCTCGGGCACGGTGCGGAAGTCCCCCGGCCGGAGCACACGGACGTCCTCGCCCGACCGCGACGACCCCACTCCCCCGGGCCCGTCGGTGATCGTCCTCCGGCTGACCCGCACGTCGTCGAGCAGCTCTGACAGCTCCCGGTAGAAGGTCACGTCCTTGCCGCCGCCGAAGACGATCAGGTTGTTCGTCAGGCCGAACAGTGACCGGGCCTCGTCCTCGCCGTAGGCGACCACCATCTGCTTCCACGTCTGGGTGGCGTAGATGAAGGAGAGGCCGAGGGCGCGCTCGTTGGCCATCCGTACGCGCAGGGTCGGCAGCGGTGCCGTCGAGGGCAGCTCGTCCAGGCAGGCGAGGAAGGACGGCGTGATGCGGCCGTGCGGGGACCTGGTCGCGAGCTCCAGCGCTGTGTCGAGGACGTGCTCGGCGACGGCCGTCATGAGTGGCGCTGCGGAGGCGTACGGGTCTTCTCGTCCGAGGAGGTAAATCGTGCCGTCCCGTCGGACCAGGTCGGCGAGGTCGGTCGCGGGTCGGGCCGGCCCCGGGACGCAGCGTCGACGCACGTCCGGCTGGAAGAACAGAGCCATGGCTTGCTGCACCGTCGTGACCGTGTTGCCGACCGTGTCGGGGCTGCCCCGCAGTGCCCCGAGCAGCAGCCCGTCCCAGAACCGGGCGGCTTGCGGGTGCTGCTGCAGGATCTCGGCGGGCTGCTCAGCCGCGACCGGGTTCGCTACCCACTCCAGCACGTGGTCGAGGGTGCGGCCGGTGAGTGCGGCCGCGTGCAGGAAGCCCTGCAGCACCTTGGCCGTCTCCGCTGCGTAGAAGCGCGCAGCTGAGTCTTGCCTGCCGCCGGACACGGCACCGCTGACCGTGCCGGCGGAGAAGGCCTTTGCGCGTCGCTCGGCCGTGCGCGGGTCGACGCACCCTGCGACCGGGTCCCACACCAGTTCCGGGACACCTGGCGCCGACCCGAACGGGTCCAGGACGGCGACCGGCCGACCGGCCCCACCGGGCACCGCAGGTCGTTGCCGCCGAGCCATGGTGAGCAGCAGGTCGTCGACCTTCGTCAGCGTGGCCAGGGCCCCACCCCGGTGGGCGAGCATGGCCGGAGCGAGGAGGTCCAGCGTCTTGCCGGAGCCCTGCTCACCGAAGACGCCGGCGGTCCGGTCGAACCGGCACCACAGTTCCACCCCGGACGGGACGGTGGATCGTCCGATGCGCCATCCGACGTCCTGCGGGTCGCAGGTCGGGCGGTGGAGCATCAGCGAGACCTCGTCGGTCCGGCTTGCCGGGCCCTGCCGAGCAGCACCTGGCGGGCCGCCTCTCGGCTGGCCGCGTCGAGGGCGCCGGCCGCGGCCGGCCTCGTGAGCATCTCCTGGTTGGCCGCGAATGCGCGGCGAGGGAAACCCGGCGGGTGGGTGTCGTCCACCCGCACCGCGACCGACAGGGACAGCAGGCGCGCGTTGTGCAGCGCTCCGACGACGGGTTGGAGATCCGCGGCGTTCGCCCGCACCATGCCGCCGGGCTGGTAGCCCCGGAGGTAGGCGGCCGCCCGCTCCTCTCGAGGGGGGAGGTCGCGGGCGAAGGCGACCAGGCTGCCGTGGTCGGCCCAGGAGCGGACGGTGCGGTAGAGCAGCTGGACGGCGAGCGTGGGCATGTGCTGGGCAGCTGCCGCCACTGCCTCTCGTGCAGCCGGCCGGGCAAGCAGCTGCTCCGGCGGCACGGAGGTGAGAGCCCGGTGGACAGCACCCGCTGCGAGAACCGACGGTGGTGCGTCCGGATGCGGTCGCCTGCTTCCGTCGTCGTAGGGCCGAAGGACGTCCTGGACGGCTCGCCACGCGGGCGCGGCCAGATGGCCGGAGCCGCGGGTGGAGGAGGTGTCCAGTCGCTGCGCGAGCGATGTGATCGTCTCGGCCGACACGCAGTACGCCAAGACCTCGGCGACGGTGGGCAGCGGAGCGGTGGCCCCCGTCGCCTGGAGGATCACGGCGACGGCGTCCGGCACCTCGGCGACCGAGGTGCCGACCAAGGCGTTCGCCGGACTCGGCAGGGGCCGGTCGAGGAGTGCGGCGTCGCTGACGGCGGGGGGCTCCAGCGCCGCGTCCTGCTGGACGACGAGCGACCACCGCAGGGTCTGGTGCACCCACTGCGACGCTTCCCCCTCCGGTCCGACGAGGACGGCGGCCAGCGAGTGGGCCGCATCGGCCAGACCGACCGCGACCGCCCACCGGGAGGACACCGTGCTGTGCGCGTGCAGCACGGCCAGGCTGTCGGCAGCCGCGGCGGACAGCTCGGCCATCCGGCCTTCCCCGACGGGTGCGTGCCGCGCCAGCTCGCTGCACCCGGTGGCCAGCGCAGCGACGTCACGCTCCCTGCGGTGCCCGGACTCCGACGCCAGGCCGTCCTGCCTCAGGTGCTCCAGGGCTCGGCCCACGTGGCCGAGCCCGGTGGCTGCGTCGGCCTGCGCCGAGGGCGTGCGACCAGACCGCTGGGCGACGTCCACCAGATGGTCGAGCAGCTGGCCGAGTGAGGTGGCCATCAGCGCACCGCGATCAAGGCTCGGCGGGCATGCCGGGCAGCCTCGACCACCGCTGGCTTGGCGAAGTCCTCGAAGTCCAACTCTCCCAGGGCGCGCAGCGCCCGGGTGATGAGCACGTCAGGTCCGGGGTGGTCCGGTACCGGCGGTACGGGGCCGGTAGGCACGCCGAGCGCATGCAGGCCGTCAGGCTGTGCAGAGCCATGGATCGACTCGCCAGCCGGTGTCGGGCCGCGGTGGCGAGCAGTGCGGCGGCGAGGACGACGGCCTCGGGTGCCGTGTGGGCGCGGTCCTTCTGGTGCATGGGTTCTCCTCGGTCGGGGATGGAGCTCGACCGTGCGGTCTCTCTCCCCGTCGCCGGGTGCAGGTCTCGGAAGCTGTGGACAGGTGACACAGCCGTCGTCCCTGTGGACGGGGACTTGCGGTGTCAACGCCTGGTGAGATCCGGCCTGATGACGGGTCGGGCGGCGCGAAGTGCACCAGTGCCGAGTGCGCGTCGGGCCTGCGCTCGGGTCGCGAACCCGGTCTTCTGACCACCGAGCCCGAGCCGGTGGCGTAGCAACCGGGCACCCAGCAGGCACCCGACGCAGAGCAGGAGTTCGCTCAGGGCGACCAGCAGGTACGTCGGAACGGGCCCGGCGACCCGTGCGTGCAGCCCTGGCGGGTACCCAGCAGCTGGCGCGCCTCCGACCAGCCCGACGACGGCCGAGCTGATGTCCCGGGCCGTGGCCGGCCACACCCAGCCGCCGCCCCACAGGGCGGCCGCGACCCCCACCCCGACGAGGGCCGCGCACACGACGCCCCCGACCACAGTTGTGACGACCACGAAGGCCACCTCCCAGCCGCGGCCGACGGGTTCCGGGTCCCGGCGTCGAACGGGAGCGCTCACCCGATGTGCCGAACGGCGACGACCTGACCGGACCACCGACTGGCCTCGGTCACGATGACGGGGACGCCGACCATCGGGGCGTGCACGAGGTAGAGGTGCCGGCCGTCCTCCTGGTCGACGTAGCCCGCCACCATCCCGACGTGCCCGGGCCGGAGGGCGGTCCCGCCCGAGCCCGGGATCATGACAAGGTCGCCGGCCACGGCCTCGGTCAGGTTTGTGGCGCTCGGGATCCCGTGCCCGGTCTGGGCTGCCGCGTTGTGCGGCAGAGCGACCCCGGCCGCTGCCCACGCAGCCATCGTGAGGCCTGAGCAGTCGAAGGAGTCGGGCCCTGACGCGGCCCAGACGTAGGGCTTGCCGAGCTGCGCCAGGGCGTACTGGACGGCCGACACACCTTGCGGTGTTCCGTTGATCACGAGACCCGGCGGGATGGTCGTCGTCCCGGTGGTGTTGCCCCCCATCGGGCCGACGAACTCCCCCGCCGGCACCGCCCCGCCAGCACCGGGGCAGACCGGTGCGGGCGACCCGCCCGCCTGCCCTGTCGAGCTGCTGACCGTGGGCCAGATCTGACCGACGACCTGCTCGGCGAGACCCAGGTGGAGGGCGTACCGGTCGGGATAGGCGGAGATCTGCACCGCCTGAGCGGCGTCACCCATGGGCATCGACTCCCACGCCGGCAACTCGACGAGCCGGTCCAGGAATGCCTCCGTGGACCTCACCGGGTCGATCGCCACGGCTTCGGTGTAGATCGACACCCGCTGCTGGAACAGGCCCTCCGAGTCGTGGTCGGTCTGGACAGCCGAGTTGATCAACCTGGATTCGGTGTAGGCGGTCGCCACCGCGATGAGGGCCGCGCGTACTGGAAGCTGCCGATCAGCGACGACCGACACGATCGTCCAGGCGTGCCCCATCTGGTCGGCGTCCAGCTCGACGCCGTCCATGGACTGACCCGTGCCGGCCCCCGCGCACAGACCCACCGACGGCTCGGCCGAGGAGGCGCCGCCACCGGTGAGCACCAGCACGAGCGCCGCCACGAGGGACAGCACCGGCACGACGGCGACGGCCACGGAGGTCCCGACCCGGTGGGAGCTCACGTCGGCACCGCCTCGGCCGGGCGGGACAGCGCCTCGTTCGTGTTGGTCAGCGCCATGTCCACCGAGGTGCGGACCGTCTGGACCTTCGCGACGTGGCTGCCGACCATCCACAGGGCCCGTCCGCGGGCGGCCGCCGCCCAGTCGGTCACGATCCGCTCCGCCATCGGGCTCAGCCCCAGCAGGCCGGACAGCTCGTCGCCGATCTGCTCGTCCTGACCGAGCAGGACCTTCGTGGCGCAGAGATGGAGGAGGTCGCGGGCGATGGCGACTGCCTGGCTGTCGGCGTCGCCGACGGTCAGCATGTCCGACGGCTTGTGCGCCACCACTACCTGGATGCAGCCCTCGTTCCGAGACAGACGGAGGTCGGCGTCCAGGGACTTGACCGCGTCGGGGCCCAGCCGCATCTGCTTCCAGCACTCGTCTCGGACGACGATGCGCAGGTCGCCTGGTTCGGCGAGCTGGGTCATCGCGCGGCCCCAGGAGTTCAGGCAGGTGAGCGCAACCCCGATGGCGTGGTCCCCCAGGGGCTCGAGTCTCGACAGGGACAGCGACTGGATGGGGGCGCGCCAGTCGACCTGCACGGTGGTGGGTGCGTCGAACAGGCCGGCAAGGTGCCCGGTGACCAGGGCGCCCAGTGCGTCACGCACCGACCGGGTGTCGTCCAGGAAGTGCTGCCGGTCGGCGTAGCGACAGGACTCCACCAGTTCGTCGTCCGGCGCTCGCAGGGCGTGCCAGAGGTCGGGAATGGTAATCTCCCGCATGCGGTCGGCTCCGCTGCTGTAGCCGGTGACCTCGCGGAGGACCTGGCCCACCGCGGTCTCCGCGGTGGGCCCGAACGGCACCTGCTGGGAGCCCACCAGACCGCGGATGAGGAGCAGCCACCGGGCAAAGACCATGGCAGCACGCCGCTGGGCCTCCGCCCTCGGCAACCCGCTCCAGTCGTTGCCGAGAGGGCCGAAGTCCAGCGGGTTGATCCGGGCCGGGAGTCCGTGCCCGACCGCGTGCGGTTGCACACCGAGCGCGCCGCACAAGGGCGCGTACTCGTCCTTCACGTCACCGAGGACCAGCGTTCGGTAGCCGTAGGCCATCTGGCGCAGGGCAAACATCTTGATCGTCCCGGACTTCCCGCGGCCCGGCGCACCGAAGACGATCATGTTGGGATTGGTCACCCCAGCCACTCCGTTGAGGGTCCAACCGATCGGGTCGGCCGCGAACGCCCCGCCCGACAGGTGGTCGATGCCGAGCAGCGCTCCGGACGCCGACAACCCGTTCCCGGCGATCAACGGCCAAACCCCGCCGACCTGCTCGGTGGTCATCCGGTACACCGAGAGCGGGGCGGGAACCGCCGCCCACCCCGTCGCTGGGCCGAATCGGCCTCGACGTCCGACCGGGTTCCCGAACGGGTCCCTGTCGACCTGGTGCGGGGTGGCCGGCACCGCCCGAGGCAGCTGGTGGTCGAAGTCCGCCATCAACCTCGCCAGACCCCGGCCCGGCACCCTCCTGCTGTTCACCGGGCGCCACGCCGTCGCGGTAGCCCGATGCCGAGGGGCACGCAGGCAGCGGCGAAGCCGGTGTCCTGGGCGAGGTCGAGGCGCAGTGGCTTGAAGCCGCTGTTGGTGATGCTCGACTCCAATCGACGCCCGTAGTCGCTGATCGACCACGTGGCCGGCACGGTGACCGCCGCGACGACCGCGACCCGCACCAGCGCGTTGCCCTCGGCGAAGCGGATGTCTCTGCCTTCGACGCGGGCGGCCTCCTGCCGGTGGGATGCGCGGACCCGGAAGCCGCCCCGACGCCGGAGCTCGTTGGTGAGCTCGGAGCTCATGGACTCGTTGCCGATCATCCGGTCCGCCCTGGTGCGGTTGATGGGTTCGAAGAAGACCGTCGCCGACCGGCGTTCCCCGGCCGCGGTCGGTACGAGGACCGGAGCCAGAGCTCCCATGAGTGCTCCCTTGTCGGGCAGGAGGACCGTGCAGGTGACCGACTGCCAGGCGTCGTGGGCGTAGTGGCGCTTCTCCGGAGGAGGCGCGGACGTCGGTCCCGCGGCGGCCATGGGGATGGCCACGCCGTCGCGCGTCAGCGCCGCTCGATCCCCTGGGGCGAAACCGGTACGAACGGCTGCCGCGAGCTCCGGCGAGTCCAACCAGACCACCTCGGAACAACCCACTGCACCGACCAGGCGTGCCTCGATCTCGGCCATCAGGCCGTGGAGCACCCGGGCTCGCCCATCCACCCCGCCGCCGGCCTCCTTCGCGAGCCGCGCGATCCGGCGCTCGGGGACGACCACCGTCACGAAGGCCTCGTGGCGGACCCCGGACGCCGTCATGATCTCGGCGAGCTCGGCGATCACCGCCCGGGCGAGGGCCGGAGCGTCCTGCCGCAGGTTGCTCGTCTCCCAGGTCGCCCGCTCGGCGCCGTCGTCGGGCACCGTGCGCACCTGCAGCGCCAGGCAGGAGATGAGCTCGCTGGTGGCGGCGCTCTCGAGGAGCTCGGCGAGACCCTGCCCGAGCCGGTTGCGAGTACCGGCCTCGGCGAGCCCGATGCCTGGGTGGCTGACCCGCGCCACGACGGCCCAGGTCCGCTCGCGGTCGTCGGCGACCACGACGGGTCGGACGAGGAGCGGCCCGAACGGAGGTCCGTCGTGGGTCCGGATGCCGGAGAGCACACCCGGCAGGTCCGCCTCATCGAGGTCGTCGGCGGTGCCGGTGACCGCTCGGGACTGCCAGTCGGTCCATCCGAGTAGTCCGCCAGCGAGGCGGTGGCAGACGTCCCAGGCCCATCGCACCGGGGTGCGACCGCGGACCGGGACAGCGAGCAGGACAATGACGACGGCCCAGACGGGGGTCCACGCCGCTGCGGCGGACCATCGCTGGGCGCCGAGGGCTGCCAGGACGGGTAGCCCCGCCGCCGCGGCGCCCAGCCAGGTCCCGACACCGAACCCGCCGAAGGTGGCTCCGCGGTCTGCTGACCACGACCCGTACCGTGCCGGCGCCGTCATCGTGGGGACTCCCCTGTCGACCCGACGTCCGTGCCCACACCCGCAGGCAACGGCTCGTCCGACCGGGCCGGCTGGGTGCTGACCCGTGATGACGACCGGCCGGTGTCGTAGCCGGATGGGTCGGACGACGACCGGGCTGTACGTCGCGAGGTGGAGCCGGCGGGGTACCCCGGGTGGCCGACGCCGCCCGCGCTCAGCACGTCGGAGGCGAGGTCGACCGTCCGGTGGGCGACCGCAGCAGCGGCACCGACGGCGGCGACGGCCGCGCTGCCGGCGGCGGAGGCCGCGGTCGCGACGGAGCCGAGTCGTCGGGCGGACTGCGCCTCGGCCGCCACCTCGCCGTGTGACCGGCCGTCCTGGGCGCTGGCGGTGGCCGCCCCGTTGCCGTTGCCCTGCCCACCTCGGGTCAGCCCACTGAGCCCACCCGCGTCGTTCCACGATTGGCGCAGCGCGGAGCCCGAGGCCGTGCCCGGGTCGACGAAGGCGAGCAGGCGGAACAGCACCATCGGGCACACGGCGCCGATCGCCACCATCACGGCGCCGACGACCGCGGTGCCGGCAGCCTGTGCGGTGTCGTCGCCGCTGCCCGCCACGACCCCCGCTGACAACTGCACCCCGATGCCCAGCATGAGGGCCGCGGTGGGTGTGATCAGCAGGCTCGCGAAGAACCATCGAAGGCTCTTCCAGAACCAGGACCGGGTGCTGTCGCTGAGCAGGCCGCCTGCGGAGATGGGCGCGGTAGCGATCAGGATGATCAGCGCCGCTTCGCGGACGAGCGCGATGATCACGTAGAAGAACGCCGCGGGGATCACCAGCAGCAGCGACGACAACCCGAGCACGGTGGCCGCTGTGGCGTCGACGACCTCCCGGGGCCAGGAGTTGCCCGGGTCCACGGCCGCCAGGCTGTCGACGTCGAGCATCGCGCTGAGGATTCCCCGGGCCAGCTCGGCCGCGGCCAGGATCATGCCGCCGGCTACCCCCAGGTATCCCACCCAGACCAGCCCGAACTGGGCCACGCCCAGCAGCACGCGCCCCAGCGACCGACCGTCGCGACGGACCAGCGCCATCGTCAACTGGACGAACATCATGAGGACGGCGACCGTCGCGCCCAGCCACAGCGTCGTCGGCAGCACCGAACCCATCGGCCCGGAGTCGGACACGTCCGGCGTGGTGAACGCGTCGATGACCCGGAAGGCGAGCCCGAGCAACCAGAGACCGGCCGACCAGATGCTCACCATGGCGGCTGTCCAGACGTCGGCGATGGCCTCGGCCGCGAGGTCCCCGAGCCAGCTCATGGGGTTCAGGTCGATGGCCAGGACGTCCTCACCCACGGCTGAGGTCCCGGTAGCCGACGGCGATGGCGAGGTCGGTGTCCGGCCAGACCGACGGTGGCTGGGCCGGCTCGTCGCCGGGGCCGATCAGCCACCGGTCGCCCGACCAGACCATGCGCTGGCAGTCGGCGACGGCACCGCGTGCGGTCTGGTCGAGGGTGACGTCCAGCTCGAAGTCGACGCACGGGACGACGAAGTCAGCGCCGACGGTGCCCTTGATCAGACCCATCAGCGGGGTCAGCACGATGGCCAGCCGGGCTGATCCCCCGCCTGACACACCGGTCCTCTCGAACAGGACGGCGAGGGCATGGACCACCGACCAGCTCGTCGTGGTGGGACCGCCAGGCAGCGCCCAGGCCCGGATGACTTCCCTGGCTCCTTCCAGCGACCCGGACTGGAACGCGACTTGGTCGATGGCGGCCAGTTGGGCGAGCGCGCCCTCCGGCGTCTGCGGGAAGCCGGTGGGTACCCCTGCCGGTCCGGTGGTCGTCGGTGCCGGTAGCTCGATGCTCGGTCCCGGGTCCAGGACGGACACCGGTCCGGGGCGGGCTGCCGAGTCGTCGACGACGGGCATGGGCCGGTCGCTCAACGTGTCCCGCGCGCTTGCGGCGTCGTCCGGGCCGGCCCCTTCGGTCGGGCTCGCGTGGGCGGCCATCTGGGCGGTCGGCGCCGGCTCTGTGCGAGGAGGCCCCACGGCCCGGGCGACCCCGAGGACGACCGCGGCCGCGAGAAGGAGGGCGACCAGACCGGACGCGACCAGCAGCACGCGGATCCGGCGGCGGGACCACTTCACTCCGCTCCGCTCGTGCACACGGCGGGCCATCAGCAGCCGGTCCCGACGATGGATTGCACGATGACGTAACCGACGACGTACAGGATCGCCCCGACGACGCAGATGAGGATGCCGTCCATGCCCAGGCGAGCCCCGCGGGGGTGATGGGTGACCCGCCCCCAGATGAGCATGCCCACGCTGGCGAAGAAGCAGATGCCGAGCACCGCGAGCACGCCCCACTTGACCCAGGACGTGATCTGGTCGGCGTAGACCTGCACGCCTGGAGGGGCGGCCGGGCACACGGCTGCCTCGAGCACGAGGTCGGCGAGCCGGGCCCTCACCGAGCACTCCGACTGCCTGCGTCGAGGCTCTGGACGGTCTGGACGAGGGAGAGGAGCTGGGCGCCGGCCGCGACGACAGGTCGCGGGAGCGGCCGGTCCGTCAACCCCGTCACGTCGAGCCGCGAGTCCCACGGCACGGACACGAGGCGACCGGTGTCGCGGAGCGCAGCGAGCCGGGGCCCGATCGACGCCCGTACCTCCCGCGCCGACCCGTGCGGACCGACAGCGGCGACGACCAGAGGTCGGCCGGCGAGCTGCAGCAGACGCTGCTCGGCCAGCCGGAAGCCGGGCACGTTGGCGCGGCAGACGACAACGGTCGGAGCGGTGCTCGCTGTGGTGCTCTCCGTGCTGCCGAGGTCCAGCACCGTCAGCACGTCGTCCTGGAGCTCGCCCGGGACGACGCTCGACCCGTCACCGGGGAGAGCACGCCGCTCGATGACCACCGAGGTTCGACGTCCCTTGCGCCAGGTGCCGCTGGGGTCCGTCCCGAGCTCCGTCACGGCCGCGGCCATCAGCCCCGAACGCCCCGGCGCAGCGGGGTCGAGCAGGTGCACGGCGCGGCCGTTCGTGGCCGCCGCGTCGGCAAGGGCCAGGGCGACGGTGGACGATCCTGCCCCGGGGTGACCGGCGATCACGGAGACCTGAGCTGCAGTGTCACCCCCGTGGATCGCACTGCCGGTGCTGTTGTCACCCCGGCCGGAGGACTCCTCCCCCGCTGGCGGGCCGACCGCTGGACCCGCCTGGCGTCCCAGCAGATGGCGAAGGGCGATCTGCACCTCGGCCACCGACAGCGGGCCAGCCGGCCGATCAGGGACGCCGAGGACGTGCCGCACGGCCACCGGCTCGTCGTTCCGGTGCTCGGTCACGCGACTGCCGCCAGGTAGTCCTGGGCCACAGCGCGCAGGGTCTCCAGGGTGCGGCGCCGCCGTCGGTACAGGGTGCGCGTCGAGATGCCGTGCTGGGCGGCCACCACGGTGTCACCCCCGCTGGGGTGGAGGTGGCGTGCGCGCTCGGTGGCGATCAGGAGTTCGAGGTCCCCCGGTTCGACGCCGGCGTCGACCGCCCACCGCAGCAGGTCGACGACGTCGACGTCCTCGGCCTCGTCCTCGGGCGCGACGGGCAGCAGTCGGGTGATGTCACCGTCGGCGGTGAGCACTTCGCCGCGCTCGGGGTGACGTCGGTTCCGCGGACGCAGTTCGGCGAGGACGGCGTGCCGGGTGTCGTGACGGAGGTTGGCCGCGATCGAGCGCGGGCGCCGCTGCCACGGGTAGCGACGGATCTGACACGCGAGCTCACCCGTCACCACGGCGAGGATGTCCGGGCTCAGGTCCTGCAGCTGACGTGCCGTCGTCCAGACCACCCCGCTCAGCAGGTGCAGGAGCAGCGTGAGGGCGTCGTCGTCGCGGCCGTTGTCGGCAGCCGCCCACCGCACCAGCGCAGCGAGGACCGCGTCGCTCAGCTCGTGGTCGCTGGACACAGAACAGGCCCGGACGACGTCGGCAACGGTCGGCGTCGCCCTCAGTGCGGGCTCGGTCTCTGCCCAGCGCACCAGGGTGCGGCTGTCGTCGATCCGGACGACGAGCGCCGGCCAACTGCCGACAATCGAGGGGTCGTGGAACATCAGGTGCCTCCGACATCAGTGGGATGCCTCCGACGCTCCAAGGAGACGTTCGAGCAACCGTCACCCCGGACGGCGCCCGACCCTGTCCGGCACCTGTCACCCCACGTCCACCCATCTGCGGAGCGGGTGACATCGACCGCAAGCCTCACTCGCGGACGATCGAACATGTGTGCGAACGTGGAGGGGTGGGGACCAACCGGCGCTATCCCGACACGGGAGAGCAACGAGCACAGCAGCGTCGATTGCAGGCAGCGCGCAGCCACGGTCCGCTGAGGAGCCTGAGCGATGAGCAGCTCCAGCTGTCCACCCGAGTCGTCTCCCTCGCCCCCGATCGCGGTCCGATGTGGGCGATGGCCTGGGTTCGGTTCGGGGACACCGACGTGCGGTGCACCGCCCGCGTGATGCGGTGGACGGACGAAGCCGTCGGCATCGAGTTCGAGGTCGGGGACGAGAAGATGCGGTGCTGGGTATGGCAGGGCGCTGTCCAGCGCACCGAAGGACGGCCCGTCGACGCATGAACCGCTGGGCGGGCGCCTGAGCAGCGTCTCGGTCACCTGCGCATCGATCACCGCAGCTGCCGCGGTTAGCGGGTGCCCGATCGCACGGCACACTTGAGCTGGTACATCTGAGCGGCGGAGAGGAGAGGAGCGGACCGTGCTGTTCCCGCCCCGCGCGGTCGACGAGGACCCGGCCGACCTGCAGAGCGCTCTGCTGCGCGCCGCAGTGGGTGACTACGGCGCCGAGGCAGCCGTCCTGCTCCTTCTCAACGACGGCCATTGGTTGCCCGTCCTCGCGGCCGCGGACCTCGTCTTCGTCGACTACGACGACGACCCGGCGGGACCACCGACCGGACGAGCCGCCGGTATCGGCTGGGCCCAGGTCGCCTGGACCGAGCTGGAGGCCGCAGTCCGCGGCGGGCGCATCGCCGGGTCAGCCGGCCAGCTGCGTCTGCTGCGGGCGGCCGCCTCCCTCGCGGACGGTCAGCCGGTGGCTCTCGGTGAGCTCGCCGCCGGGCTGGACCGGCCACGCCTGGCCCTGCTGCTGGCCGCCATCGCCCATGCCGGCGGGAGCCACGAGCACCCCGGCAACGGGCTCGACGGCCGCACAGGTGACCACTCCCGGCGCTGGTGCCGTGGCCGGCGAGTTCTTGAGCGACGTCGATGTCTTATCCGCCACGGCCTCAGCTGACGCCCCTGCCCGACTTCGCCGGCACTGCAAGCCAGGGCAGGTTCCTGGACCGTGAGCTGCGCGAGAAGTTGGAGACCTTCATCGTCAGTGCGTACGCCCAGGGCCGGTCGTTGAGGGAGATCGGGGAGCTGGTGGACCGCTCCCAGACTGCGGTGCGGCGCGTGTTGGCGTCGCACCAGATCCCTCTTCGACCCGCCGGCGCTGCCCGTACCGGCGCTCGGCGGCGACCGCACCAGAACTGACGCTTCGCGCACCGCCCTCAGATGGCGGGTACGTCCTCGGGACCCAGGTCGGGGCGCATCCGCACGAACCCCAGCGGGCGCCGGAACACCCCAGCGGTCAGCGCGGCATCGGCGGAGACCTCGGCAATGGCGACCGGCTCCACCCGGACCATGGGCACCGACAGCCGGCCGCCTCCGAACGCGCCGGTGCCGATCCGATCTGGCCACGGGTGCTCCGTGGTCACCGGGTCAGAGCGGCAGCGAGCTCAGCCACCTGTGACCGGTTCAGCGGGGTGGACCGGCCGACCACGTGCAGGTGACCGTCGCGGTAGCGGCCGGCGACCAGCCGACTGGACTGCTGCAACGACCCTCACGCTGCCTGCTCGAGCGGGACGTCAGGCCTGCGCTTTCTTGTTCCAACAATGCTCAGCGATGGCGACTTCGGATCATCGCAGAATTCATGGCTGCCTGCTAAGCGAGACGTCCTAGTCGTCAAAAAGCGCTGCGTATTCTTCGGCGTCGTACGAAACGACACCTTGAGTGGGGGATAATTGACGCCATTCTCCCGAGTCGGATTGGATGAGAAACGCAACCACCTCACTGCCAGCTGCGACTTCCACAGAAGAGGGTCCACAGTCGTCGGCAGGCTTGGCCAGGATTGATCCACCTACGAACGAGGAGTCGCCTTTCGCAACGGCGTTGACCTGAACCGTCTCGCCATCCCCGGACATATCGATAAGAGTTCCGCGAATCACCAAATCCGAAGCCTCAGCGGCGGTGTTCGGCGAATCGAAAATGACATAAGACCCGCAGGATGCACTCTGCACCGATTCTTCGCCGCACGAGGACAGAACGGACATTAGGGCTACGGTCAGGGGGGCAAGGGCGACCCTTGCCCCCCTAGCAGACGGTAGGTACATCTCGGTCAGTATATGAAGTCGATGCCGAGCTGGTCGCCACGACCAAGAGTTCGAGCGTCAGTGTCGCAGTAATTGAACGACGGCCGCATCACAAGCCCCCCGGTTTGCGCGGTATGGTTCAGACCATATGCGTGTCCCCATTCGTGCGTAGCGACCCCTCGGAAATCGTAAGCATTTCCGGAACACGTGGAAGCAACACTCCAGGGCTGATTGGTGGCATAGACCTGGTCGGCCTCCAGGGCGTCCCCAAAACTGTTATACCAGGTGCATGTAAGCGCCAAGTTGTTCGACGCCCTCGCCTGCCAGCCAATGGTGTTCTGCTGATTCCGGGTTCCGCATCCTCCGGAACCCGAGATGATATTGGGCGCGGTTGTGGTAGTGCCGATGTAATTATGTCCGGCGGACGACAAGATGGTGTACCCGCAGGTGGTCACGGTTCCTGACCATGCCGACGCCGCAGCTGACAGCGCAGATGCGCCCGAGACGATCTGCCCCGATGAGTTGTAGCGCCAGACAACGTCACTTGGCCATCTCCACCCCGACACGTTGCACTCGGAACTCCCACAGCTTGCGCGACTGGAGGACCCGTCGTCGTTAGTCGCTGTTCGTCCGGCGAGCGCCTCCTGCTGCTCCTCCACCGCGACCGGCGCCCCGCGCCATTCGTCTTCTAATTGAACGGCTACACCGGTTGCGCCTGCATTTGTGAGCGCCACCTCCAACCCTTCCATTCCGGCAGGGGGTACCCCCATGGCAACCACCGTTTCACCCGGGGCCGGCAGCGCGATCTCTGTTCCGTCGTCAAGGGTCACCAAGGTGCCCGCCTCGTAGGTGCACCCCGCATCAAGTTGAGCGAGGTTCACGCTTCCGTCGAAACTGCACACGTCCGCCGATGCTTGGCCTGGCATAAACAACAGCGCTGCGGTCGTGACACCCGCCAGTGTCAGCGAGGTACTCCGACGATGGTCCACTGCAATCTCCTTTGATTGCTTCGGAAGACAGCTCACGATGCATTTGTTCGAGATCTGACGATTGGAGATGGCCAGGCCGTCCACGTCGAAGTCGGGTAACCACCACCCGCGCGCTGTAGCGCACAGCTTGCTCTCAGGTAGCTCAATGCGGCAAGGGCCGCAGCGGAACTTCTTGCCAGTCGTAATCATCTGATGATTGCGACTGCCGAGTTGGGGGATGAACCCGGCGCTACCTTCAACGCTGACTGTTGCTTCAGCGCCGATCCGGGAGATCACGACTTCGCCGTCTAGCACGGGCCGCGTTCTGCACCCCGACACCTCTCGCACCCGCGCTTGGTTCTTGGTTGACGAAGAGCCCCGTCGCCAGCTGGACAGGCTAAGACGCAGTCCCCGGGTCAACATTTCCCGTCACCGCGGCCAGGCCGGCTCCCCGGCCAGCTGCTGCAGCAGACACCTCGCGAGGTTCGGTGGTGTTTGGCCGCTAGTCCAGGCGGTTGCGTCGAAAGAGCACTTCCGCCGTCCGGGGCGGCAGGTCCTCCTCGACCTCGGCGTCGTGGTTGGCCAGGATCCGCGTGACGTAGGCGCTGGCCTCGGCCTGGTTGCCCATCGCGTCGCAGGCGGCCACCAGGTCCAGCAGAGGGACGTCCTCGTAGGTGCCCGACCGCAGCGCGCTGTGTGCGGCGCTCGCTGCTCGTTCCGGCTCCCCGTTCCCGAGGTGGTGGGTGGCCACGATGTGCGCGACGTCGACGATGAGTGCCGGGAGTTCGAGGTCCAGTCGTTCTCCGTCGTCGAGTAGCCATCCGTAGCCACCGACGCCGCGCACGCGTAGGTCAGGCAGCTCGAACGGTTTGCCGCTGACCAGGTCGAGAGCGCGCTGGAGGTCATCGATCCCGTCCGCTCCCCGGGCCAGGCCGCGAGCTCTGAGTCGCCGGAAAAGATCGGCGTCCACGAGTGCACCGCTGATGCGGTAACGCCCACCGGCTGCGGCACTCAGCCCGGAGGGCAGGTAGTCCGCACCGTCCGGGTCGACGCCCAGCCAGGTCCGGACGACGGAGATGGACTGCCTGACCTTGGTCTTGCCCACGACGTCCGGCTCGTCGGGCCAGAGGGCTGTTGCGTACTGCTCGCTGGTTGCCCCGTCGGGCCTGGTGATGAGGTAGGCGACGACCTCGGTGTAGAACTGCCGCCGCGGGTTCCGGGTCGGCAGCTCACCCTGCGCATCGACTCGCACCGGGCCGAGAAGCGTCACCTTCGGCCGGCGACAGTGCGGGTCGGCCCAGTCGGCCAGGTCCCGGTCCAGGTCGGGGTCCGCGACCTGGGCGCGCCGCCGTTCGATCTCCGAGGACACCGGCGCGAGCATGTTCAGGTCCTCGGCGGTGGTGGCGGCGGCCTTCAGGTAGGTGGCGTCGGGCTGCGGCAGCACAGAATCGACCGGTTCGAGGTGGGGAGCATTGCGATCGGTCATGCCGCCGACGACATCCCGCACGGCCGGCGACGTCTCGTCGTCGGCGGGCGCTCCCTCGCTTTCCTGCGTGGTGGTCACCGATGCGGCATGGGCCAGCAGCTGAGCCAGGGCGGCAGCTTCGTCGGCGGGGAGCTGGGTCGCGTGGACGTGCAGACCCAAGGCAGGGACGTTTGCCGCACCCGATGAGTCGATGTGCAGGCGCAAGCCGCGTCCGTCCCCACGAACCGGGGCAACGAGCGCGAGGCCGGCTCGACCGTCGATGCGGTCCAGTCCGTCGGCGCAGAGCTGCACCGACTCCCCCGCCGCTCCCGAGATGAGCACCCGGGGAGCCCAGGCCTCCGGCTCCAGGTCGTCGGTCCTGGCCCGCAGTGCACCACCGGGCTGGCTCGTCAGCAGGTCGATCCGCTGACGCGCCGATCTGGAGAACTGCTGGGTCGGCTCGTCCGGGTCCTGGTGCAGGACGAGCCGGTCCGGGTTCAGGTCGGCCAGTTCGCCGCCGATCCCGACTGCGTCGACCCTCATCATCTCCGACCACGGGTTGTGGGCGAGCTCGGCGGCGAGGTAGCGCAGGAAGTCGCCGATCCGGTGCTCGTCCCCCGTGATGCTGACGACGCCGGCCCGCTCGAGGTCAAGGAACCACTGCTGGCCCGAAACTGTCGTGCCGATCGCAGCCAGGCACGGGAACGGCGCGTGCCCGCGCCCCGGCGCTGGGACACTGTCCGGGAGTGCCGCCGTCCGCTGGAGGGACCATCGCGTCCCGGTCTCGTCCACCACCCAAGGCGCCGGCGCGGACCGGTACTGCCCGGCAAGCACGACCGTCACCGCCTGGGCGTCGACGCCGACCGCGACCACGTCGGGAGCCGTGCCCTGCGCGGGAGTGACCAGGCTGCGCAGCACTGTGTCGAACCAGGCCACGTCGAGGTGGCCTGCACGCTGGAGAGCGCGCTCGGCCGAACCCAGTGCTCGCGGAACTGGCGGCAGAGGCCGACCGGGCCGACGGAGGCGGAACTGACGGCGTCGGTAGCGGTGCAGGGCGAGCAACGACATGGCGGCCAGGGCGGAGGCTGCTCCGACCGCTGCCGCGGCGGGGACCCCGTCGGTGGCGTCTGGTTCGGCGGTCACGCCGTCGCTTGCCGCCCCCGATGTCGCAGCCGGTGTCGCAGCCGACGACGGCGCCGCGGGACTCGAGGAAGGAGGAGCCGTGGACGGAGGTGGCGGGAAGCTCGGTGTACTCGGTGCTGGGGATGGCAGCGTCTCGGACGGTGTGGGCACCGGCACGTTCGGCTCTGTCGTCTGTGCCGGACCTGGCACCGAGATGGTCCAGCCGGGCCGGATGAGGTCCGGGTCCGTGAACGCAGCTCCTCCGGGTTGAGCCCGGCCGGCATTGGCATCCCACACCGCTGGCCAGTCGTCGCCGTCCCCGGTGGCGTCCTCGGTGATGCTCCAGAGGCTGTCCCCGGGTTGCACCAGCACCTGCGTGTTCGCCCCTTGGGCGCCATCCTCCGCTGACAGCCCGGCTGCATCGGGCGGGAGGAGGAGGGTGGTGCCTGGCGTGATGCGGCTGTCAGGACCGACCACGTCCCTGTTGAGCGCGACGATCTCCGTGTACCGCAACGGGTCACCGAGGTACCTCTCGGCCAGGCCCCACAGGGTGTCTCGTCGTTCGACCACGTACTGAGGGCCCGGCTCCGCCGAGCCGTCTGCAGGCGCAGCAGCGACGGGCACCTCAGACGCGCCCGGGGCGGCGGCGGTCATCAGGGCCACCGGCAGGGGCGGTCTGTCGGCCGACGTCACGGGAGACAGCTGGCTCGCGGGCGTTGCCAGACCCAGCGCGAGGACGACGGCTGCGACGAGCGCGGCGACCGGTGCCTGGACGGAGCCAAGACCGGGCAGCCGCGGAACCGGTCGGGCCATCGCGACGGCCCACAGCTCGGCTGCCGTCGCGGTGGCGAAGACGAGCCAGCACACCCATGCGCCGGCGCCGAGCACACTGCGGAGCAGTTGTCCGTCGTCCCGGGCATTGAGCGTCGCGACGACTTCGCCCGCCGTCGGGACGTGGTCCGGGACGAGCCCCAGTGCGACCAGCAGCACGGGGACGCCGACGACGACGCCCACCAGGACGAGCAGCGCCCCGATACCACGGGCGACGCGCATCGCCGCGTTCATCGGACCGGCTCGCCGTCGACCAGGCCGACCTCGAGCTGCGCGCTGTGGGAGCGCGTCTGCTCGATCGGTAGGCCGAGGAGGGGCGTGGAGTCGGTGATGGTCACGGTCACCTGCACCAGGCCGGGACCCTCGACGCGCACCGACCCGCGGGCGCCGATCTGCGAGAGGTACGTGCTGGCAGCGGCGACGGCCAAGCGGGTGTCCTGGCTCCCACCCGCGGGGACAGGACCCACCGCGATGGCTGCGGCGCGTGCGGCTTCCGCGGATGCGGTGTCGGCGCGGTTGGCGGCCTGGATGTTGGCCCCGGCGTCGATCAGCGCGGTCACCAGCACGCCGGCGGTCAGGACGACGGAGCAGAAGAGCACGGACACGGAGCCGCGCTCCCCCGGCAGTCCGGTGATCACGGCTGCTCCCTGGTGGGGTCGACGGGGCTCGACGCGGTGTCGGTGATGGTGCGGGATCCGGGCAGACCGGCGATCCCGATGTCGGACAGGTCGACTGTGCAGCTGACGGAGACTGAGACCGCCGCTCCCGAGCCGGGCGGTGCCCCGAAGGCCGTCGAGTCCACATTCACCACGACGTCGCGACAGCGCAGGTGCTGGTCGCGGAGGGCTTGGTTCGCCGCTGTGACCGCTGCTGACTCGGCGGCACCCGGCGACCGCGCCAGAGACGCCTCGCGGGCCGCCGAACCGGCGACGCCGGTGATGCGGTTGCCCGCCATGGCGATCCGGGCGCCCACCACGACGAGCGCGATGACGAGGACCGCGACGGGCAGGAGGATCGCCAGTTCGACCGACTCTGATCCGCGTTCGCCCGACCGGGGCCTCCTCATGGGGTCTCCCGGACCGTGAACCGCTCAAGGCCGCGAGCGGAGGTCACGTCGACGACCGGCACCATGCCCGGCAACGGGATCACGTTGGGGACGTCGGCGACGACGTGGACGACGACGGAGGTGGCCGTCCGTGTCTCCTCCACCCGGTAGCTGGTGATCGTCCCGGTCCCCAGGGCCGCCAGGTAGTCCTGAGCCGCGTCGCTCCCGGCGCCGGCTGGCGCGCCGTCGAGACTGCCGGCTCTGGCCCCTGCCTCAGCGGCTGCCTCGGCCGCGTCCTGCGCGAAGTACCACAGCGCCATCTGCGGCCCGGCGAGGAGCAGGGTGACGAGGACCGGGAACAGCACGGCGAACTCGACGCTCGACGACCCGCGCTCCGGCGCAAGCCATCGAGTCCGCAGGCGTCGCCCCATGGTCCGGACCTCTACTGGAAGAGGGCCGTCTTGCTGGCCACGAACGCCACGGCGGCTGTGGTGACTGCAGCGCCCAAGGCGATCGCCAGGATGACCATGAAGGCCTTCTCCGAGGAGTCCGAGCCGCGGTCGTCCTCGACGTCCTCGGCTCGGAGCCAGGAGACGACGGCGAGGACGCTGGTCTGGACGGCATCGGTCACCCGGCGGGCGATCGCGGTGGTGGAAGGGATCATCGTGCTTCTCCTGGGTGCGGTCGGGCTCAGGTCGCGGTGGTGAACATGCGGATGAGGAAGGGAACGAGGACGAACAAGGTCAGGCCGGTGACCAGCAGGGCCAACGGTCTGGCCATCCGTTCGCTGACCTCGTTGGCCTGGGTGCGGGCGTCGGCCAGCTCGGCATGCCTCAGGGTTCGCGCCGTGGCGAGGAGCGTGTTGTAGACCGACGCACCGTCCGAGGCCACCGCAGCGATGTCGGCGAGGCCGCGGAGTTCCTCCACGCCCAGTTCGTCCCCCAGTTCGCGGAGGTCCGTCCAGGGCTTGCGCCCGGCGAGGGCGGAGCGACGCACGGCCTGGTGCATCCGCCGGAACGGGACGCTGCCCGAGACGCGCGCTGCTTCCTCCAGCGCCTGCTCGACCGATCCCCGCGCGCGCCGTTCCCCGGCGACGAGGGTCAAGTAGCACTCCAGGTTGCTCCGGAACTCCTGCCGCGCCGCGCGGGCGTTCTCGCGGACGTCGGCCGTGGGCAGGAACCAGCCGACAGCCGCCGTCCCGACGCCTGCTGCCACGGGGATGGCCGCACCGAACGGGACGCCGGCAACGGCCATGAGCACCCCGATGAACGACGGCGCGAGCAGGCCAAGCAGCGCGAGCCTGAGCTTCCGTGCGGCCAGGTCGGCGCGGGTCATGCCGAGGATGGCCAGGTCGGTGCCCGGCACACCCAGCCGCTGCTCGGCCGCGAGCAGGACGCGGTGGGGCACGAGCCGGGAACGGGTGGCCGACGGACTGGTCGGCACGGGTCCGCGTACGGAAGGCTGCACCGACAGCCGGTCCAGCGCAGCTCCGAGCGCTGGTGGAGCGGGCCGCAGTGCGCGGACCGCCAGGAGGGAGCCGGACGCAATCAGGCTGCCGGCGATCGCGGCGAGCTGGAGACCGGTCACGAGACGCCCCCGCCGGGCGGATCCGCGAGCACCCTGGGCCATGCCGGAGGCGCCGACAGCCCTCTCATCCACCGGAGGGCCGTCCCGAAGACGGCGGCGACGAGGAGTAGTGCGACCTGCCCCAGCGGGCTCGAGTAACCGGAGAGGAACTCGCGCGCGAACAGCAGCATCGCGGCGATCACGACACCAGTCGTGACGACGATGGTGCGCATGTTGGACCGTGGCTTGGCCCGTTCGGCCTCCACCTCGCGGACCATGCGGGATCGTTCGTCGAGGTCGGCCGCCAGGGACGTGAGCACCTCCGCGAGGCCGGGACCACCGTTGCGCTCGCGGAGGATGAGCACCATGGCGATCTTGTCGGCCGCGGGATCGCCGATGTCGTCGGCGAAGCGGCGCAGAGCCGTCTCCACTCCCTGCGGGCCCATGCGATTGACGAGGTCAGCGACAGCAGGCCGGATGACGGCCGGTGCCGAGTCGGCCGACCGTCGCAGCGCCTCGCGGGTGGAGCCTGCGGCTCCCGAACTGATGAGGTCGGCGAGGCGACGCGTCCAGTCGGCCAGGGCGTCAGAGGTGTCGATCAGTCGACGAGACGCTCTGCCTCCGCCGATCACGCTGGGCACGAAGACGACAGCGGCAGCGGCGGCGATGGCCGCCACGGGCCACCCGGCGAGCGCGAGGACCAGGACGCCGACCAACAGGCCGGCCGCATGCGTCCTCGTCGGGCGGAACCCCCTTCGGCGTCCGGCGGAGCGATCGGACTCCAGCAGCGTCTCTCCACGGGCCGCGAACACGGCCGCAACTCCCCCAGCTGCCACGAGGAGGCCGCCGACGCCCATCAGCAGTGCTGCCGCGGTCACGGCGTCGCCCCGGCAGACGTGGAGGCTCGCCAGTCCGAGGCATCGGGATGGAGCCAGTCGAGATCGAAACCGACCGCGCTCAACCGCTCCCGGAGGGAGTCGCCCAGCAGCCCGGCTCCCGTCGCACGTGCTCGCCGGTCACCGACTCGGGGCGCGAAGACGGCGGTCAGGTCCGGGCGTCCCGAGTCACCGATGGCACCCAGCTCGTACACACCGGAGACGTACCGGTTGTAGAACCGATCGCGTTCGACGTGGACGACCAGCCCGAGGGCGGCCAGGGAGCGCAGGACCAGTTCTGACGACGGGGCCGGGTGCGCCTTGAGGGCGTTGATGAGCACCTTGTCGAAGATCCCGCCCGCCGAGGGCGAGTGGATCGTGCACATCACCGAGGCGATGCCGCTGGTGGCTGCCTCCAGCAGCGATGTCACGTAGGCGCCCCGGACCTCGCCGACCAGGACCCACGTCGGCGACGCTCGCAGCGCCAGGTGCAGGGCATCGCCCATGTCGAAGGCCCCGCGTCCTTCGGCGTTCGGCAGGCGCGACTCGAACGGCCGGCAGACAGCGTGACGAGAGACGTAGCGCTTCTCGGCGGCGTCCCATCGTGGGATGTGCAGCCCGAGCTCGCGTTCGTCCTCGACGGTGACGACGACGTTGTTCCACGGGATGGTGTTGCCGAGCGCGCGCATCAGCGTCGTCTTCCCGACACCCGGGGCCCCGGACACGAGGGGCGACACACCCGCCTCGATCGCTGCCCGCAGGAACGCTCGCAGGGGCCCGTCGACCATGCCCATCCGGTGCAGGTCGTCCAGGCTCGGATCGCTGAAGCGGTGCACCCGGATGACCCCGGCCGGTCGGGGCACGACATCCATGGCGGCCTGCAGGCGAGCACCGAGCTCGGTCACGCCCTGCAGCCGGACGTTCAGCACAGGGCTCGCAGACGAGAACTCCCGACTCGTCTGGCCGCCGTCAGAACGAGAGCCCATCGCACGCAGCAGTTGTTCCAGTTCCTCGTCGCTGGTCGCGATAGGCGGACCCGGCACCAGGGCGCCGTCGACCAGGCGCAGCATGGTGGGCTCGGAGCCCTCGAAGTGGATGTCCTCGACATCGGGGCGGGAGAGCAGCGGCGCGAGTCGACCCAGACCGTCGAGCTCGGCCAGCACCGCGTCGACGATGGAGTCCTCAAGCAACCCGTCCGGCGCGGACCGGCCGCTGTTCGCCTCGTGCAGGAGCCACTGCTCGTACTCGTCGTTGACCAGCTTGCGGGTGAGTTCGCGGCGCGGGCCAGGCGCGTAGTTGCGGTCCTCGGCGCTGAGGCGGGTCGACACCCGCTGACGGAGCTCGGCGACCACCCGGTAGTCACTCTCGGAGAGCTCCGCCATCCCGGTCCCGTGCTCGACGTCCAACTGGGCGGTCATGCACTCACCGATGTCCGCGACCGGTCTGCCGCGGCCAGCCGACGCGCCATTTCACCTGCAGACCGCACGAGGGGCGACCGCCGCATACCCCGTCCACTCGCAGCGACGCCGTCCGAGAAGACCGATGCCGAGACCCCGTCCGCGGGCATCCGACCGGCGAGGGGAATGCCGAGCGTGCCGGCCACCTCGTCGGCTGAGTAGGGGCCCGCACCCACCACTAGTGCGGAGACCGTGCCCAGGTCGCCCAGCTCGGTGCGGAGGCGGCGAAGCGCGTCATGCGCTGCATGGACTGACCGCACGCTCGGCCGGACGACGAGCAGCACGAGGTCTGCTGCCCGGACGACCGGCCAGCACCCACGGTCCCCCACGAGCCGACCGGTGTCGACGAGGACGTCTCGACCCAGCGAGCGCGGGGCAGCGGCCAGAGCTGTCGAGAGCCGCTCCCACGTAGCCGCGGTGAACGAGGCGCCCTGGGCGGCTGTCCCGAACCCGGGCAGCAACCCGAGCATCGGGTGCTCGGGTATCTGCACGGCATGGCTGAGCAGAGCGGACGCCGCGGCAGCCGGCCCGGTCTCGTGCCGGACGGCCGCCGACCAGGACAGCAGCCCGGTCTCCGCACCGACCCGGCCGGCCATCAGCCCGGGCGCGACATCGCCGCCGGCGAGGTCGCAGTCAGCCAATAGCAGGGCACGGGGCCAGGTCGTGGCCAGCGCGCAGGCCGTCGTCGTCACCCCCGGCGCGGCCTTGCCGGAAGTCAGCACGGTAAGCATCAGCCGTTGCCGGGCAGCACGATGACGGCCAGGTTGCCGGTCGACGCCAGGGCCGCGACGGCTTCCCCGTCGTCCTCGGACACCTCGACATCCACAACGGTCACCTGGGTCGCCGGGTTGAGGGGTCCGACCTGCGCGACGGTCGCAGTCACGGTCGCGGCGAGGCCGGACGCGGTCGCGTTCACGACGCCCGCGGTGCCCGGGGTGGCGACGACGAGGACCTGCTGACCCGGGGTGAGCCCACGGGCAGGGAACTGTCCGCCCTGAAGGGGCAGCGCGACCAGCACGCTCCCGTCGGGGATCCCGGACCCGGTCCCGAGCTGGGACATCGTGAGCAGCCCGCCCCGCGACAGCGGGACCTCGGCCACCATGCCGACCACGCTGGACAGATCGGCCGCGGCGACCGGGCTGAGCGCGGGGTCGTCGGGGACGCTCGCGACGACGAAGTCCTCCGCAGTGAGGATGGCGCCGGCCTCGACGTCCCGCGCGATGGCCAGCACCTCGGTGCGGCTGGTGAGCATCTGGGCAGCGGTGAAGGCCAGGATCCCGCCGAGGAGGACGACGAGCACGGCCAGCGCGAGCGACTTCCTGCTGACCCGGCGCCGTGCCGCCGCGGTCAGCTGCACCGGGGCGGGAGCCGAGGCGCGGGGACCATCCGCGTCGTCCCCGGCGCGGATCGGCGCTCGCAACTGCGCGGTCATCGAGTGACCACCGTCTGCGCCTCGACGACGGCGAAAGCAGCGGTCGACGTGGTGGTCAACGGCGGGAGTGTGCCCGTGACCCCGGTCGAGGACCGCCACGAGACTGACCATCGGATGCCGTACACGGCGGACACCTTCCCGTCGGGCTGCTGGAGGGACGAGCTGTCGTAGCGGTAGTCACAGCCTGACGGCGACGGGCTCCACACCCCGGCCGAGGGCTGCCACGCGGTGCCGGGCCCGGTGCAGGACACGGTCGCGGAGCCGTCCCCGGGGGTGAAGGTGAGCGCCGTCGGGGTCACGGTGACCTCGGCCCACACGCCGCCGGCGTCGGCCCGCGCGGACGTCGGCCGGTAAGAATCGGCGTCGGTCCAGAACCAGGTGTGGGCGTTGACGACGGTGTAGGCGCGTCCGTCGCTGAGGGTCCCGGCCGGGTACCGACCGGCGGTCGGCGAGGGAAGGACGACGGTGTCGAGCGCCTGTCGCGCAAGGACGGCGGGGTCCACCGCCGCTGGTCCGGCAGGCGGAGTGGCCGACCAGAAGGTGTAGCCGTTGGTGCCCGGGAAGGAGAGCCCGTTGGTGAACGGCGTGCAGAAGTAGAGGGCTCCATCGGTACGACCGCCCCACATCGGGGAGTCGGATGGCGGAGGGTTGTCCAGGGGGCGGACGTAGCACTGCTTGGTCTGGGACCACCAGCCGCCGGCGTCGGAGCACGGGACGGTCGCACCCAGCCGGGTGTCGGTACAGGCTGCTGCCGGCGTCGTACCGCCTCCGCCGTCCGATCGCGGAGAGCTCGGGCTCTGCCCGTTCGAGCCGCCGGTCTCTGCGGTCACCACGCAGAACCCGTGGGCGGTGTACTGCTGGCACTCGGCCGGGGCCGCGGAGCCGACCGAGGCCGGCAGCACAGCGATCAGGGCCAGGGTGCTGGCGAGGATGAGTCTCAGCCGGGACATGCCTGGGCCTGTGTGTTCGGGGCCGAGCTGACCCGCCAGGACGAGGAGTCCGGGTAGGCGGTGTTGACGATGGTCAGTTCGGAGACGAGGAACGGAGACTGCTGCCCCGGCGTCAGCGCAGCACCGGCCGAGGAAGTCGCCCCGACCTGGGTGACGTCGATGCACGCCGTGATCTTGACGAAGGGCAGGTCCCCCGCGGCCGCTACCTCGAGGTCGACTAACCCCGGGGTGGTGCTGACGACCTGCGATTGGCCGGTCTGGGTGTAGCCGCTGGCGCGGAAGCTCTGGATGGCGGCGGCCTCCGACGCGGCCTCCGGGTCCACCGCCACCTCGTACAGGGTGTCGATGGGCAGGGTCGGGTCGGTGTAGAGCTGGTCCACCGTCTGCCAGTAGGCCGTGACGAAGGCGGTGGCCTCCGCGACGGCCGACTTCTCGGGGTCAGTGGTGGTCGACGGAGCGGCCGTCGTCGGCGTCGAGGAAGTAGCGGGCTCCGCGGGGGTGTCCGACCCGGAGCAGGCTGCGAGGAGAACGGGCAAGGTCATCAGCGCGCAGCGAGCAGCCACGACGTGCGAGAGCGTCATGCTGCGGCACCTTCCTCCAATTCCATCGGCTGGCGAGCATGCATCGCCGATGGCGTCCTGCAACGACTGCAGGCGCCACGTCACCCGGTCCGGTGACACGAACGACTGATTTCGAGCTTGCGTGGGTCACGAACCGTCACCAGGCAGTACAACCTCAGTGACAGCCCCCTCACCAGCGCGATCAGCGCTCAGCACCAAGCGAGGACACGTGGACACCCCTGCGGTCGCCGCTGTGGCCATCGCCTCGGCCGCCGGCTCAGTGGCGGTCCCTTGGGTCACCGTCCGGGGGTTGCGACAGGTGCGATGGGGTGGCCCACTCCCCCGCCGGCTCCGGTCGGGCACCGCGCTGGTGGGCGCCGCGACAAGCGCCGCGGTCGCGGATCTCCTCTTCGCGCGCATCGAGTGGGCGTTGCTGCCGGCCTACGTCCTATGGACGTGCGCTCTGGTGGCGCTCGCGATGTGCGACGGGTTGACCCAGCGGATCCCGACGCCCCTGATCCGCCGATCGATCGTCGTCGTCTGCCTCGCGTTGATTGCGGGTGCGGGCAGCGCGGGGCACTGGACACTGCTGCTGGCCGCGGCCGCTTGGATCATCGCCTCGGCGGCCGCCTTGCTCCTCGCATGGCGCTTCGCTGGTGCTGGCTTCGGGGACGTTCGTCTCGCGGTCCTCGGGGGCGTCGGTCTGGGCTTCGCCACCCCCACCAGCCTGCTCATCGGCCTCGGCGCGTGGGCCGCCGTAACCGCCGGCCAAGCCGTGACCGCGAGCGCCCGAGATGGATCGCTGCGGACGAGGGTCGCCCTCGGACCGGGATTGGCGACGGCGTTCCTGGTGGCCGCCTGCATACCCACGTAGACCTCGTGGAGCGCTCCGGCGTGTGCGTAGTCAGCGCCGGGGCCACCAGAACCGAACTGTCACCTCAACTTGCAGCAGTCCCATCAACTGGCTGTAGTCGAGGTAGGCCAGTGGGTTGACGTTGTCTGCACCCGCCATGTGCGTGAACGCCGCATCTTTGATTGACCGACCCGTGGCCTGCTTCACGGCATCGGACCACCGCTTGCCCAGGAAGGAGCGCACCTCGACGTACGCCAGCTCCCTTAGCCAGGTCTCGAGTTGCCACCAGCGTGCGTAGAGCGCAAGCGACCTCGGGGAGAGAGCTGCCGATCCGCCCGCTGTCGCCGCCGCCACAGCATCCGCACTGCTGGCATCACCCTGTCAATGGCCAAGCTCAGGTCCCCGTTGGTGGCCAGGTGAAAGTCCCCGCCCCTCGCGGTGATTAGCGGGTGGGGCGGTCACCTCCTCGGGTGCGGGCTTGGCGCATCCGGTAGGACTCGCCGTCG
>NZ_JAMXRZ010000050.1 GCF_024124375.1 Klenkia sp. PcliD-1-E
CCCGCTGAGAGGCTGACGCAACGGTCAGCCCCTCAGCGATCCCCGACCAGAACACCCGCATGTTCGCCCGAGTCGCCACGAGCCCCACCCCTCAGCTGGGGTGATGCAACGACCGGTTGACACCGAGGAGGGTGATCGACGTCCGTCCTCCTGCGCCAGACCTGGTGCAGGAGGACGGACTCCTGTGCAGGAGGACCCCTAGAGGCCCAGCAGGTCGGCCAGCTCGCCCACCTGCTCGGTGAAGAATCCGTCGGGGTCGGCGACGGTGCCCTCGAAGTGGCCGAACAGCTCGAAGCTGACCAGGCCGAACAGCGAACTCCACACCAGCAGGGCCCGCGACCGCGCCCCGTCGTCCAGCGCCTTGTGCTCCCCGCCGAGCACGGCCGTCGCGGCGGGCAGGACCAGCGCCGTGCGTCGCCCCTCGGCCGGGGGCAGCAGGCCGGCCCGGGCCGCGTCGCCGAGCACCCCGCCCAGCACCGCACCCACCCGGGTGGCCGCCGGCACGGTGTTCGCCGGTGCGGCGTAGCCGGGCACGGGCGAGCCGTGGAGCAGCGCGTACTCGTGCGGGTGCGCGAGCGCCCAGGTCCGGACGGCGGCGCACACCGCGTGCCACCGCGCGCGGGGCTGCGCGGTCGCGTCGTCGGCTGCCTCCGCCGCGGCGCCCAGCGCGTCGTGGCCCTCCAGGATCAGCCGGGTGAGCAGGTCGTCGCGGCTGGGGAAGTAGCGGTACAGCGCGGAGGACGCCAGGCCCAGGTCGCGGGCCACCGCCCGCAGCGACAGGCCCGCGGCGCCGACGGTGGCCAGCTGGCCGCGGGCGCACTCCAGGATCTCCTCGGTCAGCGCGGCCCGTGCGCGCTCCCTCGCGGTGCTCACCACACCCTGACGCTAGCGTCGTCCGCGGACGAGAGCAGTGCTCTTGCCCGCGTGTGCCCCCGCGCGGCGCAGCGGTCCGTCACGAGAGCACCGCTCGCGCCGGGCGCGACGGGCCGTTCGGCGAGCCGTCGCCGGCGCGGTGCTCGTCCGAGCCGGTGTCGGCGGCCGTGGTTACGGTGGCGGGCATGGGTCTGGTCACCGCCTGGGTTCTCGTCGCCCTGGCCGTCGTCGCCGCGCTGTGGTGCGCGGTGGGCGCGGTCAGGCTGACCCGCCGCGAGCGCAGCGGGGGTGCGCGGTGAGCACCCCGACCCCCGAGGGCCTGCCCGCGCAGCCCACCGCCGGCCGCACCGAGCTGCCGGTGGAGGAGACCACCGACGTCCGCAGCGGCCCCGAGGTCGCCCACGAGCTGCTGTCGGTGCTGCCCCTGCTCGGCGAGTGGCACGGCGAGGGGCAGGCCGCCGGCGCCCAGGGCGACCACCGGTTCGGCCAGTGGGTCCGCTTCGCCCACGACGGCCGGGACTTCCTCGCCTACGAGTCGCGCACCTGGCGGATCGGCCCGGACGGCAAGCCGGCCGGCCCCGACGTCCGGGAGTCCGGCTTCTGGCGCCCCCGCGGCGAGGAGGAGGTCGAGCTGCTCACCGCCTCGCCCGACGGCCTGGTCGAGATCTACGTCGGCCGCGCCCGGACCACGACGAGCTGGGAGCTGGCCAGCGACGTCCTCGCCCGCACCCCCGACCACCCGGACACGACGAAGGCCGCACGGCTCTACGGCATCGTCGACGGCGCGCTGATGTACGCCGTCGACCGCGCCGGCGCCGACGGCCAGCTGCGCCCGGTCATGTCCGCCCGCCTGGAGAGGATCCGATGAGCACCGCGCACACCCCCCGGGAGGTCGCCGACGCCTACGTCGACGCCCTCTGCGACCTCGACCCGATCGCCGGTACGGCCCTGGGCACCCGGCCCGGCGACGACCGGCTGCCCGACCTGTCCCCGGCCGGCCTGCAGGCCTCGGCCCGGCTCGAGCGCGACACCCTCGCCGAGCTGGAGCGCGTGCTCGCCGAGGACCCGGCGCTGGCCGAGGACCCGGTGGAGTTCCGCTGCGCCCGGCTGCTGCGCGAGCGGCTGACCGCCTCGCTGGACCTGCACGACGCGGGCGAGGGCCTGCGCGAGCTGTCCAACCTGTTCTCCCCGGTGCACTCGGTGCGCCAGGTCTTCTCGATGATGCCGACGGCCACCACCGAGGACTGGGCCGTGCTGGGCCGCCGGATGGCCCGGGTGCCCGAGGCCTACCGCGGCTACCTGGCCACCTTGACCGAGGGCGCGCAGCAGGGTCTGTTCGCCGCACCGCGGCAGGTCGAGACCGTCGTCGGTCAGCTCGGCGAGTGGCTGGCCGGCCCCTACTTCGCCGGCGTCGTGGCGAACGGCCCCGACGAGCTGCGCACCGACCTCGACGACGCCGCGGCCGCCGCCGACGCCGCCGTGGCCGACGTGCGCGACTTCCTGCGCGACACCTACCTGCCGCAGGCGCAGGGCACCCCCGACGCGGTCGGCCGCGAGCGCTACGCCCGCTTCGCCCGGCGCTGGAACGGCAGCGACCTGGGCGCGGGCACCGGGCTGGAGGACGCCTACGCCTGGGGCTGGGCCGAGCACCGCCGGATCCGCGAGGAGCAGCGGGCCGCGGCCGAGCTGGTCCGGCCCGGCGCCACCCCGATGGAGGCCATGCGCTGGCTGGGGGAGCACGGCGAGGCCGTGGACGGCGTGGAGGAGATCCGGCAGCGTCTGCAGGCGATGATGGACGAGGCGATCGCCGAGCTCGACGGCGTGCACTTCGACATCGCCGAGCCGATCACGAAGGTGGAGGCGATGATCGCCCCGCCCGGCAGCGCGGCCGCGCCGTACTACACCGCGCCGTCGCTGGACTTCTCCCGCCCGGGCCGCACCTGGCTGCCGACGCTGGGCAGGGACCGCTTCCCGCTGTGGGACCTGGTCTCGACCTGGTACCACGAGGGCGTCCCCGGGCACCACCTGCAGCTGGCCCAGTGGACCTACGTCGCCGGTGACCTGTCGGTGTTCCAGACCAAGGTCGGCGGGGTCAGCGCCAACCTGGAGGGCTGGGCGCTCTACGCCGAGCGGCTGATGGACGAGCTGGGCTTCCTCACCGACCCCGGCGCCCGGCTGGGCTACCTGGACGCCCAGCAGATGCGCGCCGTCCGGGTGGTCGTGGACATCGGCATGCACCTGGAGCTGCCGATCCCCGACGACGCCGACGGCGCCCTGGAGGATCACCGCGGGCAGCCCTGGACGCCGGAGCTCGCCCGGGCGTTCTTCGGCGAGTACTGCGGCCGCGACGCCGCGTTCCTGGACAGCGAGCTGGTCCGCTACCTGGGCATGCCCGGGCAGGCGATCAGCTACAAGCTGGGGGAGCGGGCCTGGCTGGAGGGCCGCGAGGCCGCCCGCGCGGCGAAGGGCGACGCCTTCGACCTCAAGGCCTGGCACATGGCCGCGCTCTCGCAGGGCAGCCTGGGCCTGGACGACCTGGTCGACGAGCTCAGCCGGCTCTGAGGGCCTGCGCGGCCGTGCCGTCCAGGGCCAGCAGGAAGGCGCCCTGGACGAGCACGGCCGCGCCGTCGCCACGCCACCGGTCGCTGCGCAGCAGCGCGGCCCCGAGGGCCAGGTATCCCACGTCCAGCCCGGCGTTGACCAGCAGGACCGTGCGCAGCCGGGCTGGGTCGGTGGGCCCGCGCCGGCGCCGGTTGCGCGCACCCACCGCGGCGATCGCCCCGTCGACCGCGCCCCAGGCGGCGGTCTGCCGGCCGAACCCCCGTGTGCGCCGGGACAGCGCCAGCACCCCGCCGACGGTGACGGACCCCGCCGCCCACGCACCCAGCACGGTGGTCAGCCGGGTCTCCACGGCGGCGGCGTCCATGCCGGTGATCGTCCTACAGTGCCGGGCGTGGAGCTCGCCGTCGCCGACCTGCCCGCGCTCGACGTGCTGCGCGGTCGGTGGGCGGCGACCGCGGCGGTGGTCGCCGCCCTCGGGTACCCCGACGCCGCGCACGCCCGGGACGCCGGGTCCTGGCGGTGGGACGACGGCGGCGGCACCTGGGCCGAGGTCGCCGTCCTCGATGCCGACCGCGCCGTGCTGCTGGGCCGGGACCGCACCGCCCGCGGGTCGCTGTCCCGCCGGCCGGACGGCGAACCCACCGGTGAGCTGCTGACCGGCGCCCCCGGTTGGTGGGCGCAGCCGCTGCGCGGTCGCACCGAGGAGATCACCTTCGTGCTGGGCTGGTCGGCCGGGCGCTGGGAGCGGGTGCCCTCGGACCTGCACCCCGGGCCGGGGGCCGGTGGGCTGGCCGGCCTGCCGGTGGACGCCGAGCAGCTCTACGGGGTCGTGGACTCCTACGTCGAGGGCGTCTCCGACGACCAGGGCCTGGGCGACTGGCGCACCCCGTGGCCGGCGGTGGCCGCACTCGGGCAGGCCGGCCCCGACCTGACCGTGCAGCAGCTGGCCGACGTGCTCGGCCCGCTGCGGGCGGACCTGCCCGCCGGGGTGCTGGCGGCCCGGCGGTTCAGTCCGGCGGCGGGTTGACGGTGTCGGCCTCGTCGCCGACCGGCTGGGTGGCGCTGGCCGCGGCGGTCTCCAGCCGGGGGTCGCCCAGCACGTCGGCGACGCAGGCGGCCGACCCGACGAGGTAGGTGCTGACCAGCTCGACGTCGGTGGCCACGCACCAGGCGCGGTCGGCGGGCCACCACAGGCTCGCGCCCTGCTCCCAGGGCTCCGCCGCCATGTTCGCGGCGGCCAGCGTGACCGGACCGCGGACCAGCCAGAAGGACCGCGCGCCGGCGGTCAGCCGCGGCTGGGGCGCGGTGATGAAGCCGAAACCGTCCCAGACGCCGAAGAAGCAGTCGTCGGGGGTCTGCGTGTGCCGGGCGAGCACCTCGGCCAGCGGACCGGCGACCTGCTCGGGCAGGTGGCCGCGGGCGGGCGCGCCCTCCCACACCGGGCTCTGGTCGGCCTCCTCGTAGAAGTCCAGCGACCCGGTGATGCCGCCCCACTCCATGAGCGGGTGCGCGGTGGTGCCGTTGGCCGCGGCGACCTCGGCCCAGCGCACGTCGACGTCGTCGTCGCCGACGTAGTGCGCGGCGGGGTGGAACACCCGGGCCGCGGCCGGGAAGAGCGGGGGCAGCAGGCCGGCCACGCCGAGACCGGGCCGGACGGCATCGGCGACCCAGCGGCCCGCCGAGACGTCGGTCTCTGGCTCGCGGCCGGCGAACTGCACGGGCACCACCCTAGGGAACCCTGCTGATCCCGGGCACGGACAACCCCCGGGCTGCTCCGCCATCCCCGGCCGGCTCGACGAGCACTTGTGGCGGGGGGCGGGCCGACTGGACTGGGTCGGCGGCCCGGGGGTCGGGTGAACTGTCCGGTTCTCGCTCGCCGCCGTGCGACGGACGGGCGATGCCACACGCGTCAGACCGGTTCGATCCGGTGCTGAGCGGGCGGCCCATCTGGACGGCGGCTAGCGGACAGCCACCTCACGAGTCCTGAACGACATCAATTGTTCGGACCACCTCCTCTCCCGTGTACGGACACGGTACGACCGGTGTGACCGCCACCGCAACGCCCTTCTCTCAGCGCCGGGCGAGCAGTTCCTGGACCCGGGCCGTCAGCCCGGCGTCGCCGCGCGCCACCCCGTCCAGCGCGGTCACCCGGGCCGCGCCGCGGATGCCCGACAGCAGCCAGACGGCGTCGGCACCGTGCAGGTCGGCGACCGTGCCGTCGCTGACGGCGGTGGGCCAGCCGTCGGCCTCCGCCGCGGCGAACAGCCGGGCCTGGGTGGTGCCGGCCAGGATGCCGGTGTCCACCGGCGGGGTGTGCAGGGTGCCGCCGGCAGCCCAGACCACCGTGGACGTCGGGCCCTCCAGCAACCGGCCCTCGACGGAGGTGAAGACGACGTCGTCGGCGCCGACCGCGTGCGCGTGCCGCTGGGCGGCCATGTTGACCGCGTAGGACAGCGTCTTCGCCCCACCCAGCAGCCAGGGCGCCCCGGCCCGGACGTCGGCGGCCAGGCCGTAGGTCAGCGCGACCACGGAGATCCCGTCCCGCCGCTGGGCCAGCACGTCGGCGCCCACCGGGGCCAGCAGCGCCAGCGCGGTGGGGGAGGCGCCCTCGCCGCGGGTGAGGAACAACCGGCACACGCCCTCGACGCCGGCCGGCCAGCCGTCGATGACCGCGGCCACCAGCGCCCGCCAGTGCTCGTCGGGCACCGCGGGCAGGTCCAGCAGGGCGGTGGAGCGCTGCAGCCGGACCAGGTGGTCGGCCAGCCGCGGCGTCGCGCCGCCGTCGACGAGCACCGACTCGAACACGCCGTCCCCGCGGGCCAGGCCCGCGTCGAACGCCGTCACCACCGGCTGGTCGGCCGGCACCCGCACCGCGCCGCCGTCCCGCCACACCGCCACCGCGCGCGCACCGTCCACCGGTCCAGCGTGCACCACCCCGCCGGGGCTAGGTTGCCGGCATGGTGGCCGGCCCCGCGGACGACGTCCTGGCCTGGCTGCTCGACGCCGACCCGGGCCTGCGCTGGCAGGCCGAGCGCGACCTGCTCGATGCGCCCACGGAGGTGTGGCGGGCCACCCGCGCCCGGGTCGGCACCGAGGGGTGGGGTGCCCGGCTGCTCGAGGTGCAGGACGAGGACGGCCAGTGGGCCGGCGGTGCCTTCTTCCCCCGCGTGGACGGCGAGGTGCAGTGGCCGGAGGGGGACCAGCCGTGGACGGCGACCACCTGGTCGCTGACCTCCCTGCGCGAGTGGGGCCTGGACGCCGGGGCGCTGGCCGGCACCGCGGACCTGCTGGCGGCGAACTGCCGTTGGGAGTACGACGACCTGCCCTACTGGGGCGGCGAGGTCGACGTCTGCATCAACGCGACGACGCTGGCCAACGGCGTGTGGCTGGGCGCCGACGTCGCGGCGCTGGCCGCCTGGTTCCCCGAGCACCAGCTGGCCGACGGCGGCTGGAACTGCGAGTGGGTGGAGGGCTCGACCCGCTCGTCGGTGCACTCCACGCTGAACGCCGTCCGCGGGTTGCTGGCGTACGAGGTGGCCACCGGGGGCAGCGACGAGCTGCGCGCGGCCCGGCACCGCGGGGAGGAGCACCTGCTGGCCCGCCGGCTGACCCTGCGCTCCGACGGCACCCCGCTGGAGGCCTGCCTGACCCCGCCGGTGTGGCCCTCCCGGTGGCGGTTCGACGCGCTGCGGGCGCTGGAGCACCTCCGCGCGGCGTCCCTGCACGACGGCACCCCGCCCGACCCGCGGGCCGCCGACGCGGTGGACCGGCTGCGCGCCGGCCGCCGGCCCGACGGGCGGTGGCTGCAGGGGCCGGTGCAGCGGGGCGCGGAGTGGTTCCCGGTGGACGCACCCGAGGGCGAGCCCTCGCGGGGTGTCACGCTCGGCGCGCTGCGGGTCCTGCGCTGGTGGGACGCGGGGACCGGCCCGGCCTAGGCTCCCCGCCATGGCCGACCACGACCACGAGCCGGTGCCGCTGGCCCAGCAGCTGCGCTCCCGCGGGCTGCGGCTGACCACCCAGCGCCAGCGGGTGCTGGAGGCGGTCGGCGCGCTCGAGCACGGCACCCCCGAGCAGATCGGCACCTGGCTGGCCGAGCAGGCCGGCCCCGACGGCGCGGCCCCGGACACCTCCACCGTCTACCGGAACCTGGAGCTGCTGGAACGTCTCGGCCTGGTCTGGCACACCCACCTGGGCAAGGGCGCCCCGGTCTACCACGCGGCCCAGCACCCGCACCTGCACGTGGTGTGCGCGGTCTGCGGCCGGATCGACTCCGTCGACCCGGCGGTGATGGACGGCGTCGCGGAACGTCTGGCCGCCGACCTGGGTTACAGCCTGGACGTGGGCCACGTGGCGCTGTCCGGGACGTGCCGGGACTGCCGTGCGGCCGGATCGGAGTCCTGAGGTGCCTTCCCCGCTGCTGAACCGCCCCGGCGCCGTCGCCACCGACGGCGGCCAGGTCGCCGCCCACTACGGCGACCCGCTGCCCGAGCAGCGCCGGGCCACCGAGGCGGCGGTGCTGGTCGACCGCAGCGACCGCGACGTCGTCGCCGTCCCCGGGCCGGACCGGCTGTCCTGGCTGCACAGCCTGCTCAGCCAGCACCTCGAGCAGCTGGCCGACGGCGCCGGCACCGAGGCGCTCGTGCTCTCCCCGCAGGGCCACGTCGAGCACCACGTCGTGGTCGCCGAGACCGGCGGCACCACCTGGCTGGACACCGAGCCCGGCACCGGGGCCGACCTCGCCGGCTGGCTGGACCGGATGCGCTTCATGCTCCGCGTCGAGCCCGCCCTGGTCACCGACGACTGGGCGGTGCTGACCCTGCTCGGCCCGCGCGGGGACGACGTCCTCGCCGCCGCCGGGCTGCCCGTGCCGACCGGGGTGACCCCGACCGACGACGGCGGCTGGGTGCGCCGGGCGCCGGTGGTGGGGGACGGCGTCCCCGCGGTGGACCTGCTGGTGCCCCGGGCGCAGCTCGCCACCCGCGCCGACGCCCTGCTCGCCGCCGGTGCCTCCCTGGCCGGGGTCGACGCCTACGCGGCGCTGGCCGTCGAGGCGCACCGACCGCGGGTCGGCACCGACTCCGACCACCGCACGATCCCGAACGAGACGCCCTGGCTGGCCAGTGCGGTGCACCTGGAGAAGGGCTGCTACCGCGGTCAGGAGACCGTGGCCCGGGTGCACAACCTCGGCCGCCCGCCGCGGCGGCTGGTGCTGGTGCACCTGGACGGCATGGAGGAGCAGCTGCCCCCGCCCGGCACCCCGGTCACCGCCGGCACCCGCGAGGTCGGCCGGCTGGGCACCGTCGTGCGGCACCACGAGCTCGGCGTCGTCGGGCTGGCGCTGGTGAAGTCCTCGGTGCTGGAGAAGGAGCCCCTGCCGGAGCTGCGCGCGGCCGGGTCGGTGGTCGCCGTCGACCCCGACGACCTGGTCGTCGCCACCGACGACACGGTGCTGGCCGCCCGGGAGCGCGTCCGCGCCGTCCGGTCTGCGACGATCGGCAGGTGACGACGGGGATGGCGGGCGCGCGGAGCAACGGCACCCTCATCACCCTCGCCCCCACCGGGGCCGAGTCGGCGAAGGCCGACGTGCCCGCGCTGCCGGTGACCGTGGAGGAGGTCGTGGCCACCGCCCGCGACTGCGAGGCGCTGGGTGCCGCCGTCGTGCACCTGCACGTCCGCGACCTCGACACCCGCCCGACGCTGGACCTCGGCCGGGTGCGCGAGGTGGTCGCCGCGGTGCGCGAGAGCACCGACCTGGTGGTGCAGCTGTCCTCCGGCGGCGCGGTGACCGACCCGCTGCCGGACCGGGTCGCCGTGCTCGACGCCGAGCCCGACGCCGCCTCCCTGTCGCTGGGCACGGTCAACTTCGGCCGCGACGTGTTCAGCAACCCCTGGGACCTCATCGTCGAGCTGCACACCCAGATGCGCGACCGCGGCATCGTGCCCGAGTACGAGGCCTTCGACCTGGGCCACCTGGCCACCCTGTCCCGGCTGCTCGACCGGCACGGCCCCCCGGCCGGGGGCCACGTGCACGTCGACCTGGTGATGGGCGTGCCCGGTGGCATGCCCGGCACCACCGGCGCGCTCGCCGCGTGCCTGCCGGCGGTCGAGCCCGGCTGGACCTTCGCCGCCACCGGGGTCGGCCGCACCTCCCTGCCGGTGATGCTCGCCGCGCTGTCCGCGGGTGGGCACCTGCGGGTCGGCATGGAGGACACGCTGACCTACGCCCCCGGCGAGCCGGTCCGCGACAACGCCCAGCTGGTCGCCCGCGCCGCCGGTCTGGCGAAGATCGCCCAGCGCCCCGCCCTGACCACCACCGAGGCCCGCGAGCTGCTGGGCATCCGCACCCGCCAGGAGGCAACCCGATGACCACCACCGCGGCCGGCGGCAGCGCCGTCGACTCCCTGCTGGACCCGGCCTTCCTCGAGGGCGTGGAGCGGCGCCCCATGCTCGAGGTGCGCGGCCTGCGCCGGCGCGCCGAGCAGTCGGAGGTCGACCTCTCCTACACCCGCCGCCTGCTGCAGGGCCGGCTGGACATCGTCCGCCGCGAGCTGCAGCGGCGTGCCGAGCACGACGGCCGGTCGCTGGTGGACCTGCTGCCGGAGATCCTGTCCGAGAAGGGCCGCGGGCCCGCGCACGGCCTGGGCCGGCACCAGACCGTCCAGCCCGGTGACCCGGCGGCGCTGGAGCACTGGGTCAACTCGCTGGCCCCCGGCGTGGACCTCTCCGACGTCGGCGAGCTGCCCGACGACCAGCTGGAGGCCGCCGCCCGGTCGCTGGCCGAGGGCGAGCGCGGGTTGTCCGAGCGGCGCCGCGGCGTGCAGCAGGTCATGGACGCCCTGGCCGGCGAGCTCGGCCGCCGGTACCGGGACGGCGAGGCCGACGTCGCCCAGCTGCTCGCCGCGGAGGGTCGCCATTAGCTACCCCGACAACCCCGTGCTGGTGGAGGTGCACCGGTCGGGGTTCCTGGAGTCGGTGCACCGTGGGTCGCTCGTGGTGCTCGACGCCGACGGTGCGGTCACCCTCGCCGCCGGCGCGGTCGACGTGCCCACGCTGCCCCGCTCGTCGAACAAGCCCGTGCAGGCCACCGCCTACCTCGAGGCGGGGTGGGTGCCCCGCTCGACCGAGGAGCTGGCCATCGCCGCCGGCTCCCACTCCGGCGAGCCCGGTCACGTCGAGCTCGCGCTGGCGATGCTGGCCGCCGCGGGGTTGGGGCCCGACGACCTGGGCTGCCCCGCCGCGCTGCCCGGTGACGAGACCGAGCGGGCGCACTGGCTGGTGGCCGGCCGGGCCCCCGAGCGGGCCGCGATGAACTGCTCGGGCAAGCACGCCGCGATGCTCTCGGCCTGCGTCGCCGCCGGCTGGCCCACGGCCGGCTACCTGCAGCGGGAGCACCCGCTGCAGCAGGCGGTCCAGGCCCGCCTCGGCGAGGCCGGCGGCGTGCCGGTCAGCGCCGTCGTCGTCGACGGCTGCGGGGCCCCGCAGCACGCGCTGCCGGTGTCCGCGCTGGCCCGCGGCGTCCTGTCGCTCGTCCAGGCCGACCCCGGCACCCCGGGGCGCGCGGTGGCCGACGCGGTGCGCACGCACCCGTGGCTGGTGGCCGGCACCGGCAAGGACGACACCCGGCTGATGGGCGCGGTCCCCGGCCTGCTGGTCAAGGGCGGGGCCGACGGCGTGCACGTGGCGGCGCTGCCCGGCGCCGGCGCGGTGGCGCTGAAGCTGGACGACGGCGGCGAGCGGGGCCGGATGCCGGCGCTGTGCGCGGGTCTGGCCCGGCTGGGCGTGGACGCCGACCTGCTCGCCCCGTTCGCGGTGCTGCCGGTCAGCGGCGGCGACGGCGTGGTGGGCGAGGTCCGCGCGGCGGTCTGAGGCCTTGGCCACACTGCTAGCTCTCCGCTTGCAGGAGCAAGCAGGCGGACCTACTGTCAGGACCGTGCAGAACCCGTCGGAGATCGTCCACCAGGTCCGCGACAGCGTGACCCAGGCGGCGGTCGAGGCGACCACCGTGGGCACGCAGGTCGGTTCCCAGGTGGGCGACTTCATCCGCACCCAGCGCAACGCCGCCCAGGTGTCGTTGCGCGAGCTGGCCCGCAGCGCCGGGGTCAGCAACCCCTACCTCTCGCAGGTGGAGCGGGGACTGCGCAAGCCGTCGGCGGAGATCCTGGCCCAGATCGCCCGGGGCCTGAAGATCTCCGCGGAGACGCTGTACGAGCAGGCCGGGATCCTCGACCGCCGATCCGGTACGCCGGACACGGTCACCGCCATCCGCGCGGACCCGGCGCTGAGCGAGCGGCACAAGGCCGTGCTGCTGGACCTCTACGAGTCCCTCGCCAGCCCCCCCACCCCTGACAAGAACCAGCTCTCGAACGAGGAGGAGCAGCCGTGAACGCCACCGAGGCCCGCGAGCTCACCAAGAAGCGCGCCCAGCGCACCGTCCGCGACGTCCAGCTGACCGCCAAGGCCGCCGGCGAGTACGCCGTCAGCACCGGCCGCACCGGTGTGCTGGCCGCGATCGGCGTCGGCGACGTCGCCGTCGACCGGGTCCGCACCGCCCTGGAGACCCTGCGCGACCGCGCCGAGGCCCTGCCCGGCGAGGCCCAGGCCCGCGCGGAGGGCACCGTCGAGGAGGCCAGGGCCCGCGCCGAGGCCACCCGCGGACGGGTGACCTCGCTGTTCGGCCAGGCGCGCACCCGCGCAGAGGACGTCGCCGACCGCGCCCAGGGCGCCGCCCGCCCCGACGCCGTCAAGGACACCGCCGTCGAGGTCCGCGGCACCGTCACCACCCTGGCCGGCGCCGTCCGCGACCAGGCGCTGACCACGGTGAACGGCCTGGCCGCCCGCGGCGAGGAGGTCGTGGAGGACCTGCGCCGCCAGCCCGGGTTCCGCAACCTGGTGGGCAAGGCCGAGCGCGCCGTCGACACCGTCGAGGGCACCCTCGAGGACGCCCTGGACACCACCGGTGAGACCGTGGGCGACACCGCGGACGAGGTCACCTCCGTCGCGCAGAAGACCAAGGCCGAGGCCGGTGACGCCGCCGACGAGGTCACCTCCGCGGCCCAGAAGGCCAAGGCGCGCACCACCAAGGCCGTCACCGAGGCCAAGCGCGACGTCCGCCGCGAGGCCCGCTCGACCAAGCGTTCGCTGAGCTCGGCCGCCGGCACGACGTCCCAGGCACCGGCCAAGCGCACGCCGGCCAAGCGCGCCTCGACGACCAGCCCGGCCAAGGCGACCCGGGCCAAGGCCACCGCGCCCTCGGCCCGCAGCAGCGCGCCGTCGGCGTCGAGCAACGCGCCCTCGGCGTCCAGCTCGGCCCCGAGCTCGAACTAGCCCCGACGAGCACCACCGGCCCGCAGCGACACCGCTGCGGGCCGGTCGGCGTCTACGCTCGCCGCATGGCCGGCTTCGACTTCGCCCTCCTCGAGCTCATCCGGCTGGCCGTGGTGGCACTGGGGCTGTGGGGCCTGGTCGACGCCCTGCTCCGTCCCGGCCCCGGCTACGTGGCCGCGGGGAAGCTCACCAAGCCCGCCTGGGTCGGCATCACGGCGCTGGCGACCGTGGTCGTCTACTTCCGCGGGGCCATCGACTTCCTCGGGCTCATCGCCGTCGTCGGCATCGTGGTCTACCTGGTCGACGTCCGACCCGCGGTGCGCGGCGTGCAGCGCGGCAACAACAACTGGTGAGCCGCACGGCTCCCCGACGGCTCAAGCGCCGTACCCGTGCGCGGCTCAGCCGCCGTATCCGTGCGCGGCTCAGCCGCCGTATCCGTGCGCGGCTCAGCCGCGGGGCATGACCACCCACAGCAGCAGGTAGGCGATGAACTGCGGCCCGGGCAGGATGCAGGAGAGCACGAACGCCACCCGCACGACGGTGCGGGACAGCCCGAAGCGGCGGGCCAGGCCGGAGCACACCCCGGCGATGACCTTGTGCTGGGTGTCGCGGGAGAAGGTGCGCGGGGCCGGGGAGGTCATGCCCACACCGTAAGGTCGCCTGCTGGCAGGCGCCTGGCGGATCAGCCGAAGACGCCTGGCGGGGGCTCCGGCGAGGGCACCGCGGCCGCGTCGGCGACCGGCGTCGCCGTGCCGGTGAACGCGTCGAGGTCGGCGCCGGCGACCACCCGCGAGGGCATCGGGTCGCCCGCGCAGCGCCGGGTCAGCGCCGCGACGGGAAGGGGTGCGGCGGAGGCCACCGCCACCGTGTTGCCGTGCCGGCGGCCGCGCAGCGTGCCCGGCTCCGCGGCCAGCAGCACGTGGCCGAACACGGCCCGCAGCGTCGCCGCCTGGGTGCGCAGGAACGCCAGCGGCGGCCCGTCGGAGACGTTCCACGCCGTCGTCCCGCCCGGCCGCAGCACCCGGGCGACCTGCGCGGCGAACTCGGTGCTGGTCAGGTGGGCCGGCGTGCGGGCCCCGGCGAACACGTCGACCAACACCAGGTCGGCACTGGCGTCGTGCATCGCCTCCAGGCCCGCGCGGGCGTCCGCGGCCCGCACCCGGATGCGTGCCCCCCGCGGCAGCGGCAGGTGCTCGCGGACCAGCTGGGTGAGCGGCTCGTCGACCTCGACGACCCGTTGCCGCGAGCCCGGCCGGGTCACCGCGACGTAGCGGGGCAGGGTCAGCGCGCCCCCGCCCAGGTGCACGACGTCCAGCGGGGCGCCCTCGTCGGCGACCAGGTCCACGACGTGGCCCATCCGGCGGACGTACTCGAACTCCAGGTGCGCCGGGTCGTCGAGGTCCACGTGCGACTGCGGGACGCCGTCCAGCATCAGCACGTAGGACCGGTCCCGGTCGGCGTCCCCCAGGATCTCGGCCACCCCGCCGGCCACCGCCACCTGCCCCGGCATGACCGGGTGCTCACCGGTCCGGCGCCGGCTCACGGGCTCGGGGCGACGGCGGACCAGCGCACGGTGACCTCGCCGTGCCGCCAGCGCCGGGTCGACCCCACCAGCGGCCAGCCCTGCCCGGCCAGCGCCTCGACCGCGGCCACCCACCGCTGCCGCGGGCCGAAGGTCGTCAGCCCGGCAGCGGCGGCCCAGGCCGCGTCGAACGCCGCCAGGAACGCGTGCACCGGCTGACCGGGGACGTTGTGGTGGATCAGCGCCTTCGGCAACCGCTCGGCCAGGTCGGAGGGCCGGTCGATGTCCGAGGGCCGGACGGCGAGGGTGAGGGTCAGCGGGCCCGACTCGTCCAGCGCCACCCAGCAGGCCCGCCGTCCGAACTCGTCGCAGGTGCCCTCGACCAGCAGCCCGCCCGGGCCGAGCGCGCCGCACATGGTCTCCCAGGCCCGGGCCGCGGACTCCTCGTCGTACTGCCGGAGCACGTTGAACGCCCGCACCAGCACCGGGGCGAGCCCGGCCAGCTCGAACCCGCCGACCCGGAAGTCCACCCGCGGCGGGTCCCGGTCGGCGGCGACGGCGGCCACCCGTTCGGGGTCGATCTCCAGCCCGACGACCTCGAGGCCGTCGACCTCGGACCCGAGCCGGTCGACCAGCTCCAGGGTGGTCACCGCCGAGGCGCCGTAGCCCAGGTCGACCACCAGCGGGCGGGCGGCGTCGCGCAGCCGCGGCACCTGGGTGGCCAGCAGCCAGCGGTCCACCCGGCGCAGCCGGTTGGCGTTGGTGGTGCCGCGGGTGGGCAGCCCGAGCGCGCGGGCGCGGCCGGCGGCCAGCCGGGGCTGCTTGCGGGTCGGGGGCAGGACCGCCTTGCGGGAGTGGTCGCTGCTCACCGGTCCGGAGGGTAGTCCCGGTTAGCGTGGGGGACGTGCTGGTGCATCAGGGGACGCGGTTGGCCGAGCTCACCACGCTGGCGGTGGGGGGCCCGGTGCAGCGTCTGGTCGAGGTGCACGACGCCGACGAGCTGGTCGCCGCGGTCCGCGACGCCGACGCCGCGGGTCGGCCGCTGCTCGTGCTCGGCGGCGGCTCCAACGTGGTCGCCCCCGACGCCGGCTGGCCCGGGGACGTCGTCGCCGTCCGCTCGCGCGGGGTGCAGCGCACCGGGGACGCGCTGGAGGTGCAGGCCGGCGAGCCCTGGGACGACCTGGTCGCGCACACCGTCGCCGAGGGCCTGGCCGGCATCGAGGCGCTCTCGGGGATCCCGGGCAGCACCGGGGCCACGCCGGTGCAGAACGTCGGTGCCTACGGCCAGGAGGTCGCGCAGACCATCACCGCGGTGCGGGTGCTCGACCGCCGCGACGGCAGCGTCCGCACGCTCGCGCCGGCCGACTGCGGCTTCGGCTACCGGGACTCGGCGCTCAAGCGCAACCCCGGGGTGTTCGTCGTCCTCACCGTGACGTTCGGGCTGACCGCTTCGGAGCTGTCGATGCCGGTCGGGTACGCCGAACTGGCGCGGCGGCTGGGCGTGCAGGTGGGGGAGCGGGCGCCGCTGGCCGACGTCCGGGCCGCGGTGCTGGAGCTGCGGCGGGGCAAGGGCATGGTGCTGGACCCGGCCGACCCCGACTCCCGCAGCGCCGGGTCCTTCTTCACCAACCCGGTCGTGCCGGCGTCGATGGCGGTGGAGGGCTGCCCGAGCTGGCCGGCCGGGGACGAGGTGAAGCTGTCGGCGGCCTGGCTGGTGCAGCACGCCGGGTTCGGCCGCGGCACCCGCGAGGGCCACGTGGGGACGTCGTCCCGGCACTCGCTGGCCCTCACCACCGAGCCGGGCGCCACCGCCGACGAGCTGCTCGCCTTCGCCGGCCGCGTCGTCGACGCCGTCCGCGAGAGGTTCGGCGTCACGCTCGTCCCCGAGCCCACCGCCGTCCGCCCCTCCTGACGCCGCTGGCCGGGGGTATCGGAAGCTCCACCTTGGCGAACGGGCCCGTCGGGGCGGGTGGAGCTTCCGATTGCCCGGGGGTCAGGACTCGCGGTGGACCTTGTGCTGGGCGGCCTGCGCGCGCGGGCGGACCACCATGAGGTCGATGTTGACGTGGTGCGGCCGCGTGAGCGCCCACGCCACGCAGTCGGCGACGTCCTCGGCGACCAGCGGCTCCCGCACCCCCTCGTAGACCTTGGCGGCCTTCGCGGCGTCGCCGGTGCGGTTGAGCGCGAACTCGTCGGTCTTCACCATCCCGGGGGCGATCTCCACGACGCGCACCGGCTCGGCGACCAGCTCCAGCCGCATCGTCTCGGCGAGGGTGTGCACGCCGTGCTTGGCCGCGGTGTAGCTGGCACCGCCCTCGTAGCTGACCAGCCCCGCGGTGGAACCCATGAGCACCACGTCGCCGGCCCCGGAGGCACGCAGCGCCGGCAGCAGGGCCTTGGTCACCCGCACCGTGCCCAGCACGTTGACCTCGAAGGCCCGGGTCCAGGAGTCCAGGTCGGCCTCGGCGACGGGGGCGGCGTCGAAGGCCCCGCCGGCGTTGTTGACCAGGACGTCGACCCGGTCCAGGGAGGCCACGAGCGCGGCTACCGACTCGTCGCTGGTCACGTCGAGCTCGACGGCGCGGCCGCCGATGCGCTCGGCCAGCCCGGTCAGCCGGTCCAGCCGGCGGGCGGCGAGGACGACGTCGAAGCCGTCGGCGGCCAGCCGGGTCGCGGTGGCGGCACCGATGCCGCTGGACGCGCCGGTGACGACGGCCACACGGCCGGTGCCGGGGAAGGGGGGCGAGGAGGTCTCGGCGGGCATGCCCCCAGTCTGCTGGTGCAGGATGGGGGACCGACAGCGCGCCCACCCCGGGCGCCCGCGGGAGGAGTGGCGTGCCTGGTCGTCGCCCCCTGCGCCCGGCGGGCCCGCGCCAGGGTCGGGTCGTGCTGCCCCGCCGGGTGGCCACGCTCAGCGTGCACACCAGCCCGCTCGACCAGCCCGGTGCCGGCGACGCCGGTGGGCTCAACGTCTACGTCGTCGAGGTCTCCCGCCGGCTGGCCGCCCGCGGCATCGCCGTCGAGGTCTTCACGCGGGCGACGTCCTCGGAGCTGCCGCCGGTGGTGGAGATGGTCCCCGGCGTCACCGTGCGGCACGTCTCCGCCGGGCCGTTCGAGGGCCTGGGCAAGCACGACCTGCCGGCCCAGCTGTGCGCCTTCACCGCCGCGGTGCTGCGCGAGGAGGCCCGGCACGAGCCCGGGCACTACGACGTGCTGCACAGCCACTACTGGCTCTCCGGCCAGGTCGGCTGGCTGGCCCGCGACCGGTGGGGGGTGCCGCTGGTGCACTCGGCGCACACCCTGGCCAAGGTGAAGAACGCCGCCCTCGCCGAGGGCGACGAGCCCGAGCCGAGGGCCCGGGTGATCGGCGAGGAGCAGGTGGTGGCCGAGGCCGACCGGCTGATCGCCAACACCGCCGAGGAGGCCCGCCAGCTGGTGCGCTGGTACGACGCCGACCCCGCCCGCACCCTCGTCGTCCCGCCCGGCGTCGACCTCGAGCGCTTCCGTCCCGGGGACCGGGCTGCGGCGCGCCGGGCGGTCGGGGTGGCCGAGGACGCCCTCGTGCTGCTGTTCGTCGGCCGGATCCAGCCGCTCAAGGCCCCCGACGTGCTGCTGCGCGCGGCGGCCCGGCTGCTGGCCGACGAGCCGGCACTGCGGGGCCGGCTGCAGGTGCTGGTGGTGGGGGCGCCCAGCGGCAGCGGGCTGGCCGAGCCCCGCCGGCTGCAGGAGCTCGCGGTGTCCCTCGGCATCGCCGACGTCGTCCGGTTCGTGCCGCCGCAGGCGCCCGCGGCGCTGGCCGAGCACTACCGGGCCGCCGACGTCGCCGTCGTCCCCAGCCACAACGAGTCCTTCGGGCTGGTCGCGCTCGAGGCGCAGGCCTGCGGCACCCCGGTGGTGGCCGCCGCCGTCGGCGGGCTGCCCACCGCCGTCGACGACGGCGGCTCGGGCGTGCTGGTCGGCGGCCACGACCCGGCCGGCTACGCCGCGGCCATCCGCAAGGTCGTCGAGCAGCGCGACCTGCTCGCCGCGGGGGCCCGCCGGCACGCCGAGCGGTTCAGCTGGGACCGGACCACCGACTCCCTGGTCGACGCCTACGCCGCGGCCATCGCCGAGATGCGCTCGGTGGTCCGCTCCCCGCGCGACCGGGTGCGCGACGCCGTCCGCGCCTTCTCCGCCGGGGGGCCGGTCCGGTGAGCACGGTCGCCGAGCTGGAGCGCGTGGTGGACGCCGCCCTGCGCGACGCCGAGCTGGTCTACGAGCACCCCGCCCCCGGCCGGTTCCTGGTCGAGCTGCCCGGCACCAAGAAGCTGAAGACGGTCTGCGGACTGGTCCTCGGCGACCACGGGCTGCGCGTCGAGGCCTTCGTGTGCCGGCAGCCCGACGAGAACCGCGAGCAGCTGTGGACCTGGCTGCTGCAGCACAACGCGCGGATGTACGGCGTCGCCTACTCGATCGACGCGGTCGGCGACGTCTACCTGACCGGCCGGATCAGCGCCGCGTCGGTGACCGCCGAGGAGGTGGACCGGCTGCTGGGCGCGGTGCTCAGCTACGCCGACGACCACTTCAACACCATGCTGGAGATCGGGTTCGGCACCTCGATCCGGCGTGAGTGGGAGTGGCGGGTCAAGCGCGGGGAGTCCCTGCGCAACCTGGAGGCGTTCGCGGACTTCGTGCGCCGGCCGCAGGGGTGAGCGACCGGCCGGCGGGCCACGAGCGGCGCTGGTGGGTGCTCACCACCATGATCGTCTGCCTGCTGGTCGTGATCATGGGCAACACCGTGCTCAACGTGGCCCTGCCGACCCTGCAGCGCGACCTCGCGGCGACCCAGAGCCAGCTGCAGTGGGCCATCGACGCCTACATCCTGGTGTTCGCCGGCCTGCTGTTCAGCTGGGGCGTCGTCGGCGACCGGATCGGCCGCAAGCGGGCGCTGCTGCTGGGTCTCGGGATCTTCTCGCTGGGCTCCGTGCTGGCCGCGTTCTCCGGCTCGGCCGGGGAGCTGATCGCCTGGCGCGCGCTCATGGGCGTGGGCGGGGCGGCCGTGCAGCCCGCCACCCTGGCGGTGATCAGCAACGTGTTCCCGCCCGGGGAGCGCAGCCGGGCGATCGGCATCTGGGCCGGGGCGGCGGGCATCGGGATCGCCGGGGGGCCGCTGGCCGGCGGGCTGGTGCTGGAGCACTTCTGGTGGGGCGCGGTCTTCCTGCTCGGCATCCCGGTCGCGGCGCTGGGGGCGGTCGGTGTCCTCACCCTGGTGCCGGAGTCGAAGGACCCCGCCCCCGGCCGTCTCGACGTCCCCGGGGTGCTGCTGTCGGTCGCCGGCCTGGGTGCCCTGGTGTTCGGCATCATCCGCGGCGGCGAGGGCGTGGGCTGGACCACGCCGGGCGTGCTGACCCCGCTGCTGGCCGGTCTGGCGCTGCTCGGGGTGTTCGTCTGGTGGCAGCGGCGCACCACCCACCCCGCCCTGGACGTGTCCCTGTTCCGGCTGCCGGCCTTCTCGGCGGCGGCCGGGGCCCTGGCGCTGAACTTCTTCGCGCTGCAGGGCGCGACCTTCTACCTCGTCTACTACCTGCAGGGCGCACTGGGCTACAGCCCGCTGCAGTCCGGCGCCTCGCTGGTGCCGATGGCGGTGGCCATCGCCATCGCCTCGCCGCGGGCCTCGCGGCTGGCCGACCGGTTCGGCGCGAAGCTGGTCTGCGCGGCCGGGTTCGGGCTGATGGCGACGGCGTTCGCGGCCAACCAGCTGCTCGACCTCACCGCGCCGGTCTGGCTGGTGCTGCTGGTGCTCTTCGTGCAGGGCCTGGGGCTGGGCACGGTGCTGGCCCCGGCGACCGAGTCGATCATGAGCGTGGTGCCGCGGGAGAAGGCCGGCGCCGGGGGAGCGGTGAACAACACCGTCCGGCAGGTCGGCGGCGCGCTCGGGGTGGCCGTCCTCGGGTCGTTGGTGGCCGGGGTCTACGCCGCGCGGCTGGGCGACGCCGTCGACGTGCTGCCCGAGGCCGCCCGCGAGCAGGCCCGGCAGTCGGTGGTCGCGACGCTGGAGGCGGTCCGGCTCACCGGGGCCACCGAGCTCGTGCAGCCGGCCCGGGAGGCGTTCGTGGAGGCCATGCACGTCACCGCGGTCGGGACGGCGGTATCGGCCGCGTTCGCCGCCGTCGTCTGCCTGGTCTGGCTGCCCGGACGGCGTCCACAACCGATGGGTTGACAAGGGCGGCCGGTCGGGACAGCCTTCCTGCAACCGATCGGTTGCGGACGGAGGAACGATGGCCGACCAGCTGTCCCGGGTGCTCGCCGCCCTGGCCGACCCCACCCGGCGCGACATGGTTGCCCGGCTGACCGTCGGCGACGCCACCGTCGGGGAGCTCGCCGCGCCGTACGACGTCAGCACGCAGGCCGTCTCCAAGCACCTCAAGGTGCTCGAGGCCGCCGGCCTGGTCAGCCGCAGCCGGGCCGCGCAGACCCGCCCGGTGCACCTGGAGACGCAGGTGCTGGACCTGGTGACCGTGTGGCTGGAGCGGTACCGCCGCCGCGCCGAGGAACGCTTCACCCGCCTGGACGCCGTCCTGGCCGACCTGCATGAGGACAACCCGTGACCGCCACCATCACCGCCGACGACCGGCTCCCGGTCATCCGGATCACCCGCGACTTCACCGGCACCGTCGAGCAGCTGATGAGCGCGCACCTGGACCCCGACCTGTTCGCCCGCTGGGTCGGCCCCGACGGCATGGACACCCGCATCGGCACCTGGGACGCCCGCGACGGCGGGGAGTGGCGCTACACCGCGCACCGCGACGGCGAGGTGTACTCGTTCCGGGGCTGCTTCCACCGGATCGGCGCCGACACGATCGTGCAGACCTTCACCTGGGAGGGCATGCCCGAGGACGTCAGCCTGGAGACCCTCCGCTTCGAGGACCTGGGCGACGGGCGCACCCGGCTGCACGCCCAGTCGCTGGTGGACTCCTTCGAGGGCCGCGACGCGTGGCTGCGCAGCGGCATGGAGACCGGTGTGGACCAGGGCTACGCCAAGCTCGACGCGCTGCTGGCCGCGGCGTGAGCGCGCTGGAGCGCTTCGACCGGGTCACCGGTCGCTTCACCGAGGTCGTCGCCGGGGTGCCCGACTGGGCTGCGCCGGCCCCGGTGGAGGGCTGGACGGCGGCCGACGTGGTGGCCCACCTGGTCGACTGGTTGCCCGGCCTGCTCGCCGCCGACGACGTCGTGCTGGCCGTCCGGCGCACCGGGAACCCCGCGCAGGACTGGGCCCGGCACACCAGCGCCGTCCGGGCGCTGCTGGCCTCGCCGCGGGCCGCGGAGCCCTTCACCCACCAGCACCTGGGCACCTTGCCGCTGGCCGAGGCCGTGGACCGGTTCTGGACCACCGACGTCCTGATGCACACCTGGGACCTGGCCACCGCCAGCGGCCAGGACGCCGGGCTGGACGAGGCCGAGTGCGCGCAGCTGCTGGCCGGCATGGAGCCGATGGAGGAGGTGCTGCGCGCCTCGGGGCAGTACGGCCCGCGGGTGCCGGTGCCCGACGACGCCCCCGCCGTCGACCGGCTCATGGGTCTCGTCGGCCGCGACCCCGCGTCCCGCCGCGGCTGAGCTGTCGGGTTCGTCCAAGCCGGCGCGGCCCCGGGGGTGGCACGGTGACCTCGTTCCCGACCCGAGGAGGACCCGATGACCGCACCCGCCCGCCTGGCCATGCTCACCCTGGACTGCCCCGACGCCCCCGCCAGCGCCACCTTCTGGTCGGCGATGCTCGGCTGGGACGTCGTGCACTCCGAGCCGGCCTACGCGATGCTCCAGGGCCCCACCCACGCGCTGGGCTTCGGCACCGTGGAGGACTACGAGCCCCCGGTGTGGCCGAACCCGCACGGGAGCAAGCAGTTCCACCTCGACCTGGCCGTCGCCGACCTGGACGCCGCACTGGCGACCGCCGTCGACCTCGGCGCCACCCCGGTGGACCCGCAGCCGGGGGAGACCTGGCGGGTGCTGCTGGACCCGGCGGGCCACCCCTTCTGCCTCACGAAGGCGGAGAACTGGGGCTGAGGGACTGGCCCCGCCGCGGCCGGGCACGTACAACGGAGGGGGTCGTCCACCACCGCGGCCGTCGCCGACGAGAGGACCCGATGGCCGCCCGGAACCGCCGACCGCTGCTGCGCGCCACGCTCGGCGCCCACCTGGCCGGCGAGGTCGACCCGATCGCGACCACCGAGGCCGCCCGCGGCGTCGCCTACGCCCTGGTCGACCGGGCCCGCTCGACCGACGACCCCGAGGTCACGCGCCGGCTGGTGCGGCTGGCCGACGACCAGGGCCTGGACGAGCTGGCCGAGCTGTGGGCCGACGCGCCGGCGATCTCGCTGCCCGGTGCGCTCTGGCGGCTGTACCTGCTGCGCGCCTGGGTGCAGCGCGACCCGGTGGCCGCCGCGCGGCAGTTCGAGGCCGGCCGCGGCCGGGTGCTGCCCCGCGAGGTCGTCGCCGGTCTGGCCGACCCGCCGGGTCCCGACGGGGTCCGCGACCTCGCCGACGCCGTGCTCACCGGGGTGTTCGAGGGTGACCTGGACGTCGCGCTGGACCGCGCCGCGGCGTTCTGCTGGGTGGTCGCCGGCGGCCGTGCCGTGCAGGCCGACGACCTGGACGAGATCGACCCCGCCGCCGCCGACCGGGTGACCCGCGGTGGGCACGCGCTGGGCCGCACCGCCGACCAGCTGGCCTCGGCCGCCCGGCGGTGGCGCGCGGGCACCCTCACCTGAGGCGCCCGGTGGCGGACGAGACCGAGCTGCGCAGCCGCACCCGCGCGCTCACCGGGGTGGTGGGGGCGACCGCGCTGGTCTACCCGCTGCTGGTGTGCGCGGTGCAGGTGGCGCTGGCCCAGTTCCTCACCGACGAGCCCGGTGCGGCGGTCGGCTGGGGCGTGGCGGGGACGGCGCTGTGCGTCGCCGTGGTCGCGGTCATCCGCTGGAGCACCGGCCGCCGGGTGCGCAGCCCGTGGCTGCTGGCCGGTCTGGCGCCCCCGCTGCTGTTCGAGACCTGGCTGCTCTGGCCCCTGCTCACCGGGTGAGGCGTCGGGCAGGATGGGCGCCGTGACCGGAACTCTGGTGCTCCTCCGCCACGGCGAGAGCGAGTGGAACAAGGCCAACCTCTTCACCGGCTGGGTCGACGTGGCCCTGTCCGACAAGGGCCGCGCGGAGGCCACCCGGGGCGGCGAGCTGCTGAAGGCCGAGGGCCTGCTGCCCGACGTCCTGCACACCTCGCTGCTCAAGCGGGCGATCACCACCGCCGAGCTGGCGCTGGCCGCCGCCGACCGGCAGTGGATCCCGGTGACCCGCTCCTGGCGGCTCAACGAGCGGCACTACGGCGCGCTGCAGGGCAAGGACAAGGCCGCCACCCTCGCCGAGTACGGCGAGGAGCAGTTCATGACCTGGCGGCGCAGCTACGCCACCCCGCCGCCGCCCATCGACCCGGCCGACGAGTACAGCCAGGACGCCGACCCCCGCTACGCGTTCCTGCCGCCGGAGGCCCGGCCGGCCACCGAGTGCCTGGCCGACGTCGTCGTCCGGATGCTGCCCTACTGGTACGACGCGGTCGTGCCGGACCTGCGCGCCGGGAGGACGGTGCTGGTGACCGCGCACGGCAACAGCCTGCGCGCGCTGGTGAAGCACCTGGACGGCATGGGCGACGACGAGGTGGTGGGGCTGAACATCCCGACCGGCGTCCCGCTGCGCTACGACCTGGACGACGACCTGCGCCCGACCAACCCCGGCGGCACCTACCTGGACCCCGAGGCGGCCGCCGAGGCCATCAAGGCCGTCGCGGCCCAGGGCAAGAATTAGCCGCCGGCCGGACAGTGATCAGGTGACTTGGTCACTGTCCGGCCGGCCACACGGACGTCGGTGTGGTTCGCCGAACGGTGACCAGGTGACCTGATCACCGTTCGGCGGGGAGGCCTTGCTCAGCCGGCGGCGGCGACGGGGAGGGGGCGCTCGCCGGTGACGAGGTAGACCACCCGGCGGGCGACGCTGACGGCGTGGTCGGCGAACCGCTCGTAGTAGCGGCCCAGCAGGGTGATGTCGATCGCCGACTGGATGCCGTGCGGCCAGGCGTCGTCGAGCAGCTCCCGGAACAGCTGCTGGTGGTTGCGGTCCATGAGGTCGTCGTCGGCCTCGAGCCGGGCGGCGGCCGCCACGTCGCGCTTGGCGATGATGGTGCCGGCCTGGGCGACGAGGCTCTCGGCGGTGTGGCCCATGTCGAGGAAGACCGGGCGGACCTCCTGCGGCACGGCGTGGTCGGGGAAGCGCATGCGGGCGACCTTGGCGATGTGCTGCGCGAGGTCGCCCATCCGCTCGAGGTCCTGCACGGTCGCCATGGCGGTGGTGACCGCGCGCAGGTCGGTGGCCACCGGCGCCTGGCGGGCCAGGAGGGTGAAGCAGCGGTCGTCGACGTTCTCGCGCACGGCGTCGATGTGCGCGTCGCCGGCGATGACCAGGTCGGCCAGCGCGACGTCGGCGTCCAGCAGCGCGGTGGTCGCCTTGCTCATCGCCGAGCCGACGGTGTTGGTCATCTCCACCAGGCAGGTGTTGATGTCGTCGAGCTCTTCGCGGTAGGTGTCCCGCATGGTCCCCTCCAGTGCGTCCCCCGGCCGGCCGGGGCAGTCGAGCGGGGCGTGGCGCACGCCGGGTGGCTGCGGCTCTGCGGCCCCACCGGCGAGTTTAGGGATCGGGCGGGTCCGGCGAGCGGGCCAGCAGGTGAACGCGGGGGCACCGGGCCGTGAACACTACCTCCCCCGAGGGATGATCCGGCCGTCGGTGGGCAGGGACGGCGCCGGGGTCGGCCTAGCATCGCCGACGTGCACCCGCTGCTGTGGCTGGCGCTCGGCCTCCTCGTGGGCGGGGCGGTCGCCGCCCTGATCACCCGGGCCCGGGTCCGGGCCACGGCGCCCGACGCCTACGAGCCGGCCCCGGCGTACCTGCCGGGCACGCCCACGCCGGTCGACGACGAACCGGTGCTGGCCCGGCGGCTGCTGGACCTCATGGACCCCGCCGTCGTGCTGCTCGACCTCTACGACTCGGTGCTGCTGGCCAACCCGTCGGCCCGCGCGCTGGGCATCGTGCGCGGCACCCGGCTGCTGGTGCCCGGGCTGGTCTCGGTCGCCCACGAGGTCCGCAAGAACGGCAGCCGGCGCGCCGACGTCCCGCTGCCCGGGGACCTGGTCGGCACCGGGCCCCGGCTGGTCGGGGTGCACGGCGTGCGGCTGGACAGCGGGGACGCCGTGGGGCGCGGCCCGGTCGCGCTGGTCCTGCAGGACGTCACCGAGGCCCGCCGGGTCGAGGCGGTCCGGCGGGACTTCGTGGCCAACGTCGGGCACGAGCTCAAGACCCCGGTGGGTGCCCTCGCGCTGCTGGCCGAGGCCACCCAGGGCGCGGCCGACGACCCCGAGACGGTGCAGCGCTTCGCGGCCCGGATGACCCACGAGGCCGACCGGCTGTCCCGGCTGGTGCGCGAGCTGATCGACCTGTCCCGGCTGCAGGGCGCCGAGCCGATGCCGGAGCTGGTACCGGTCGAGGTCAGCGCGGTCGTCGCCGAGGCCGTCGACCGCACCCGGCTGGCCGCGGTGGCCAAGGGCATCGAGCTGGCCGTGGGCGAGCAGCCCGACCTGGTGGTGCTCGGTGTCGAGGCGCAGCTGACCACCGCGGTGACCAACCTGCTCGCCAACGCCGTCACGTACTCGCCGGAGGCGACCAGGATCGCCGTCGGCACCCGGGCCCGCTCCGGGTTCGCGGAGGTCGCCGTCACCGACTCGGGCATCGGCATCCCGCGGGCCGACCGCGCGCGGGTGTTCGAGCGCTTCTACCGGGTGGACCAGTCCCGGGCCAGCACCACCGGCGGCACCGGGCTCGGCCTGGCCATCGTCAAGCACGTGGCGACCAACCACGGCGGCTCGGTGAGCGTCTGGAGCGAGGAGGGCCTGGGGTCGACGTTCACGCTGCGCATCCCGCTGGCCCCCGCACCGGTCGAGCCCGCCGACCCGCCCACCGACTCCGCGGGGATCACCCGCGACCGCGTCGACGCACTCCGCGCCGCCGTCACCGAGGTAGACGTGCAGAGAGGACGGTCATGACCCGAGTGCTGGTGGTGGAGGACGAGGAGTCCTTCTCCGACGCGCTGTCCTACATGCTGCGCCGCGAGGGGTTCGAGGCCGTCGTGGCGGGCAACGGGATCGACGCCCTGGCCGAGTTCGACCGGGGCGGTGCGGACATCGTGCTGCTGGACCTCATGCTGCCGGGGCTGTCGGGCACCGAGGTCTGCCGGACGCTGCGCGCCCGCAGCGCCGTGCCCATCATCATGCTGACCGCCAAGGACACCGAGATCGACAAGGTCGTGGGCCTGGAGCTGGGTGCCGACGACTACGTGACCAAGCCCTACTCGGCGCGCGAGCTGCTGGCCCGCATCCGAGCCGTGCTGCGCCGCGGCACCGACGCCGACCTGCCGCCGGACGCCACGCTGGTGGCCGGGCCGGTGCGGATGGACGTCGAGCGGCACACCGTGTCCGTGGACGGCCAGCCGGTGTCGCTGCCGCTCAAGGAGTTCGACCTGCTGGAGCTGCTGCTGCGCAACGCCGGCCGGGTGCTCACCCGCGGTCAGCTCATCGACCGCGTGTGGGGCTCGGACTACGTGGGTGACACCAAGACCCTCGACGTCCACGTCAAGCGGCTGCGGGCCAAGATCGAGCCCGACCCCGCGGCGCCGAAGTGGCTGGTGACGGTGCGGGGCCTGGGCTACAAGTTCGAGAGCTGAGCGGCCGGGGGAGCGGCCGCCGCGCTCAGGCCCCGCGGCCGGTCTCCTCCTGCAGTTCGTCGATCTTCATCGAGGCCTCGGCCTTGGTGAGCTCCTCGGGCACCTCCTCGCCGGCCTGCTGGGCCAGCGTCGACAGGTAGCTCTTCTGTGCCCCGGTGGCCGGCTCCTCGCCGGTCACCCAGTCGTGCGGGTCCTTCTCGGCCGTGGGGTCGCCGGGCTGGCCGGTGTTGACGACGTCGTCTCGATCGCTCATGTGTTCGAACCTACGCCGGGACGGCGGGGACCGCGCGGCGAGCGCAGGCCAGCCGGGCCCGGGCCTGCTCGATGCGCCGCCCGGTGAGGAAGACGTGGTCACCGCCGCACGGGCAGTGCACGGCCACCGCGACGACCCCGGGCCGGGTGCGCGGGTCGGCGACGGGGCGGGCGTGCCGGTCGGCGACGAGCTCGTCGAGGCCGGTGGTGGGGCAGGTGATGAGCAGCATGCGGCGAGCCTGGCGCGGGCGTGCCGGCCCGACGAGTGGCAGGAACGCCCATGATCGTGGTTTTCCTGCCATGCTGTCGCGGTGACCGCCCCCGTCGTCGTCAGCGTCCTGGCCGGCAACGGCACCCTCGGTGCGTTCGGGCTCGGGTCGGCCAGCGAGGTGTTCGGCTACGACCACACCCGCTTCGGCCTGCCGCGCTTCGACTACGCCCTGGTCGCCGAGCAACCCGGCCCGGTGCGCACCGACACCGGGCTGACGGTGCTGGTCGAGCACGGCCTGGACCGGCTGACGGTCTCCGACGTCGTGGTGGTCACCGCCCAGCACGAGGCCGACCGCCGCTGCCCGCCCGCCGTGCTGGCCGCCCTGCGCGCGGCCCACGCCCGCGGCGCCCAGCTGATCAGCCACTGCAGCGGGGCCTTCGTCCTCGCCGAGGCGGGGCTGCTGGACGGCCGGCGGGCGGCCACGCACTGGCGGATGGCCGGTGAGCTGGCGGCCCGGTTCCCGGCGGTGGAGGTCGACCCGCGGGTGCTCTACGTCGACGAGGGCCGGGTGATCACCGGTGCCGGGACGGCCGCCGGGGTGGACACCCTGCTGCACTGGGTGCGCCGGGAGTACGGCCCGGGACCGGCCAACGCGCTGGCCCGGGAGATGGTGGTGCCCGCCCACCGCGACGGCGGGCAGGCGCAGTACGTGGACACCCCGGTGCCCCGGTGCGAGGACGACCTGCTCGGGGTCGTGCTGGCCTGGGCGGCCGAGCACCTGGCCGAGGAGCTGACCGTGGAGTCGCTGGCGCGGCGCGCGCTGATGAGCCCGCGCACGTTCGCCCGGCGGTTCAAGGCCACCACGGGCACGACACCGCACGCCTGGCTGCTCGGGCAGCGGCTGGCCGCTGCCGAGACCCTGCTGGCCGACACCGACGCCCCCGTCGAGGAGGTCGCCCGGTTGGCCGGCTTCGGCACCGCCGCGGGGATGCGGGAGCACTTCGCCCGCCGGCGCGGGATCAGCCCGCGGGCCTACCGGCAGGCCTTCCGCACCCGGCTGGGCTCAGGTGGGGCGGCGGCGGTGCAGCTGGACGGGCACCGGGCTGGCCGGGTGCGGGGCCACCAGGCCGAGGTCCAGCCGGGCGTGGGCCAGCCGGCGTAGCTCGGCGTAGGCCGGGGCGCCCAGCAGCTCGGTGAGCTCGGCGGCGTAGGTGTCCACCAGCGGCTCGGCGGCCACGTGCGCCACGGGCGAGCCGGTGCACCACCAGTGCAGGTCGTGCCCGCCGGGGCCCCAGCCGCGCCGGTCGAACTCCCCGATCGTGCTGACCAGCACCCGGGTGTCGTCGGGTCGGTCCACCCACTCCTGCTCGCGGCGCACCGGCAGCTGCCAGCAGACGTCGGGCTTGGTCTCCAGCGGGTGCCGGCCGGTGCGCAGCGCCAGGCCGTGCAGCGCGCACCCCCCGCCCCCGGGGGAGCCCGGGCGGTTGTTGAACACGCAGACCCCGTCGACGACCCGGGTGCGCAGGGCGGCCTCGGCGGTGCCGTCCTCCCCGGGCTCGTCCAGGGTGTCCGGCTCGGTCCAGTCCGCCGCCCACTGCGGCCGCCGCTCCCAGTCGGCGTCGGTGAGCTCCCCGACGGCGGCGGCCACCCGGGCGAGGTCGTCGGCATCGGTGAAGAAGGCCCCGTGGTTGCAGCAGCCGTCCTGCGCGCGACCCTCGACGACGCCGGCGCAGCCGCGGCCGTAGACGCAGGTCCAGGCCGAGGTCAGCCAGGTCAGGTCGGCGCGCACCCGGTGCTCGGGGTCGGCCGGGTCGGTGAACTCCAGCCACTCGCGCGCGTGGTCGGGGTCGACTTCCTCCGGTGGTGCCTGCACGACGTCCAGTCCACCACGTGCCCACCCCGGGGCACCCACCCGGCAGACTGTCCGACCATGCGGCTGGGTGTGCTCGACGTCGGCTCGAACACCGTGCACCTGCTCGTGGTCGACGCGCACGTCGGTGCGCACCCCACGCCGGCGCACTCCGACAAGTCCGTGCTGCGGCTGGCCGAGCACGTCGGTGCCGACGGGCAGCTGTCCAAGGCGGGGGAGAAGGCCCTGCTGGCCGCGGTCCGCCGCGCCCGCGAGGCGGCCACCGAGTCCGGCTGCGAGGAGCTGCTGGCCTTCGTCACCTCCGCCATCCGCGAGGCCGCCAACGGCGCCGAGGTGCTCGAGCGGGTGGTCGCGGCCACCGGGGTGCGGCTGCAGGTGCTCAGCGGCGAGGACGAGGCCCGGTTGACCTTCCTCGCCGTGCGGCGCTGGTTCGGGTGGAGCGCCGGCCGGCTGCTGGTCCTGGACATCGGCGGCGGCTCGCTGGAGCTCGCGACCGGTGTCGACGAGGACCCCGACGTCGCGCTGTCCGTGCCGCTGGGTGCGGGCCGGATGACCCGCCGGTTCCTGCCCGACGCGCAGGCGGGGCGCCGTCCGGACCTGGCCGGGCTCGACGACCTGGATGCCTACGCCGGCCGCCTGCTCGCCCCGGCGGCCCGCCGGCTGGCCGCGGCCGGGCCGCCGGACCTGGTGGCCGCCACCTCCAAGACCTTCCGCACGCTGGCCCGGCTTACCGGCGCCGCGCCCTACTCGGCCGGGCTGCGGGTGCCCCGGCAGCTGACCGCCGTCGGCCTGGAGCAGCTGGTGGGCTTCGTGTCCCGCATCGACTCCTCCGCGCTGGCCGAGCTGCAGGGCGTCTCGGTCGACCGCGCGCACCAGGTGCCGGCCGGCGCGGTCGTTGCACGGGCCGCGATGCGGGCGGTCGGGGCGCCCCTCGTGGCAATCTGCCCCTGGGCGCTGCGCGAGGGCGTCATCCTGCGACGGCTGGACGGGCTGGAGGGCGCATGAGCGACGCCGACCACACCGTCCGCTCGCTCGCGGAGATCCTGCGCGAGCACGGGCTGGAGTCCGAGGCCGGCACCCGGCCGGGCACCACCGGACCGGTGCGGCCCAAGCGCCGCAAGACGGTCGAGGAGACCCGGGCCGGCGCCGGGGACCCGGCGGGCGCGGGCACCGGGGAGCGCCCGGCCGTCGAGCGCCGCACCGGTGAGCGGCGCGGGCCCGGAC
>NZ_JAMXRZ010000051.1 GCF_024124375.1 Klenkia sp. PcliD-1-E
CCCGCACCAGCGACAGGACGACGTCGGCGCCGCAGCGCTCCGCCTCGGCCGCGGTCCACGCCGCGCGGTCGGGGACCGAGGACGTCGGGGACGCCGGGCCGCGGTGCTGCCGGGCGGTCGCCAGGGCCGCCGCGGTGGGCTCGGCGGGGACGGCGACGGTCAGCGCGAGGTCACCGTGGTCGTGGTCCTCCCCCACCACGTGCCACCCGGCGTCCTCGAGCACGGCGTAGTGCGCGTCGTGGTCCTGCGCGCTGCCGGTCAGGAACACCCGCCGTCGAGGTCCCCGCCCGGGCAGGTCGCTGCCCAGCAGCGCGTCCAGCAGGTCGACGGCCTCGGCGGCCGGCACCGCGGTGACCACGCCGTGCACGTGCAGGGCGAGCTCGCCGCCGACCGTGGGCTCCGCGGCGCGACGGCGCCGCTGCACCCGGACCAGCCGCTCCCGCACCACTGCGGCGTCCCGCAGCGCGGTGGCCAGCGCGTCCCCGGCGAAGGGGTCCTGCCCGGTCCAGCCGGCCAGCGCCTCGCCGAGCCGGACCACCTCGGTGGTGTCGTAGGCGGTGGTCGAGGCCCGCGGCAGGTGCAGCAGGTCCAGCAGGTGCACCGGGGGCAGCCCGCGCCAGGGGTCCAGCCGGCGCAGCTCCCGCAGCGCGTAGAACAGCGCCAGCGAGGCCTGGCAGTCGCGGGACACCACCAGCCCGGCCAGTCCGGCGGCGCCGCCGTCCAGCAGCCGGCTCAGCAGGGCGAGCGTCGGCGGGTCGACCGCCGCGCCGAGGACGGCCACGGCCTCCGCCGACGGCGGCACCGGGTCGCCGACCAGCCGCACCGGCACCGCGCCGGCCGCCTCGACCAGCTCGGTGGGCACGTCGGCGCCGACCACCCCGACCACGGGCGTGCCCGCGGCGGCCCGGTCCAGCGCACCGGACCAGCGGGTGCGGTAGCGCTGCGCCCAGCCCGCCGCGTCCACTCAGACCACCCCCGCGGCGACCAGCTCGTCGATGCGGTCGGCCGGGTAGTGCAGCAGGTCCCCCAGCACCGGGCGGACGTGCTCGCCCAGCTGCGGGGCCGGCTGGTCCAGGGTGGTCATCGCGCCGGACATCCGGATGGGCACGCCGGTGGCCCGCAGCTCGGGGAAGACGCCGTGCCGCGGGTCGACCACCGGCACCACCTCGCCGCGGTCGGCGACGATCGCGTCGCGGACCGCGCCGGCCGGGTCGCGCACCTCCGCGGCCGGGGCGCCGTGCGCGGTGAGCACGGTCAGCGCCTCGGCCATGGTGCGGCGCTTGGCCCAGTCGGCGATCAGCGCGTGCAGCTCGGTGGCGTTCGCGACCCGGCCGTCGCGCTGGGCGAACCGGGGGTCCTCGACCAGGTCCGGGCGGTCGATGGCCCGCAGGACGCCGGCGGCGAAAGCGTTGGTCGGCGCGCAGAGGGCGAACCAGCCGTCCTCGACCTCGAACACCCCGAAGGGCGCCAGCCGGGGCACCGTGGCCCCGGTGCGCACCGGCAGGCCGATCTCCTCCAGCGCGTCGAAGGGCTCGCAGGCCACCAGCGAGGTCAGCGCCCCCAGCATGGAGACGTCGACGTGCTGCCCGGGGCCGTCGTCCCCGCGCTGCAGCAGGGCGGCGACGGTCCCGATGACCGCGTAGAGCGGGGCGACCAGGTCGCCCACCGGCAGCCCGAAGCGGACCGGCGGCTCCCCCGGGGTGCCCGCGGTCATCATCAGCCCGCTCAGCGCCTGCACGATGGTGTCCATCGCCTTGCCCGAGCCCGGTCCGCCCTGGGCGCCGAAGCCGCTGATCGAGGTGTAGACGATGCGCGGGTTGATGGCCCGGGCCCAGGCGTGGTCGATGCCCAGGCGGGTGGTCACCCCGGCGCTGTAGTTCTCCACCACGACGTCGGCGGCGCGGACGAGGTCGCCGAGCACCTCGCGGCCGCGCGGGTCCTTGAGGTCGAGGGTGACGCTCTCCTTGCCACGTCCGCGGACCAGCATCGACAGGGACAGGTCCTCGGGGTCCTGGCGGGCGATGGTCAGCCCCTCGGCGCTGAGGTAGGGCGAGTTGTTGCGGGAGGAGTCCCCGCCGGTGGCCGGGTTCTCCACCTTGATGACCCGGGCGCCCAGCCCGGCCAGCAGCAGGGTGGCGTAGGGGCCGGCCAGGGCGGTGGTCAGGTCGATCACCACGACGCCGTCCAGGGGGCGGGCGGTCATGCGGGTGTCCTCTCGTCGGGGGCGGCCACGAGGACGTCGTCCCCGGACCAGGTGAAGGTGGTGTCGAAGCCCGCGCGGCGGCTGATGTCCTCGACGTAGGCCGCGACCTGCTCGGCGCGCTCCCCGCGGGTCAGCGGCACCGGCCGGGCGTCGTCGTCGATCCAGGTGGGCCGGAAGCCGGCGGTGACGGTGCCGTCGTCGGCGAACCGGCACACGGCGACCGCGGTGTTGCGGCTCTCGGGGTGGAAGGCGTAGGTGGGCATGGCCGGGTCGGGGGCGAACCCGAACATCTCCTTGCGCCGCCGTCCCCAGGCCTCCACCTCCGCGGAGTTCTTGCCCGACGGCGTCAGCGCGCGGGTGACGGTGACGAAGTTGCCCAGCCCGTGGAAGACCGGCTTGCCGCGGTGCACCTCGATGCCGCGCATGATGTGCGCGTGGTGGCCGAACACGGCCGAGGCGCCGGCGTCGATCGCGGCGTGGGAGACCTGCCGCTCGTAGTCGGCGACGACGGCCGGGGTGTGCCCGATGCCCTTGTGCAGGGAGACCAGCACCAGGTCGGCGTCGGCCGCCGCGGCGGCGACGTCGTCCTGCATCCGGCGCAGCGTGTCGGGGGCGGCGAAGGTGTAGACCGTCGGCGGGCCGCCGGGGTTGGCGAACTCCAGGTCGTAGTGGGTGAGCACCTTCACGTAGGCGCACCCGGCCTTGCCGCTGGTCGCCCACGACTCCTTGGGCCCCACGCAGTTGTAGCTGAGCACCGCGATGCGCCGTCCGGCGCGCTCGACGACGGCGGGCACCCGGGCCTCGTCCAGCGTCGCACCGGTGCCGGTGACCACCAGCCCGGCGGCGCGGGCGTGCGCGATCGTGTCCAGCACGCCGTCGGTGCCCAGGTCGTAGGCGTGGTTGCCGGCGGTGGTGGCGACGGCGAAGCCCGCCGCGGCCACCGCGGTCAGCGCCGCCGGGTCGGCCGGGGGCGCCGGGACGTCGACGACGGTGGGCACGGTCGCCGTCGTGTGCGGCACCTCGACGTGGCCGATGGCCAGGTCGGCGGTGTGCAGGTACTCCCGGGAGGGGTCGAAGAACGAGTCGGGGTCGGGTTCGTCGAGGACCAGGTCCCCGACGGCCAGGACCGTCAGGTCGCTCACCGGGCACCCTCCAGCACCGGCAGGCCGGCCAGGAACTCGGCGATCGGCCCGACCAGCCGCTCGGGGCGCTCGTCGGCGACGAAGTGGCCCTCGTCCTCGAACAGCACGCCCACCGAGCCCCTGACGCAGGTCAGCGCGCGCAGCGTGGACTGCGGGGAGATGACGCCGTCGCGCATGCCCGCGATGACCAGCACGGGCAGGTCGACGCCGGCCAGCACGGCGCGCAGCGAGGCCTCGTCGGTGGCCTCGGGGTAGGGCATGCCCTGGTTGATCCGGCTCTCCTCGTCGTCCATGGCCAGGAACGCGGCCACCTTCTCGGCGACGAAGGCGTCCCGCAGCGCCACCCGGTCGGGGCCGTCGACCGCGGCGTCCAGCGGGCCCCCGATCGTGCGCATCGCCCTCTCGATGACCGCCGGGTCGCGCCGGTTCTCCACGATCTCCCGGCGGCCGGCCGAGGAGGACGTGTCGCCGTCCCGGTCGTGCGGGGTGCCGACGACGGACACCAGGGCGCGCAGCCGGTCGGGGTGCCGGCGGGCCAGGTGCCAGCCGATGCCGGCGCCGTGCGAGACGCCGGTGTAGACGAACCGGTCGATGCCCAGGGCGTCGGCGACCGCGACGACGTCGTCGGCCCACTGGTCCAGCCAGCCGATCGCCGGGGGCTGCGCGGAGCGGGACGAGCGGCCGAAGCCGCGGGCCTGCACGGTCACCACGTGGGCGCCGGTGGGCTGCTCGGCCAGGATCGCGGGGTAGCGGGAGAAGCCCATCGCGGAGGACAGCACGTGCCGGTCGCCGCCGCCGTGCTCCTCCACCCAGACGTGGGCACCGCCCTCGAGCGGGATGGTGGTCATGGTCGTCCTCCGGGGTTGTCGGGGTCGGGGAGCTCGGGCAGGTCCTCGGGCAGCAGGAGCCGCTGCTCGACGAGGGCCCGGGTGGCCGCGGCGAAGCGCGCGGCGCGGTCGGGTGCGGGGTCCAGTGGGGTGCGCACGCCGACGAGGTCGGCGACCACCTGCGCGTCCAGGTGCGGGGGCGCGAACGGCGAGGGCACGCACCCGCCGGGCACCGGGGTGGCGTAGGGCCAGTAGGAGGCGAGCGGGGCCTCGACCCAGGGCGTGCGGACGCCGCCCAGCACGTTGCCGACGGCGTCGCGGGCCAGGGGCCGTGCGCCGTCCGGGATGCGCCGGTCGGAGGCGTCGGCGAAGGCGAACCGGTCGGCCCGGGGCATCGGCACCCCCTCGGCGACCCAGGTGTCGAGCGCGGCGAACACCGCCCGGGCGACGAGGTCCAGCCGGGCCCGCGACCGCTCCTCGACGACCCGGTTGCTCCCGGTGGGCAGCCCGCGGGCCCGGTACTGGGCGGCGTTGACCAGCACCTCCGACGGACCGGTGCTGTCGTGGGCGGTGCCGGCCACCTGGTACAGGCGGTAGCGGTCGCCGGGCTCGTCGGAGTCCGGCCGCAGCACCGGGGCGTGGGTGGCCGACTCGGTCTCGCTGAGCACCTCGACCACCGGGACGTCGTGCCCGCCCACCCGCCGGCGGGGGTCGTCGAGGGGGACCTCCCCGCTGCCGTGCGGCGGCGGGTAGCCGGCCGGTCCGGCACCGCCGGAGGAGATGCCGACCACGTACCCGTCCAGCAGCGGCGCCCCGTCGGGCAGCCGCACGGCCTCGTGGTGGCCCTCGCCGAGGAACACCCGGACGAACGAGCCGGTCATCGACCAACCCGACAGGTGTGCCCGGCGCACCGGCTGGCCGCCCAGCAGGTCCAGCTCGCCGGTCCGCACCGCCCGGACGACGGCGGCGACCAGCTGCTGGCCGGCGACGTCCTCGGGCAGGTCGAGGTCGGCGTAGCGGTCGGGGTCGAACTGCTCGCGCATCGAGGCGGCCGTGACCCGGGCCGTGGTGATGCCCAGCCAGGCACCCCCGGTGCGCAGCACCCAGGGGTGCAGCACCCGCCAGGTGGCCGCGGTGTCGAACTCCGGGTGCAGCGCCTCGACCTGCAGCACGCCCGACGCCCGCGCGGGGTCGGCCGGACGGCGGGTCAGCACGCGCGTGGTCCAGCCGTCGCCGGTGACCAGGAACTCGTGCTCGACGTAGCCGTGCGCGGTCAGGTCGACCCCGCCCGGCAGCCCCGGGACCGAGGCCGCGCCCAGCGGCACCGACGCCGGCGTCACCGGCAGCTCCCGGGCCCTCACGCCACCACCGCCGGGGGCAGGGTCGCCACCGCGTCCTCGGTGCGGTGGCAGGTGACCTGCGTGCCGCTCGGCGAGGTGCGCAGCTGCGGCCGCCGGTCGTGGCAGACGTCGGTGGCCAGCGCGCACCGGTGGGTGAACGGGCAGGAGTCCCCCAGCGGGGCGGGCGCCCGGCGCTCCGCGGCGGCCCGGGCCACCCGCGCGGCGCGGCGCTCCCGCTGCCGCTCCGGGTCGGCCACCGGCGCCGCGGCCAGCAGCGCCTGCGTGTAGGGGTGCCCGGGCGCGCCCTGCACGGCGCCGGCCGACCCGGTCTCCATCACCCGGCCGCGGTAGAGCACCAGCACCTGGTCGGCCATGTGCTCCACGACGCCGAGGTCGTGGGAGATGAACAGGTAGGCCAGGCCCAGGTCGCGCTGCAGCTGCGTGAGCAGGTTGAGCACCTGGGCCTGCACCGAGAGGTCCAGCGCGCTGACCACCTCGTCGCACACCACCAGCCGCGGGGCCACCACCAGCGCGCGGGCGATGGCGATGCGCTGGCGCTGGCCGCCGGAGAACTGGGCCGGGTAGCGGCCGGCGGCGTCGGCGGGCAGGCCCACCCGGGCGAGCATGTCGGCCACGCGCGACCGGACGGCCTCGGCGCCGGGCCGGGTCCCGTCGCGGTCGCCGAGGGCCAGCAGCGGCTCGGCGACCGACCAGCCCACCGTGCGGGTCGGGTTGAGGGAGCTGTTGGGGTCCTGGAAGACGTACTGCACGTCGCGCAGGAAGGCGCGGTCGCGCCGTCCGGCGCCGTCCTGGGCGACGCCGTCCAGCCGCACCTCGCCGGCGGCCACCGGCGCCAGCCCGACGAGGGCCTTGGCCAGCGTGCTCTTGCCCGACCCGGACTCCCCGACCAGCCCCAGCGTGCTGCCGACGGCCACGCCGAAGCTGACGTCGTCGACCGCCCGGCGGGTGCCGCGACGGCCCCAGCGGTAGTCGACCGAGACGCCGTCCAGCTCCGCGAGCAGGGGTGCGGTCACCGTGACCTCCCCCCGGCCAGCTCGACGGGCTCGGCTGCCGGGACCAGCGGGTGCAGGCAGCGGGCCACCCGGCTGCCGGCGAGGTCGACCATCGGGATGCCCTCCTGGGTGCAGTCGTCCTGGGCCCGCGGGCAGCGGGCGGCGAAGTGGCAGCCGGTCGGCCAGGCCTCCGGCGGCGGGACGGTCCCCGGCACCGTGCGCAGGGTGCCGTCCGGGGCGGGCTGGTCGGGGCTGCAGTCCAGCAGTGCGCGGGTGTACGGGTGCCCCGGCCCCGCGAACACGTCGGCGGCGTCGGCGCGCTCGACCACCTCGCCGGCGTAGAGCACCACGACCCGCTCGCAGGCGTCGGCGACGACACCCCAGTCGTGGGTGACGAGCAGGATCGCCATGCCGGTCTCCTCCTGCAGGGTGCGCAGCAGGTCCAGCACCTCGGCCTGCACGGTGACGTCCAGCGCCGTCGTCGGCTCGTCGGCGACCAGCAGCCGCGGCCGGCCGGCCAGCGCCATCGCGATGGCCACCCGCTGGGCCATGCCCCCGGAGATCTCGTGCGGGTACCGCCCGGCGACCTCGGCCGGGTCGATGACCTGCACCTGCTCCAGCAGCTGCACCGCACGTGCCCGGGCGGCCCGCCGGCCGACCCCGTCGTGCACCCGGACCAGCTCGCCCAGCTGGGCACCGATCCGCGACGTGGGGTCCAGGGCGCGCAGCGGGTCCTGGGCGACCAGGGCGATCTGGCTGCCGCGGATGCCCCGCCAGCCGCGACCGCGCAGGCCGGTCAGGTCGGTGCCCTGCCACCAGGCCGAGCCGGCGACCACCGCGCCGTTGCGGGGCAGCAGCCCCAGCACGGCCTTGGCCACCACGCTCTTCCCGCTGCCGGACTCCCCGACCAGGCCGACGGTCTCCCCGGGTCGGATGTCGAGGTCGACGTCGCGGACCACGCTGACCTCCCCGGCCGCGGTGGCGAAGACGACCTCGAGCCCGCGGACGGCGAGCAGCAGGTCGGGGTCGCCGGGGTCGGGGGCCGGCACGCGCTCCCAGCGGCCCACCGACCGTCCGCCCGAGGCCGAGGACCGGTCGGCGGTGGCGTCGCGGACCACGTCGCCGAGCACGCCCAGGGCCAGCACGGTCACCGCGATGACACCACCGGTGGGCAGCATCAGCCACGGGAAGCTCTGCACGACGCTGGCGGCCTCGCCGACCATGCTGCCCCACGTGGGCTCGGGCGGCGGTGCCCCCAGACCGAGGAAGGACAGGCCGGTCTGCACGCCCAGGGCGATGGTGGCGAACAGGGTGGTCTGCACGATGACCACCCCACGCACCCGGGACAGCACGTGGCGGGTGGCGACCTGGGCACGGGTCAGGCCCATCAGCCGCCCGGCGGTGACGTGCAGCTCCTGGCTGGCCGCCAGCGCCGCGCCGCGCACCACCCGCACCAGCCCGGCCGCGCCCAGCAGCCCGAACACGGCCATGCCGACGAGCAGGTCGTTGCCGAACAGGGTCAGCACCGACAGCAGGATGACGATGGTCGGCACGGCCATGACCAGGTCGACGACCCGGGTGATGACCTGGTCGACCCGGCCGCCGAGGTAGCCGGCCGCCAGGCCCAGCGGCAGCGCCACGACCGTGCGCACCACCACCGCGACCAGCACCGCCAGCAGCGAGGACGACCCGCCGACCATCAGCCGGCTGAGCACGTCACGGCCGAGCAGGTCGGTGCCCAGCAGGTGCGCACCCGACGGCGTCTGCCGGGCCGCGGCCAGGTCCTGCGCGAGCGGGTCGTAGGGGGTGGCGACGGCGCCCACCACGCAGCCGAGCACGACCACGAGCAGCACCGCCAGGGCGATCCGGCCGCGCCAGCCGGCCAGCACGGCGCGCAGCAGCCCCTGCCGGACGGGGGCGGCGCCGGCGGGTTCCGCGGTCGGCACGGTGGCGCTCACGCCGTCCTCACCTTCGGGTCCAGCAGCCCGTAGGCCACGTCCACGAGCAGGTTGACCAGGACGACGACGAGGGTGAAGTAGACCCCGACGCCCAGGATCACCGACACGTCGTGGTCGACCGTGGCCTGGGTGGCCCGGCTGCCCAGGCCCGGGAGCACGAAGACGCTCTCCACGAACACCGTGGCGTCCAGGCTGCCCACGAAGACCACGCCGATGGCCGAGACCACCGGGATCGAGGCGTTGCGCAGCACGTGCACCAGCACCAGCCGGGCCTCGGGCAGGCCGTTGGCCCGCAGCACCGCGACGTGGTCGCTGACGAGCACCGTCAGCGCGGCGTCGCGGGTCTGCTTGGCGATGATCGAGATGCCCAGCAGACCCAGCGACACCACGGGCAGCACCAGCGAGGACACCCACCCGCCGACGGAGACGTCGGGCGAGACGTAGCCGGTCGCGGGGAACCAGCGCAGCTTGACGGCGAACAGCGACACCAGCACCAGGGCGACCCAGAAGCTGGGCAGCGCGATGCCGGCCAGCGACACCACGTCCAGCACCCGGCCCACCACCCCGCCGCGCAGCGCCCCGACCATGCCGGTGGCCACCCCGACCACCGTGCTGACCAGCACCGTGGTCAGCACCAGGGCCAGGCTGACCGCCAGCCGGCTGTTCAGCGCCGAGGTCACCGGCTCCCCGGTGAACACCGACGTGCCCAGGTCCCCGTGGGCGAGCCCCCCCAGCCAGCTCAGGTACTGCTCGTACCAGGGCTTGTCCAGGCCGAGGGAGGCCCGCAGCGCGGCCACCGACTCGGGGGTGGCCGACTCCCCGAGGATCGTCCTGGCCGGGTCGCCGGGCACCAGCGACGCCAGCAGGAAGACCACCAGGGAGACCCCCAGCACCAGCGGCACCGCCCACAGCAGGCGCCGCAGCACGATCCTCAGCACGGCGTCCTCCCGCGCTGCGGTGTCGCCGGGCTCACGAGGCCGGTCGCCAGGCCAGGTCGGCGTCGGGCGCCACCGGCATCGGGTTGGGGTTCTGCACCGACGCGGTGACCCCGGTGACGTCCTCGGCGACGTAGTAGATGTTCTGCGTCGAGATCACCGGGACCACCCAGGCCAGCTCCTCCAGGCGCTGGTTGACCTGCTCGTACAGGTCGGTGCGCTCCTGGCCGGTCGCCGCGAAGGCCTGCCCCAGCAGGTCCTGGACCTGCTGGTCGGTGGTGTCGAAGGGGTTGAACACCGTGCCGGGGGCCAGGATCTGGTTGGTGACCTGGGCCATGTCGGCGCCGGCCGAGGGCCACATGAGCGCCGCGTACTGGCCCGAGCTGCCGGCCTGGATGAAGGCCGGGACACCGGTGGACTCCACCTGCAGGTCGACCTGGATGCCGATCTCGCCCAGGGCGCTGGCCACCGCCTGCGAGATCGCGGTGTTCGGGTCCAGGATCGGCTGGGTCAGCAGCGTCATGGAGAACCCGTCGGCGTACCCGGCCTCGGCCATCAGCTGACGCGCCCGGTCCAGGTCGTAGTCGTAGCCGGTGCCGGCGTCGTCGACGTAGCCGTCCAGGCCGGGCAGGATGATCTGGGTGCTGGGCTCGAAGGTGTCCGGCCCCAGGGCGCTGGCGATCGAGGCGCGGTCCAGGGCGTAGCCCATGGCCTGGCGCACCCGCTCGTCGCCCAGTGCCGGGGTGATGGTGCCCGCCCGGTCGGCGAGCACCAGCGACCAGTTGAAGAACGGTGCGGTGACCACGCCGAGCCCGGCGTCCTGGGCCAGCGACAGGGTGCTGGTGTCGCCCTCGGAGACGTCGAGCTGACCGGTCTGCGCGGCCGACAGGACGGCGTTGGGGTCACCGATGACCCGCACCGTGACCGAGTCGTAGAACTGGGCGTCGGGGTTCCAGTAGTCCTCGTTGCGCTGGTAGGTGTACTGGTCGCCGGTGACCGAGGTGTCCGGGTCGTAGGTGTACTGGCCGGTGCCCTGCGAGGCGTTCAGCAGGGAGTCGGGGTCGGCCAGGCCGGCCGGGCCGATGATCACGCCGAAGCCGAAGTACTGGGTCATGGTCGAGGCGGCGTCGGGGTTGGGCCGGCCGTAGGTGACCCGCACGGTCGACTCGTCGGTGGCCTCGACCGACTGCACGTCGCCCACCTGGGGGGCCAGCGAGCCACCGGCCTGCAGGAAGTACTCCATCGAGGCGACCACGGCGTCGGCGTCCATCGGGCTGCCGTCGGAGAAGGTGACCCCGTCGCGCAGCTGCATCTCGAAGACGGTGTTGCCCTCGCCCACGTAGTCCCAGGAAGTCGCGAGGTCGGGGACCAGGTCGCCGTCGCCGGAGAGGTAGATCAGCGGGTCGTAGGCCAGCATCGTGAACACCGACGAGCCGCCGTTGCCGGCCAGCGCCGGGTTCAGGCTGATCGGCGCACCCGGGAACTGCAGCTGCAGCGTGCTGTCCCCTCCTCCCCCGCTCCCTCCCCCCGAGGACTGCGAGGTGCACGCGCTGAGCACGGACGCGACGGCGAGGGCGGCGACGGCCACCCATCGGCGCCGCGAGGGGCGGGTGGTGGGGCGGGGCATGGCTGCTCCTCATCGAGCGGTCCGGCGGCGGGGTGACGCCCGCTGGGCCAGAACCGGAGGATCATCCGGGACCAGGGTCCCGGGCCCATTCCATGACACTTGGCTCAGCGATCGGCAGGCCGAGTGTCATGCATTTGTGTGAGCCACGTCAAGCACGTGGCGCGCGCCATGCTCAGCCGGGGTCGGGGGACCGGGCGCCGGCGGGCACGACCGCGCCGGGGTCGAGCACGGCCCGCCGGCCGACGAGGGCCACCTCCCCGTCCCCGCCGACGGTCGCGTCGCGGCCGACGTCCACGCCGTCGTCGAGCACCGCCCGGTGGACCCGGGCCCCGGCACGTACCCGCACGCCGGGCAGCAGCACCGAGTCGGTCACCGTCGCGCCGTCCTCGACCACCACCCCGGGCGAGAGCACGGACCGGTGCACGGTGCCGGCCACCCGCGTGCCGCCGGAGACCAGGGAGGCCTCGACGGTGGCGCCGGGCAGCAACCGGGCCGCGGAGTGCCGGCCGCCCCGGGTGTGCACCGGCCAGGCCGGGTCGTCCAGGTCGATCGGTGGCTCGGGGTCCAGCACGTCCATGTGCGCCTGCCAGTACGCCGGCACGGTGCCGACGTCGCGCCAGTAGCCCCCCAGCCGGTGCGCCCGGGCCAGCCCGTCGGCGGTCTGCGCCGGCAGCAGGGCGTCGCCGAGGTCGGCCAGGCCGTCGTCCCCGGCGTCGGCGGCCAGCGCCTCCAGCCGGTCCAGCGTGGGCCGCGGGCTGAAGACGAAGACCTCGTTGGTGGCCGTCGTCGTCGCCGGCCGGTCGGGCTTGTAGGCGTAGTCGGTGACCCGGTCCCCGTCGGTCTGCACGATCCCGTACCGGGAGGCGTCGTCGGCGGACACCTCGGTGGTGACCATGGTGACCTCCGCACCGGACCCCAGGTGCTCCTCGGCGACCTGGCGGTAGTCCAGCCGGTAGACCGCGTCGGCGCTGACCACGACCAGCGCGTCGGGCTCGAACCCCCGCACCAGGTCGGCCTGCCGCCACAGCACGTCGGCGGTGCCGGTCGCCCAGCCGCCGCGGTCGGTGCCCCGGAAGGGTGGCAGGGTCATCAGCCCGCCGGTGGTGCGGTCCAGGTCCCAGGGCCGGCCGTTGGCCAGGTGCTGCGACAGCGACGCGGGCTGGAACTGCACGGCCACCCAGACGTCGGCGACGCCCGAGTGCTCGCAGTTCGACAGCGGGAAGTCCACCAGCCGGTAGACCCCGCCGAAGGGCACCGCCGGCTTGGCTCGCTGCTCGGTGAGCAGTTCCAGCCGGCCACCGGCACCGCCGGCGAGCACGAGGACGAGGATCCGGGAGAGGGCCATGCCCCCCACTGCCCGGCCCGGTCAGGTCGTACGCGCCGCCTGCGATGCCCGGAACAGCCAGAACGACGGGACGGCGACGGCGACCACCGCCATGGCCACGACGATGACCACCCCGCCGGTCCACATCGCCACCGAGACGCCGAACGCACTGGCCAGCGCACCGGCGCGCAGGTCGCCCAACCGCGGACCGCCGGCCACCACCACGATGAACACGCCCTGCATGCGGCCGCGCATGTCGTCGGGGGCGGCCAGCTGCAGCATCGAGCTGCGCAGCACGGCGCTGACCATGTCACCGGCACCGGCCACCGCCAGGCAGAGGACGGCGAACCACAGCGAGCCCGCGAGCCCGAAGCCGATGATCGCCGCGCCCCAGACGGCGATCGCGCCCAGGACGACGGCGCCCTGCCGGTCGACCCGGCTGACCCAGCCCGACGTCAGGCCCATGACCAGCGACCCGATCGAGATGCCGGCGTAGAGCCAGCCCAGGCTGTTGGCCTCGCCGCTGAACTCCGTCAGGGACAGCTGCGGGAACACCGCCTGCGGCCAGGCGAAGAGCATGGCGACGATGTCGACGACGAAGGTCATGAGCAGCACCGGCTGCGTGCGCAGGAACACGAAGCCGTCCAGCACCCCGCGGACCGCGGCGCCGACCCGGACCCGGCCCGCGGCCCCGGCCACCGGCAGGGCCGGCAGGCCGCGGACCAGCCAGACCGCGACGGCGAACCCGACCGCGTCGACCACGTAGGTCAGGAACAGCTCGCCCTGGCCGATCAGCACGCCGGCCAGCAGCGGCCCGGCGATGACGCCGATCTGCCGCACCGTCATCGCCAGCGCGTTCGCCGCCGGCACCAGTCCGGTGCCGACGACGGCCGGGATGGCGGCGCTGCGGGTGGGCTGGTTGACCGCGGCGAAGGCCGACACGAAGGCGGTCAGCACCCAGAGCACGGCCAGGTTGTCCATGCCCAGACCGGCCTGCACGGCCAGCAGCGCGCTGGTCACCGCGGCCCCGACCGAGGTGATGAGCATCAGCCGCCGGCGGTCCATGGTGTCGGCGATGGCCCCGCCGAGCAGGCCGAACACCACCAGCGGGACCAGCGCCACCACCGAGGTGACGCCGACCAGGAACGACGAGCCGGTGAGGGCGTAGACCTGGAACGGGACGGCGACCAGCGTCATCTGCTGGCCGAGCATCGTCACCGTCACCCCGGCGAACAGCCGCCGGTAGGCCGGGATCGCCAGCGGCCGGGTGTCCAGCGCCCACCCCCTGCGGCGGCGCGGTGGTGCTTCCTGCGGGGCGGGCCCGTCGACCGGCGAGCTCACGGTGCGAGGCGGCGGACGACCCAGCTGCCGCCCTCCTCGTCGTCCCGCTCGAAGCGCAGCCGGTCGTGCAGCCGGTCGTGCCCGCCCTGCCAGAACTCGACCCGCTGCGGCTCCACCCGGTAGGCGCCCCACGACGGCGGCCGCGGCAGCTTCCCCTCCGGCGTCTGCTCGTCCAGCTCCCGGAAGGCGCGCACCAGGTCCTCGCGGCCCTCGACCGTCGAGGACTGCACGGTGGCCGCCGCGGCCAGCTGCGCCCCGCGCGGGCGGGGGTCCCACAGGGCGTCGGACTCCGCGTCGGCGAGCCGCGCCGCCGTCCCCACCACCCGGACCTGGCGCTGCAGCGCGTGCCACGGGAAGACCAGGGCGACCCGGTCGTCGAGGGCCAGCTGGGCACCCTTGGCCGAGGCGCCGTTGGTGACGAACACGAAACCGTCCTCGGACAGGCCCTTGAGCAGCACGACCCGGGCGTCGGGGGCGCCATCGGGGTCGGCGGTGGCCAGCACCATCGCGTTGGGCTCGGCCAGGTCGGCGGCCACCGCGTCGTCGAACCAGCGCCGGAACTGGGCCAGCCAGGTGTCTGCGAGCGTGCTCTCGGAGAAGCTGCCCTCGTCGTAGTCGCGGCGCATCGTCGTCAGGTCGGGCACCGGGCCATGCTCCCACCCTGCAACCACCGCGCGACCAGGTGTGACACCCGTCGCACCTGCCGCTGGACGGGACCGTCCGGTTGGGTCGGCCGTCCCGGGGTGACCTAGATTCACGCACAGCCGTGCGCCGACACCTCGGGCACGGATCCCGCGCGCAGAGGAGCATGCGAGATGTCCGACGACTTCGTTCCGGGCCTCGAGGGCGTCGTCGCCTTCGAGACGACCATCGCCGAACCGGACAAGGACGGCGGCTCGCTGCGCTACCGCGGTGTCGACATCGAGGACCTGGTCGGGAAGATCACCTTCGGCCACGTCTGGGCGCTGCTGGTCGACGGGAAGTTCGGCCCCAGCGGCCTGCCCCCGGCCGAGCCGTTCCCGATCCCGGTGCACACCGGCGACGTCCGGGTCGACGTGCAGGCCGCCCTGGCCATGCTCACCCCCATCTGGGGCTACCGCCCGCTGCTGGACATCTCCGCCGAGGAGGCCCGCGAGGAGCTCGCCCGGGCCGCGGTCATGGCGCTGTCCTACGTGGCGCAGTCCGCCCGCGGCATCGGCGTCCCCGCCGTCCCGCAGAAGCGCATCGACGAGGCCAAGACCATCGTCGAGCGGTTCATGGTCCGCTGGCGCGGCGAGCCCGACCCCAAGCACGTGGCCGCCGTCGACGCCTACTGGGTGTCCGCCGCCGAGCACGGCATGAACGCCTCCACCTTCACCGCCCGGGTCATCGCCTCCACCGGCGCCGACGTCGCGGCGTCCCTGTCCGGCGCGATCGGCGCGATGAGCGGCCCGCTGCACGGCGGCGCGCCCTCCCGCGTGCTGCACATGCTCGACGGCGTGGAGGCCTCCGGCGACGCCCGGACCTACGTCAAGGACCTGCTGGACCGCAAGGAGCGCCTGATGGGCTTCGGGCACCGGGTCTACCGGGCCGAGGACCCCCGCGCCCGCGTGCTGCGCCGCACCGCCGAGGAGCTGGGCGCGCCCCGCTTCGAGGCCGCCAAGGCCCTCGAGGACGCCGCCCTCGCCGAGCTGCGCGAGCGCCGGCCCGACCGCCCGATCGAGACCAACGTCGAGTTCTGGGCCGCGATCGTGCTCGACTTCGCCGAGGTGCCCAGCCACATGTTCACCTCGATGTTCACCTGCGCCCGCACCGCGGGCTGGTGCGCGCACATCCTGGAGCAGAAGGAGACCGGCCGGCTGGTCCGCCCGTCGGCCCGCTACGTCGGCCCCGACACCCGCAAGCCCTCCGACGTCGAGGGCTGGGACAGCATCAAGGACAAGTCGATCCTCTCCCCCGTGTAAGGGACACCATGACGATCCAGATCCCCGCCGAGCTGCTCCCCGCCGACGGCCGCTTCGGGTGCGGCCCCTCCAAGGTCCGCCCCGAGGCGATGGCCGCGCTCGCCCGCGACGGCGCCGCGCTCATGGGCACCTCGCACCGGCAGGCACCGGTGAAGAACCTGGTCGGCCGGGTCCGCGAGGGCCTCACCACCCTGTTCGACCTGCCCGAGGGCTACCAGGTGGTGCTCGGCAACGGCGGCACCACGGCGTTCTGGGACGCCGCGACCATCGGCCTGGTCCGTGACCGCGCCGCGTTCGGCACCTACGGCGAGTTCTCCGCGAAGTTCGCCTCCGGGGTCGCCGAGGCGCCGTTCCTGGCCGACCCGGTGATCAGCAAGGCCGACCCGGGCTCGCTGGCGCTGCCGCAGGCCGTCGCCGGGGTGGACGCCTACGGCTGGGCGCACAACGAGACCTCGACCGGCGTGATGGCGCCCGTCGTCCGTCCCGAGGGCGCCGACGACGACGCGCTGGTCCTGGTCGACGCCACCTCCGGCGCCGGCGGCCTGCCCGTCGACGTCCTGGAGACCGACGTCTACTACTTCGCGCCGCAGAAGTGCTTCGCGGCCGACGGCGGCATCTGGATCGCGCTGATGAGCCCGAAGGCGCTGGAGCGGATCGCGGAGATCAAGGCGTCGGACCGGTGGGTCCCCGGGTTCCTCGACCTGTCGATCGCCGTCGACAACTCCGGCAAGGACCAGACCTACAACACCCCCGCGGTGGCGACGCTGTTCCTGCTGGCCGACCAGCTCGACTGGCTCAACGGTCTGGGCGGGCTGTCCGGGGCGGTGGCCCGCACCCAGGAGTCCTCCTCGCGGCTGTACGGCTGGGCCGAGGCCTCCGAGCACGCCATGCCGTTCGTCGCCGACCCGGCGCACCGGTCCTACGTCGTCGGCACGGTCGACTTCGACGATTCCGTCGACGCCGCGGCGGTGGCCAAGGCGCTGCGGGCCAACGGCGTGGTGGACACCGAGCCCTACCGCAAGCTGGGCCGCAACCAGCTGCGGGTGGGCATGTTCCCCGCCGTCGACCCCGACGACGTCTCCGCGCTCACCGCCTGCATCGACCACGTCGTCGAGCGCCTCTGACCCGGCCCGGACAGTGATCAGGGGACCTGGTCACCGTCCGGCCGACCACACGGACGTCGGTGTGGGTGGACGTACGTGGACCAGGTGACCTGATCACTGTCCGGGCGGTGCGGGCGGGCGGCGTCAGGGCGGCGGCAGGATCCAGGTGTCCTTGGAGCCGCCGCCGCGGCTGGAGTTGACCAGCAGGGACCCCTCCTCCAGGGCCACCCGGGTCAGCGGGGCGCGCAGCGCGCGGGTGGTGGACCCGGCGACGGCGAAGACCCGCAGGTCGACGCGCCGGGGGGCGACCACGCCGTCCACCAGCGTCGGCACGGTGGAGAAGTCGACCGGCTCCTGGGCGACGAAGCGGTGCGGGGCGGCCTCGACCGCGGCCGAGAGCTCCGCCAGCTCCGCGTCCGAGCAGCACGGCCCGAACACCACGCCCTGCCCGCCGTAGCCGTCGACGGGCTTGACCACCAGCTCGGGGAGCCGGTCGCGGACGGCGGCCAGGTCGTCGGGGTCGGCCAGCACCCAGGTCGGCACGGTGTCCAGCACCGGCTCCTCCCCCAGGTAGAAGCGGATCATCGCCGGCACGTGGCAGTAGGTGGCCTTGTCGTCGGCCACCCCGTTGCCCGGCACGTTGGCCAGCGCCAGCCGGCCGGCCCGCACCGCGCCGCCCAGCAGCACGTCCAACGGGGTGCCGACCGGGTTGAGGTGCGCGGCCAGCTCGTCGTCGTCGAAGCGCCGGTACAGCACGTCGACCGGGACCCGCTCGCCCTCGACCTCCACGGCGACCCCGCCCTCGGGGGTGGCCCACAGCCGGTCGGGGGTGGCGACCGGGATGCCCATGGCCTCGGCCAGCAGCCGGTGCTCGAACCAGGCGGTGTTGACCCGGCCGTCGGTGAGCAGCGCCAGCTGCGGCGGTCCGTCGCAGGCCGGGGGCGCGGCGTCGGCCAGCGCGGCGCGCAGCACCGCGACCGCCTCGGACGGCTCGGCCAGCCCGGCCCGGTCGGCGTAGAGGCCGGGCAGCGCGGCGCGGGTGCTGTCGCGGTTGACGATCGCGTAGCCCAGACCCGACGGCACCCGCAGGTTGTCCTCGAGCACGACCCACCCGTCGGCGGTCCGCAGCAGGTCCAGCCCGGCCACGGTGGCCCGCTGCTGGCCGGCCCACGCGAGCGAGACGGCGGCCGGGCGGTAGCCGGGGCTGCGGGTGACCAGCCACCCGGGCAGCACGCCGGCGCGCACCGCCTCGGGGGCGGCGTCCCGGCCGTCGCCGCGGCGCCGGCCGCCGGGCCGGTAGGCGTCGGCGAGGAAGGCGTTCAGCGCGCGGGTGCGCTGCTCGACACCGCGGGCCAGGTGGTCCCACTCGTCGGCAGGCAGCAGCCGGGGCAGCGGGTCGACCGGGAAGGGGTGCTCCACCAGCGCACCGTCGACGAACGAGCCGAACACCACGCCGCGGGCCCGGCGCTCCCGGCCCATCTCCCCGACCGCGGTGGCCAGCCCGACACCGCCGAGCTCCTCGAGGGCGGGCACCACGGTGCGGTAGCCGGGCCGGACGGCGCCGTCGGGCGCGACCACCTCGTCGGCGGGGTGCGGCCGGTAGTGCGCGAACAGGTCGGTCGTGCCGGTCATCGCCACCTCACAGCCAGCGGTCGAACCACTCCGCGATCGCCTCGGTCAGCGTCACCAGGTTCTCCCGGCCCACGACGGTGTGGCCCTCCCCCGCGAGCAGGAGCAGCTCGGCGGGCGCGTCGAGGGCCGTCAGCGCCCGGTGGGCCTGGACCGACTCCTCGACGGGGACGTTGGTGTCCCGGTCACCGTGCGCCAGCAGGACCGGCGAGCGCAACTGCTGCAGTGCCGTCATCGGACTGATCGTGGCCAACATCTCACGGTCGGTCACCGGGTCGCCGTACTCGGTGACCGACGCCGCGGCCATCCACGGCTCGGTCCGCTCGAAGAAGGTGCGCAGGTCGCTCATCCCGGCCAGCGAGGCGCCGGCGGCGAACAGGTCGGGCCAGCGGGTCAGCGCGACCAGCGTCAGGTAGCCGCCGTAGGACCAGCCGTGCGCGCCCACCCGCCCCGGCGCGGCGATGCCCGCCTCGACCAGGTGCTCGACGGTGGCCGGCACGTCGGCGAAGGAGGCCGCGCGGTCGGCGACGTCGTCCAGCCCCATGAACGCCGTCCCCCGGCCGCCGGACCCCCGGACGTTGGGCGCGAAGACGGTGACCCCGGTGGCGGCCAGCGCCTGCGCGACCGGCGACCAGGCCGGCCGCTCCTGGCCCTCGGGCCCGCCGTGGAAGCTGACCACGGTCCGGTTGGGGCCGTGCACGCCCGGCGGCACGTACAGCCAGCCGTCCAGCTCCAGCCCGTCGGCGGCGCGGTAGTGGTGCCGCACCGGCCGGACCAGCAGCTCGGCGTCGGGCCGGCGGGGCGCGCTGGGCAGCCGGGTGACCGGGCCGCCGTCCAGGTCGACCAGGTGCAGCGCGCGGGGGTCGGCCGGGCCGGTCAGCTCGGCGACCAGCCAGCGGCCGTCGGCGGCCAGCGACCAACCGGGCATCACCGGCAGGGGGAGGTCCACCCGGTGCACCAGCGTGCCGTCGTCGACCCGGCGGACGTCGAGCTCGGTGACGCCGTCCACGGTCCAGACGCACAGCACGGTGCCGTCCGCGCGCACCGCGTAGCCGTCCAGGTCGCCGTCCCGGCGGCGGACGACGACGCGGGGCTCGCCGGGTGCGCCGTCCTCGTCCAGCGGGACGACGACGAGCGCGGTGCGGTCCTCCCCCAGCGGGCCGGGCTGGGCGGCGCGCAGGTAGACCGACCGGCCGTCGGGGGCGAAACGGCCGTCCTCGCTCTGCCGCCCGCCGGGCGCCCGGGCCGGGATGACCCGCCGCTGCTCGCCCGTCGCGACGTCGACGAGCACCACGTGCCGCCAGCCGCGCGGGCCGCGGCGGGCCAGCAGCCGGGTCTCGTCGGCCGACATCGCGGTCAGCGCGAGGAACCCGCCGCTGGCCAGGGTGGCGTGCTCGCCGGTGACGACGTCGACCAGGACGACGTCGGCGCCGGGGCCCTCGGCGACGGTGCAGGCGTAGTGGCCGGGGCGGGCGGTCCAGCCGCCGGCGAAGACGGTGGCGCCGGGGTGGCCCAGGACCAGCCGGCGGTCGGTGCCGTCGGGGCGCACGGCCCACAGCTGGGCGCGGATCGACCCGCCGGGGCTGACCAGGTAGGCCAGCCACTCCCCGTCGGGGGACCAGGCCACCGACACGACCTCCTGCCCGGGCCCGGACAGCACCGCCGGCGTCGTCCGCTGGTCCAGGGTGGCGACCTCCAGCTGCGGGAGGCCGGCGCGGTCGCCGACACAGGCCACCCGCTCGCCGTCGGGGGCCAGCGCCGGGCACCAGGTGCCGGCGGCCGAGGCGATGCGGGCCAGCGCCGCGCGGACGTCGGTGGGCAGACCGGTGGTCTGCTGGGGGTCGAGCCGGGTCATGCCACCTCCTGGGGGTCGTCTCCGGGGTGCAGCGGGCAGCGCCCGCGCGGTGTTCCCGGGCGTCATCGGCAGTGCGGGGTCAGCGGATGCCCTGCTTCTGCAGCCACAGCTCCAGCAGCCCCACCTGCCACAGCTGGTTGCTCCCCAGGGTCGTGCGGTGCGCGTTGGGCTCGGCGAGCAGCCGGTCGGTGTAGTCGGCGCGGAACAACCCGCGTTCCCGGGCCTCCGGGGCGTGCAGCGCCTCCCGCACGCTGGCCAGGTACTCGCCTTCCAGGTGGATGATCGCCGGCACCGGGAAGTAGCCCTTGGGCCGGTCGATGACGTGCGCCGGGATGACCGCCCGGGCGGCCTCCTTGAGCACGCCCTTGCCGCCCTGCGCGAGCTTGAGCTCGGGGGGCACGGCGGCCGCCAGCTCGACGAACTCGTGGTCCAGGAACGGCACCCGGGCCTCCAGCCCCCAGGCCATGGTCATGGAGTCCACCCGCTTCACCGGGTCGTCGACGAGCATGATCGTGGAGTCCAGCCGCAGCGCCCGGTCCAGCGTGGTGTCCGCCCCCGGCCGGCCGAGGTGGTCGGCGACGAAGGCGCGGCTGGCGTCCTCGGTCAGCAGCCACCGGTCGGCGAGGATGCCGGCGAGCTCGGCGTGCGGCCGGTCCACGAACACTGCCGAGTAGGCCTCGACCGCGCGCTCCACCGGGACGCCCTCCAGCGGGGGGTACCAGTCGTAGCCGGCCAGCACCTCGTCGGCGCCCTGCCCGCTCTGCACCACCTTGACGTGCCGGCTGACCTGCTGGGCGAGCAGGTAGAAGGCCACGCAGTCGTGGCTGACCATCGGCTCGGCCATCGCCGCGATGGCACCGTCCAGGCCGGCGTGCACGTCGGCGGAGGGCACGAGCAGCCGGTGGTGGTCGGTGCCGAAGTGCTCGGCGACGACGTCGGAGTAGGCGAACTCGTCGCCCTCCCGGCCACCGACGGCCTCGAAGCCGATGGAGAAGGTGGCCAGGTCGCGCTGCCCCTCCTCGGCGAGCAGGCCCACGATCAGCGAGGAGTCCAGGCCGCCGGAGAGCAGGACGCCGACCGGGACGTCGGAGACCATCCGCCGGCGCACCGCCGTCCGCAGGGCGTCCAGGACGGCGTCCTGCCAGTCGGCGGGCGACAGGCCCGCGAGGTCGGGACGGCGCTCGTGCACCGGCGCCCAGTAGACGTGGTCGGACTCGCGGCCGTCGGGCTCGTAGGTGCGCACCGTGGCCGGCGGCAGCTTCCCGACCCCGGCCAGGATGGTCCGCGGGGCGGGGACGACGGAGTGGAAGCTCAGGTAGTGGTGCAGCGCCACCGGGTCGATCGAGGTGTCCACGCCCCCGGCCCGCAGCAGCGCCGGGAGGCTGGAGGCGATGCGCACCCGGCCGGGGCCCCGGCTGACGTACACCGGCTTGATGCCCAGCCGGTCACGGGCGACCACCACCCGGCCGGTGTCCCGCTCGACGACGACGAAGGCGAACATGCCGTGGAACCGCTCGACGCAGGCCGCGCCCCAGCGGTGGTAGGCCTTGAGCACCACCTCGGTGTCGCTGGTGGAGCCGAACCGGTAGCCCGCGGCGCGCAGCTCCTCGCGCAGCTCGCGGTAGTTGTAGACGATCCCGTTGAACACGCAGGTCAGCCCGAGCTCCAGGTCGACCATCGGCTGGGCGCCGGCGTCGGACAGGTCGATGATCCTCAGCCGCCGGTGGCCGAGGGCGACCGGTCCGGACTGCCACGCGCCCGACCCGTCGGGCCCGCGCGGGGCGAGCTGGGCGCACATCCGGGCCACCGCCGCGACGTCGGCCACCCCGCCGTCGAACCTGACCTCGGCCGCGATGCCGCACACGAGCGCCTCCCTCGGTCCGGCCGGCGCCGGGTCGGGTCCACCTTGCCCCGTCGGGGTTTCGTCCGCGTGTCCGGGCCGGGCGCCCCGGCCGCCGGGTTAGCCTCGGCGCTGGTCCCGTGTCCCTGCTCGTCCCGGAGGTCGTCCCCCATGCGCACGCTGCGCCTCGTGGCCCTCTCCGACGACGGCAGGAGCCTCGTCCTGGCCGCGGACGTGCCCGACTCGATCGACAACGGCGAGCGCTTCCACCTGCCCATCGACGACCGGCTGAAGGCCGCCGCCCGCGGCGACGCCCAGCGCATGGGGCAGATCGAGCTGGACGCCGCCCACGCCCTGCCGCCCCGGGTGATCCAGGCCCGCATCCGCGCCGGGGAGACCCCCGAGCAGGTCGCGCACGCCTCGGGCACGTCGGTGGAGCGGATCATGCGCTTCGCCCACCCGGTGCTGCAGGAGCGCGCCCGGGTGGCCGAGCAGGCCCAGGGCGCCCGGGTCCGGCTGTCCGAGGGCACCCCCGGCGTCGCGCTGCAGCAGTTCATGTCCGACCGGCTGCGGCTGCTGGGCGCCGACCTGGACGGCGTCCGCTGGGACGCCTCGCGCGCCGAGGACGGCACCTGGGCGGTGCGCGCGGCGTGGAAGGCCGGCCACAAGTCCGGCACCACCCGGTGGAGCTTCGACACCACCACCCGCACGGTCACCCCGCTGGACGCCACCACGATGGACTTCGCCGAGGGCACCCGTCTGGTGCGCGTGGTCCCCGACGTCCCGTCCGGACTGCCCGCCGCTCCGCCGCGCCGCGCCGTCGCCGCCGTCCCGGTCGAGGAGGAGTGGGCACCCGAGCCCGCGCCCGCCACCGAGGACGACGACGAGGTGCGCAACGTGGTGCCCGTGGACGGCAACCCCGTCGACGTCCTGCTGTCGGGCGACGGCGGACCCGAGCACGACACGGTGGTGTTCGACCGGGTGCTGGACCCGGAGGCCGAGGACCCGCGGGCGGCCATCCCGGCCTGGGAGGACATCGTCTTCGGGGTGCGCCGCCACCGCTGAGCCGTGTGACCGGGCACCCCGTGTCCGACCTGCGCGTTCTGGGTAGCGCAGGGTGCGGCAACAAGGCCGCAGCAGTGAGGAGTTCGTGATGAGCGCATCGGTGTCCATGCCGGCCGGGGGCGTTCAGGTCGGGACCTACCCCGACTACGCCCAGGCCCAGCGCGCCGTCGACTACCTGTCCGACGAGCACTTCCCGGTCGAGAACGTGCAGATCGTGGGCACCGACCTGCGCTCGGTCGAGCAGGTCGTGGGCCGGCTGACCTACGGCCGCGCGGCCGGCGCCGGCGCCGCCTCGGGCGCCTGGTTCGGTCTGTTCGTCGGGCTGCTGCTGGGCATCTTCGCCCCGGACGGCTCCAGCTGGATCAGCTCGGTGCTCACCGGCCTGGTCATCGGCGTCGTCTTCGGCGCACTCTTCGGGGTGGCCGGCTACGCGGCCACCCGGGGCCGTCGCGACTTCGCGTCCACCGGCCAGAAGATCCTCGCCGGCCGCTACGACGTGCTGTGCAACCCGCAGTTCGCCGAGGACGCCCGGGCCCACCTGGCCCGCCTCAGCCTGCGCGGCTAGCGCAACTGGGCGAAGGCGACGGCGGCCGCGGCCGCCACGCCGAGGGAGTCGACGCCCGGGCGCATCGGGATCCGCGCCCGGACGTCGACCGCGGCCATCGCCGCCTCGGACAGCCCCGGGCCCTCCGCGCCCAGCAGCAGCGCCGTCCGGGGGTGCTGTGCGGGGTCGACGTCGCGCAGGTCGGTCCGGGCCCCGGGGGTCAGCGCGACCGTGGTGAACCCGGCCGCGCGCACGCGGGCCAGGTCGCCGGGCCAGTCGGTGAGCACCCGCAGCGGCGTGGTGAGCAGGTGGCCCATCGAGACCCGCACCGACCGCCGGTAGTACGGGTCGGCACAGGTGGGGTCCAGCAGCAGCGCGTCGATGCCCAGGGCCCAGGCCGACCGGCCGATCGAGCCGATGTTCTCGTGGTCGTTGAGGCCCTCCAGCACCGCGATCCGCCGCGCGCCGGCCAGCAGGTCCGCCAGGGACGGCGGCGCGGGCCGCTCGCAGGAGGCCAGCACACCGCGGGTCAGCCGGAAGCCGATGGTCCCCGACAGCACCCACTTGTCCGCCTCGTAGACCGGCACCCCCGCCGGCACGTCGAGCGCGGCGACCCGGCCCGGGATGCCGTAGACGCAGCGCACCGCCAGGCCCGAGGCCAGCAGGCGCTCCACCGCGGTCACGCCCTCCACCACGACCGGCCCGGTGCCCCGCTCCGTGCCCGGCCGGCGGTCCCCCGCGTGCAGGTCGTGGAAGTCGGCGACGCGGGGGTCGCGCGGGTCGGTGATCGTCTCCGGCACCGGTCCATCCTGACGAGCGGGACGGCGCGCCACCCCGCAGGGTGGGAGGCGTGAGCACCACCGTGATCGGCGCCGGCATCTCCGGGGTCGCCGCCGCCCGGGCCCTGCACGACGCCGGCGCGCCGGTCCAGGTCCTCGACCGCGGCCGCCGCCCGGGTGGGCGGATGTCGGGCCGCGAGCTGCAGGGCCGGGTGGTCGACCTGGGCGCCTCCTACCTCACCGCCTCCCCCGACGGCCCCTTCGCCGCCGTGGTCGCCGACTGGGTCGACCGCGGCCTGGCCCACCCGTGGACCGACACCTTCGCCGTCGCCGGCCCCGACGGCGTCACCGACCGGAAGACCGGCCCGGTGCGCTACGGCGCGGCCGGGGGCCTGCGGTCCCTGGTGACCGACCTCGCCCGCGGCCTGGACCTGGTCGCCGGGCACATCGTCGGCGAGGTCGGTCCCGGCCCCACCGTCGACGGCTCCCCCGCCGACGCCGTCGTCGTCGCGCTGCCCGACCCGCAGGCCCGCCGGGTGCTCGCCCCCGGCTCCCCCGCCGAGCAGGCGCTGGACCCGCGGGGGTGGCAGGCCACCCTCGCCGTCGCGATGGGCTGGCCCGGGCGGGGCTGGGACGCCGACCTGCACGGCGTCTTCGTCAACGACCACCCGGTGCTCGAGTGGGTGGCCGACGACGGCACCCGCCGGGGGGACGGCGCCCCGGTGCTCGTCGCGCACACCACCGGCCCGTTCGCCACCGACCACCTGGGCGACCCGCAGGCCGCCGGCCCCGCCGTGGTGGCCGCCGTCCGCCGGCTGCTGGACCTGCCCGAGCCCGAGTGGGTCCACGTGCACCGCTGGACCTTCGCCAAGCCCACCGACCCCCGCAGCGAGCCCTTCCACCTGGCCGACGGGGTCGGGCTGTGCGGCGACGGCTGGTCGGCGCCGTCGAAGGTGGAGTCGGCGTGGACCTCGGGCACGCTGCTGGCGCAGGCCCTGCTGGCCGGTCGCTAGAGGTCGACCACGAGGTCGGCGCGGTCCTGGGCGGCGACCACCCGGCGGGCGTTGGGTTCGTCGACGGCGGCCACCCAGGCCTGCGCGGCCGCCGGGTCCTTGCCGAACTGCACGTGCCGGGCCACCAGCCGCGCGGTGCGCACCTGCCCGTCCAGGCGCAGCGACCACACCTCGTCCAGCGCGGCCCGCACCTGCGGCCACGGGTCGTCGGGCAGCAGCAGGTAGTTGCCCTCGGTGACCACCACCCGGGTGCCCGGCGGCACGGGGACGGCGCCGGCGATGGGCTGCTCGAGCACCCGCTCGAAGGCCGGCGCCCACACCGTGCGGTCGGTCTCGGTGCGCAGCCGCTGCAGCAGCGCCCGGTAGCCGTCGGCGTCGAACGTGTCGGGGGCGCCCTTGCGGTCGCGACGCCCCAGCGCGTCGAGGGCGACGTCGGCCAGGTGGTAGCCGTCCATCGGCACCCCGGCCGCGGGCAGCCCCGCCGCGGTGAGCGCCGGGACCAGCGCGGCTGCCAGGGTCGACTTGCCGACACCGGGCGGGCCGGCCAGACCGACCAGCACCCGGGGCCGGTCGGCGGCCAGGGCCCGCACCCGCTCGACGAGGAACTCGGGTGCGCTGGCGGGGCCCATCGGGGGATTGTCGTACCCCGCACCGATGATCCTGCGCACCGGTGGCCGTCCTACCCGTGACGACCACCGCCCGAGGAGCCACCATGACCGCCAGCCCCGCCCTGGACCTGCGCTCGGGCACCCAGCGGGTGTTCGCCCACCTGCTGGCCGACAACCTGCTGGTCGGGGTCGTCAACTACACGGTCTGGTTCGCGCTGACCTTCTGGGTGTTCCTGGAGACCGGTTCGGTGTTCGGCACCGGGCTCATCGCCGGCATCTTCCTGGTCGCCACGGCCGCCACCGGCATCTGGTTCGGCAGCCTGGTCGACCACCACCGCAAGCACACGGTGATGCAGGCCTCCGCGGTGGCCTCCGCCGTGCTCTACGCGGCGGCCTTCGCCGTCCTGCTGCTGGCCCCGGCCGCGTCGTTCACCACGGTGGCCAGCGTGCCGCTGTGGGTCTTCGTCGTGCTGCTGATGCTCGGCGTGATCGCCGGCAACCCGCGCTCCATCGCGCTGCCGACCTGCGTCACGCTGCTGGTGCCCGCCGACCGCCGCGACCGGGCCAACGGCCTGGTCGGCACGGTGACCGGGGTGTCCATGCTGGTCACCTCGGTGATCAGCGGCCTGCTGGTCGCCCACGGCGGGATGACGGCGGTGCTCGTGGTCGCGCTGGCGGTGCTGGCGCTGGCGGTGGCGCACCTGGCCCGGGTGCACGTGCCCGAACCCGAGGTGGTCGCCACCGGGTCCGGGGACGACGGCGCCGGACGCGGGGTCGACCTGCGCGGCACGGTCGCGCTGGTCCGCGGCGTGCCGGGCCTGCTGCCGCTGATCCTGTTCTCCTGCTTCAACAACTTCCTCGGCGGCGGGTTCATGGCGCTGATGGACCCCTACGGCCTGTCGTTGATGAGCGTGCAGGCGTGGGGCCTGCTCTGGGGTGGGTTGTCGGCGCTGCTGGTCGTGGGCGGGCTGCTGGTCGCCCGGGTCGGGTTGGGGAGCCGGCCGATCCGGCTCCTGCTGCTGGCCAACGTGGTCATGTGGGCGGGCACCATGCTCTTCCCGCTGTGGTCCTCGGTCCTCACCCTCACCGTGGCGATGGCCGCGTTCATGCTGGTCATGCCGTTCGCCGAGGCCGCCGAGCAGACCGTGCTGCAGCGGGTGGTGCCCTACGAGCGGCAGGGTCGGGTGTTCGGGTTCGCGCAGAGCGTCGAGCAGGCCGCGTCGCCGTTGACCGCCTTCCTGATCGCGCCGATCGCCCAGTTCGTGGTCATCCCGTGGATGACCGACGGCGCGGGCGCGGCGGCGATCGGCGGATGGTTCGGCACGGGCACCGCCCGCGGCATCGCGCTGGTCTTCGTGGTCACCGGGGCGATCGGCCTGCTGGTCGTCGCGCTGGCCTTCCTCAGCCCGGCCTACCGGCGGCTGTCGGCCGACTACGCCGGCTCCGAGGCGCCCGTCGCCGTCACCGTCGCCGACGGTGCCCCCGTGCCGCCGCCCGCCCCGGGGGTCGTGGCCGTGCTCGCCGGCGCCGACGACGCCGCCGGGGGTGCCAGGCAGGACGGCTAGGGTCGCGGGCGATGACCGACGTCCCCGGGCCTGCCGCCGCCTGCCGGGACGTGGTCAAGACCTACCGCACCGCCACCGAGTCGGTACCCGCCCTCACCGACGTGACCGTGGACGTCCCCCGGGCGAAGGTGACCTGCGTCGTCGGCCCGTCGGGATCGGGCAAGAGCTCGCTGCTGCGCCTGCTGGCCTGCGTGGACTCCCCCGACGCCGGCACGGTGCACGTCGGTGGCCACCGGGTCGACGACCTGGGCGCGCGGGGCCGGCGCCGGTTGCGTCGGCGGCACGTCTCCTACCTGTTCCAGCGCCCCGGCCACAACCTGCTCCCCTACCTGACCGCCACCGAGCAGGTGCGGCTGGCCGCCGACCTCCGCGGGGCGCACGTGACCGACGACGAGGTCCGTGCGCTGCTGGAGCGGCTCGGCCTCGGCGACCGCGGTGGCCACCGGCCCGCGCAGCTGTCCGGTGGGGAGCAGCAGCGGCTCGCGGTGGCCTGCGGCGTGGTGGGGGGGCCGGCCCTGGTGGTCGCCGACGAGCCCACCGCCGAGCTCGACACCGCCGCCGCCGTCCGGGTGCTGGAGGCCATGGAGGCCCTCGCCGCCGACGGGGTCGCCTTCGTGGTGTCCAGCCACGACCCCCGGGTCATGGCGATCGCCGACGGCTTCGTCCGGCTCGAGCAGGGCCGGCTCGCGTGAGCGGGTTCGCCGCGCGCGGGGTGGTCAAGCGGTTCACCCGCGGCGCCGAGACGGTGACCGCGCTGGCCGGGGTGGACCTCGCCGTCGGCGGTGGGCAGTTCATGGCGCTGGTCGGGCCGTCGGGGTCCGGGAAGTCGACCCTGCTGGCCGTGCTGTGCGGGTGGGAGGCACCCGACGAGGGCACGCTGGAGCCCCCGGTCGACGCCGACCAGGGGTGGTCGGACCTCGCCCTCGTGCCGCAGGCGCTGGGCCTGGTCGCCGACCTGTCGCTGCTGGACAACGTGCTGCTGCCCGCCCGGCTCCGCGAGCGCCGGTTCACCCCCACCGACGTCCCCGGCGACCCGGTCCCCCTCGCGCACCGGCTGATGGCCGACTTCGGCCTGGAGCACCTGGCCGACCGCTACCCGCACCAGGCCTCGCTCGGAGAGCAGCAGCGCGTCGCGGTCGCCCGGGCGCTGGTGCTGCGGCCGGGCCTGCTGCTGGCCGACGAACCGACCGCGCACCAGGACCGCGACCACGCCGACGTGCTGCTCGACGCCCTGCGCGACGCCGCCCTCGACGGCACTGCCGTGCTGCTGGCCACCCACGACGAGGTCGCCTGGTCCCGGGCCGACCGCGTGGTCTCGATGCGCGACGGCCGGCTCACCGACGGGGCACCCGCGTGAGGCTGCTGCCGCCGTGGTCGCGGGCGCCGCTGCTCGGCCTGCGCCAGCCCGCCGCCGTCCTCGCGGTCCTGGTGACGACCGCGATCCTGGCCTGCGCCGTGGCCAGCGCACCGCTGTTCCTGTCCTCGGCCCGGTCGGCGGCGCTGCAGCAGCAGCTGGCGCCGCAGTGCCCGGAGGCGGCCTGGCCGCTGGTCGGGGTCTCCGTGGGGGCACCGGTCGGCGACCGGGCCGCCGAGCTGGCCGCCGCCCCGCAGGACGCGTGGTCGGCCGAGGGCCGCGACTCCGTCCCCGCGCTCGTCGTCGCGTCCGGCCTGGGCGCGGCGGGCAACCGGCAGCAAGGCGTCCCCACCACGCGGGCCGACGGCACCGCGCTCAGCCAGCCCACGACGCTGTTCTGGCGACCCGGCGCGGTCGAGAACATCGAGCAGCTCAGCAGCACCGGCGGTCCGGGCGTCTGGGTCCCGGCCAGCTACGCGCAGGCGGCCGGGGTCACCGCGGGCGGCACCCTGCAGGTCGGCGGCGTCCCGACCCCCGTCGCCGGTACCTACACCGACCTGTTCGACACCGTCCCCGACGACTACTGGTGCGACCTCGAACCCCTGTTCAGCAACCCCACCAGCGCGGACGTCCCACCGCCGGCCCTGCTGCTGGCCACCGACGAGCAGACGCTGGTCGACCTGGCGGCCGGGGCGCGGGGCTCGCTGCAGTCGTCGGCGCAGGTCCGCGTCGACGGCAGCACGCTGACCAGCAGCCGGGCAGTCGCCCTCGGCGCACTCACCGACCGTGCGCTGGCCCGGCTGCCGGACATCCCGCGCGAGGACGGCGGCCGGTTCGCCGGCCCTCGGCTGGCCGACGCAGCCGACCGGGCACAGCTGCTGGAGAGCGGGCTGCGCGGACCGGTGGTCCCGGTGGCCGTCGCCGGTGGGTTGCTGGCGCTGGTGCTGGTCGCCGCCGCCGGCAGCTTCTGGGCCGACCGGCGGGCGACCGAGGTACGACTGCTGGCCGCCCGCGGCGTCGGTCCCGTGCCGCTGGCCGGCAAGGCCGCCCTGGAGCTGGGGCTGCCCGCGCTGGCCGGCGCCGCCGTCGGGTGGGCGGCGTCCCGGGTGCTCGTCGGCGGCCTGGGACCCGCCCCCGAGCTCGACCCGT
>NZ_JAMXRZ010000052.1 GCF_024124375.1 Klenkia sp. PcliD-1-E
CCGTCACCGCGCTGGCCGCGGCCACCCTCGCCGTCCCGGCGGGAGTGCTGGCCCGGGCCACCTGGGGCCTGCCCGCCGCGATCGGCGCCGGCCGCCGCTGGTCGCTGCCGGGCACGACGGGCTCGGCCCAGTTCCACGACGGCGCCTTCCGCAACCGGCTGCCCGGCCCGGTGATCGCCCCGGTGAGCGCCTACGGCGGCCTGCAGCGCCAGCTTCACCGCGACCGGGACCGCGGCCGGCCGCTGGGCGCGGTGCCGCTGGCCCGCCCGCACGTGCCGGCGCAGGCGGCGGAGCTGGCGGTCACCTGGCTCGGCCACTCGACGGTGCTGCTGGAGGTCGAGGGCCGCCGGGTCCTGGTGGACCCGGTGTGGGGCGAGCGGGTCTCGCCCTCCCCGCTGTTCGGGCCCACCCGCCTGCACGCGCCGCCGCTGCCGCTGGCCGACCTGCCGCCGGTGGACGCGGTCCTGGTCTCCCACGACCACTACGACCACCTCGACCTGCCCACGGTGCGCCACCTGCTGAAGGCGACGGCGGCGCCCTTCGTCGTCCCGCTGGGGGTGGGGGAGCACCTGCGCGGCTGGGGCGTCCCCGGGGACCGCGTCGTCGAGCTGGACTGGGACGGGCGCACGTCGGTCGCCGGGCTCACGCTGGTGTGCACCGAGGCGAGGCACTTCTCCGGCCGCTGGTTCGGCCGGGACAACACCCTGTGGAGCTCGTGGGTGGTGCGCGGTGACCGGCGCGCGGTCTTCTTCGGCGGCGACACCGGCTACACCCCGGCCTTCGGCGGGGTCGGCGACCGCTTCGGCCCCTTCGACCTGGTGGTCCTGCCGATCGGGGCCTACGACCCGGCGTGGCCGGCGGTCCACCTGACACCCGAGGAGGCGGTGCAGGTGCACGCCGAGCTCGGCGGCGGGCTGCTGCTGCCGGTGCACTGGGCGACGTTCAACCTCGCCTTCCACCCCTGGGCCGAGCCGGTGCAGCGCCTGCTGGCCGCCACCGCGGGCACCGGCCTGCCCCTCGTCGTCCCCCGGCCCGGGGAGCGGGTTGACGTCCTCGACCCGCCGGGCGTCGAGGACTGGTGGACCGCCGTCGGTTCCGTCGACGACCCCCCGGAGCGGGTCCCTCGTCACCTGAGCCTGCGGTAGGGCACCCCTCCGGTGATGACCGCGGCCATCATCCGCGCCGAGTAGAGGTCGCCGGGGAACGCGAGGTCGGGCCGGCTGGCCTCGTCCAGCCGGGCGCGGGCGTCGTCGGGCAGCGGTGCCGTGGCCGCCGCCAGGTTGCCGGCCAGCTGGTCGGGGGTGCGGGCGCCGACGAGCACCGTGTCCACCCCTGGCCGGTCGAGCAGCCAGGCCAGCGCGACCCGGGCCGGCGGCAGGCCGAGATCACCTGCCACCTCCCGCAGGACGTCGAGCACCGCCCAGTTCTGCGGGGTGTCCTTGCTGTCGCCGAACGGGTTGGGGCCCGACAGCCGCCCGGTCCCCGGCCGCTCGCCCCGCCGGTACTTCCCGGTCAGGAACCCGCCCGCCAGCGGGCTCCACGGGACGATCCCCATGCCGAGCTCGCGGGCGGCCCGGACGTGCTCGCCCTCCACCGTCCGCGCCACGAGGGAGTACTCGACCTGCAGGGCGACGGGCCCCGGGACGCCGTGCGCGGCGGCGAGCACGGCGACCTGGGTGGCGAACCAGGCCGGGACGTCGGACAGGCCCCAGTGCGCGACCTTCCCGGCGCGGACCAGGTCGACCATCGTGGCCAGCAGTTCCTCGGCGGGGGTCACGTCGTCCCACACGTGCAGCCAGTACAGGTCGACCGCGTCGGTGCCCAGCCGGCGCAACGAGCCCTCCAGCGAGCGGACGGCGTGCTTCCGGCCGGCGCCGCCGCCGAGGGCCCCGCCGCCGGCGTGGAACCCGTACTTGGTGGCGAGCACGACGTCGTCCCGGGCGCCCCGCTCGCGCAGCAGCTCGCCGAGCAGCTCCTCGCTGCGCCCGCCGGCGTAGACGTCGGCAGTGTCCACGGCGTTGCCGCCGGCCTCCAGGTAGGCGTCCAGCACCGCGGCCGAGGCGGCCCGGTCGCTGCCCCACTGCTCGTTGCCCATGGTCATCGTGCCGAGGGTGAAGGGGCTGACCAGCAGCCCGGACCGGCCCAGCGTGCGCAGGTGCCCGGGCACGGCTCAGGCCACCCGTGCCGCGGTGATCCCGCCGTCGACGTCGATGGAGCTGCCGTGCACGAAGACGGCCTCGTCGGTGAGGAGCCAGCGCACGGCGTAGGCGACGTCCACCGGGCGGACCGGGCGGCCGGCCACGGTGCGGGCGGTCATGGCGTCCAGCACCTCGGCGTCGGCGGCGTTGCCCGGGGTGGCCGTCACGCCGGGCGCCACCCCGGTGACGCGGACGCCGCGGGGACCGTACTCGGCAGCCCACGAGCGGGTCAGCTGCTCGGCAGCGGCCTTGGTGGCGGTGTACATCGCACCGAACGGGTTGCCGACCCGGGCCATCCAGGACCCGATGGTGACCACGGCCCCCTCGCCGCGGTCGGCCATCGCCGGGGCCAGTGCGCCCACGAGCACGTGCGGTGCGCGGACGTTGACGGCGAGCATCCGGTCCAGGTCGTCGTCGGGGAGGTCCGCGGTGGCGCCGACCGGGTAGACACCCGCGTTGTTGACCAGCGCGTCGAGCCGGCCGCCGGCCAGCTCGACGGCGTGGGCGGCGGTCTCCCGCAGCTGGGCGGGCGGCGCGCCGAGGTCGGCGACCAGGGGCAGCGCCGCGCCACCGGCACCGGTGATCGCCGCGACGACGGAGTCGGCGCGGGCGACGTCCCGGCCACTGACCAGGACCGTGGCGCCCGACGCGGCGAGCACGTGGGCGACGGCCTCGCCGATGCCGCTGGTGGAGCCGGTGACCCAGGCGGTGCGCCCGGCCAGGCGCGCGTCGCGGGGGAGGGAGGACAGGACGGCATCATTGGACTGCACGGTCCAGTTCGTACCAGAAGTGGACCGGGTGGTCCAGTCGAGTACCGTGGGCGACGTGGCGGAGCTGACCGAGCGCGGGCGACGGACCCGGCAGCGCATCGTCGAGGAGACCGGCCGCCGGATCCTGGCCGCGGGCATCGGCGGCACCACTTTGGACGACGTCCGCGCCGCGACGCTGACCAGCAAGTCGCAGCTGTTCCACTACTTCCCCGGGGGCAAGGACGAGCTGGTCCGCGCGGTCGCCGAGTGGGAGGGCGCCCAGCTGCTGGCCGCGCAGGAGCCGTGGGTGCACGACCTGTCCACTCGCGAGTCGTGGGAGGCCTGGCAGCGGGCGCTGGTCGACTACTACATCGGGCAGGGCCGGTGGGCCTGCCCGATCGGCTCCCTGGCGTCGGAGGCGGCCGCCCGCAACCCGGAGCTGGCCGCGTTCATCGCGCAGACGTTCCGGGACTGGGGCGCACTGCTGTCGGCCGGGGTGCGGCGGATGCAGGACGCCGGCCGGCTGGACGAGCACGTCGAGCCCGACCGGGTCGCGGCGTCGATCATGTCGGCGATCCAGGGCGGGCTGGTGCTGAGCCAGCCGCTGCACGACCCCTGGCCGCTGGAGGCGGCCCTCGAGCAGGCCCTGCACGCCCTGGAGACCCCCGCGCGGTGATCCTGAAACACAGCCGACTCGCCCGGGCCCGCGAACCGGTCGCGACGTAACGACATCTCGTTCCGGACGTCACCACGGTGACACACCCGGGGACCACCGTTCTCCCCATGACCACGGGGCAGCGGGTGCACGACGCGCACCGCCACCTCGGCGTCCTGCCCGCCTTCCCGTTCTACGGCGGCCCGCCGGTCAACCCCGACACCACCGCGCGGGCCACCATCGCGGAACTGCGTGCCGACCTGGACCGCGAGGGCACCGAGTGCGCCCTGGTCATCCCCAACTACGGGGTGCCCGACCCCACCGCCTCCTTCGCCCTCAACGAGCTGGTCGTGGAGGCCGCGCAGACCGACGAGCGGATCCGCGCCGGGCTGTGGACCAGCCCCCGCCCGCAGGACGCCGCGGCCACCGACGAGGCCCTCGCCCTCGCCGGCGAGCGGGGCGTCAGCGCGCTCAAGCTGTCGTTCCTGCTCGGCGGCCGGGTCACCGACGTGGCCTGCCGCCCGCAGCTGGACGCCATCTTCGGCGCCGCCCGCGAGCACGGGCTCGTGGTGCACGTGCACACCAGCCCCGGTGCGGCCAGCGACCTCGACGAGGTCGGGCTGCTGGTCGAGGAGTACGCCGACGACGTCGCCGTGCACCTGGTGCACATGGGCGGGGGCATGAGCGGCCACATCAAGCTCATCGGGCAGAAGTTCTTCGCCTGGGTCGCCGCCGGCAAGCGGGTCTACACCGACACCAGCTGGGCCATCGGCTTCGCGCCGCGCTGGTTCGCCGCCGAGATCGAGCGGCACGGCATCGGCCACGACCGGGTGCTGTTCGCCTCCGACCAGCCCTGGGGCGACTTCGCGGGCGAGCACGCCCGCCTCGCGGCGGCCACCGGGGACGGCGAGCTCGCCGACCTGGTCTTCCGCCGCAACTTCGAGCAGCTCCACCAGCTGACCTGACACCGATCACGATGGAGGCACCCCTGTGACCACGCCGCTCGCCACGCCCGAGGAGATCAAGGCCAAGGCCGAGGCCAGCCTCGCGGAGATCCCGCACCCCTCGCTGCCCAAGGGCAGCAACCTGTACGGCTCGACCAAGATCTTCCCCGACTACCAGGCGGGCGAGGGCGAGAGCTACTTCACCCTCGTGCACGGCATCGCGCACGAGTCCTCGGTCAGCTTCGTGGCCTGCCTGCAGGCCCTGCGCGCGCTGCGCAAGGGCTTCGAGTCGGTCCTGTACTTCTACGGCCCGGCCGCCATGAACGCCATGGCCACCCGCGGCTTCCCGACCACCGGGGACTCCGCCTTCCCGGGCGAGCACAACATCAACTCGCAGATCGAGAAGTTCATCGAGGAGGGCGGCACGGTCTACGTCTGCCGCTTCGGGCTGAGCCTGCACGGCCTGCGCGAGGAGGACCTCATCGCCGGGTGCATCCCCTGCCACCCGCTGGACGTCCAGGACGCGCTCATCCACTACGCCCGCAAGGGCGCCATCATCAACTCCACCTACAACCTCTGAGCGCCGGGCCATGACCCCGACGACGGGTACGCGGGTGGGCCACCGCGTCGACCTCGCGATCCTCGGCGTCCGGGTCGACGCCCCGGTCCGGCGACGGGCCGGGGCGGGCCCCAGCGACGACGGCCACGTGCTGCTGGACGGCGCGGGGACGGCGGTCCCGCTGAACGCCACCAGCCCCTACTCCATCAGCGGCGGCCGGCTGCTGCTCGACGGCGCCGATCTCGGCCTGGACGCCGAGCCGGTGCAGCGGCCGCGCTTCTACGACCTGACCACCGCCGACGGCGTCCCCTACGAGAAGCTCGCCCGGCTGCACGGCAAGGACGTGCTGGCCACGACCGTCGTGCAGACCTGCATCCGCTACGACGAGACCGACCGCTGCCGGTTCTGCGCCATCGAGGCCAGCCTCGCCGCCGGCACCACCACCGCGGTGAAGACCCCGGCACAGCTGGCCGAGGTGGCCGAGGCCGCCGTCCGCCTCGACGGAGTGCGCCAGATGGTGATGACCACCGGCACCACCAACGGCCGCGACCGCGGCGCCCGGCACCTGGCCCGCTGTGTCCGCGCGGTCACCGAGGCCGTGCCGGGGCTGCCGGTCCAGGTGCAGTGCGAACCCCCGGCGCCGGCCGACCTGGACGCCATCGGCGAGCTCGAGGACGCCGGGGCCACCGCGATCGGCATCCACGTCGAGTCGCTGGACGACGACGTGCGCGCCCGCTGGATGCCGGGCAAGGCCTCCGTGCCGATGAGCCAGTACGACGCGGCCTGGGCCGAGGCCGTGCGGGTCTTCGGCCACAACCGGGTGTCGACCTACCTGCTGGTCGGCCTGGGGGAGGACCCCGACGAGCTCGTGGCCGGCGCGCTGGACCTCGCCCGGCGCGGCGTCTACCCCTTCGTCGTCCCGTACCGCCCGATCGCCGGCACCCTGGCGATGGCCGACGGCGTCGGCGCACCCGATCCCGCGGTGCTGGCCGACGTGACCACCCGGGTGGCCGCGGGCCTGCGGGCGCTGGGCATGCACGGTGCCGACCAGGGCGCCGGCTGCGCGGCGTGCGGTGCGTGCAGCGCGCTGCAGGCGGCCGGCGCATGACCGGGCCCTGGGACCACAACGTCCTGCTGGTCGACCACCGCCGCGCGCCCGCCCGCCCGGGCTGGCAGCTGGAGGAGGCCGACGCCGCCGCGGTGCACGCCCACCGGCAGCTGCGCCGGCGGGCCTTCGTCGAGGACCAGGGCCTGTTCGCCGGCACCGACCTGGACGACACCGACGCCGATCCCCGCGCCGTCGTCCTGGTGGCGCGGGGGGCCGACGGCACGGTGCTGGGCGGCGTCCGGCTGGCCCCGGCCGACGCCGGTGCGGCCGACGTGGGCTGGTGGACCGGTTCGCGGCTGGTGGTCGCCCCCGGCAGCGCGCCCGGGATGGGCCCGGCCCTGGTCGCCGCTGCGTGCGCCCGCGCCGAGCAGGCCGGCGCGCTCCGCTTCGACGCCACTGTGCAGGACCGCTACACCGGCCTGTTCACCCGGCTGGGCTGGCAGGTCGTCGGGCCCGCCGCGGTCGGTGGTCGCCCGCACACCGCCATGACCTGGCCCATCGGGCGGCTGGCCGCCCTGGCCCGGACCACCAAGTCACCCCTGGGCGGCCTGCTCGCCGGGCTCCGCTCCGCGGACGGGGGATTGGGCGGGCCCGGGTTCGTCGGCGACGACGGCGCGCCCGTCCCCGGCACCGACGTGGTCGCCGCCTGCGACGCGATCCTGCCCTCGATGGTCGAGCGCGACCCGGAGTGGGCCGGGTGGTGCGGCGTGCTGGTCAACGTCAACGACCTGTCGGCCATGGGTGCCGCGCCGGTCGGCCTGCTGGACTCCGTCGGTGCCCGCGACGCCTCCTTCGCCGCCCGCCTGGTCGCCGGCCTGTGCGCCGGTTCGGCCGCGTGGGGCGTGCCGGTGCTCGGCGGGCACACCCAGATCGGCGTCCCGGCGGCGCTCAGCGTCACCGCGCTCGGCCGCACCGACCGGCCCGTCCCGGCGTCCGGCGGACGCCCCGGCCAGCGGGTGCGGCTGACCGCCGACCTCGGCGGGGGCTGGCGGCCCGGCGCCACCGGGCGGCAGTGGGACTCCACCACCGGCCGGACGACGGCGCAGCTGCAGCAGCTGGGCTCGGTGGTGGCCCGCACCGCCCCCGCGGCGGCCAAGGACGTCTCCATGGCCGGCCTGGTCGGCACCCTCGGGATGCTTGCCGAGGCCAGCGGCTGCGGAGCGGTCCTGGACGTCGCCGCGGTGCCACGCCCGGCCGCCGCGACCGTCGGCGACTGGTTCACCTGCTTCCCCGGCTCGGCCTTCCTGACCACCGACGCGCCCGACCGCGCCGTCGCCCCCGCGGGCCCGGCCACCACCGGCACCTGCGGCGAGCTGGTCCCCGGCTCCGGCGTGCGGCTGCGCTGGCCCGATGGCTCGACCACTCCCGCCCTGATCGGTCCGGTGACCGGCCTGGGCGCATCCCGCCCACCCGAGGAGTCCCCGTGACCACCACGACGACCACGTTCGCCGCCGTCGCCGCCCCGTTCGGCCGCGACCTCGACGCCGCCTTCGCCCGCATCGAGGGCCTCGTCGCCGACGCCCGGGCCCGCGGCGTCCAGCTGCTCGCCCTGCCCGAGGCCACCCTCGGCGGGTACCTGGCCTCCCTCGGTGACCACGGCGTCGCCGAGGTGCTGCCCGAGCACGAGCTCCCACCCGCCCTGGACGTCGACGGACCCGAGGTGGCCCGGTTGGCGGCCATCGCCGGGGACATGGTGGTCACGGCCGGGTTCTGCGAGTCCGACGGCGCCGACAGGTACAACACCGCCGTCGCGGTGACCGGCGGCGGGGTGCTCGGTGTGCACCGCAAGGTGCACCAGCCGCTGGGGGAGTCCAACGTCTACGCCGCCGGTGACGGCTTCCGGGCCTTCGAGACGCCGGTCGGCCGGATGGGCATGATGATCTGCTACGACAAGGCCTTCCCCGAGGCGGCCCGCACGCTGGCCGTCGACGGGGCCGAGGTGGTGGTCTGCATGTCGGCCTGGCCGGGCTCGCGGACCGGGGCCGCCGCCGACCTGGCCGAGGACCGCTGGACCCGCCGGTTCGACCTGTTCGACCAGGCCCGGGCGTTGGAGAACCAGATCGTGTGGGTGTCGGCGAACCAGTCGGGCACCTTCGGCTCGCTGCGCTTCGTCTGCAGCGCGAAGGTCGTCGGGCCCGGCGGGGACGTGCTGGCCACCACCGGCACCGCGCCCGGCACCGCGGTCGCGAGCGTCGACGTGGCCGAGGCGCTCAACGGTGCGCGCCGGTCGATGGGGCACCTGCGGGACCGCCGTCCCGACACCTACGGGCGGGCGGGGTCCGGGGTCGGGGCGGGGGCCGCGGCGTGACCCTCACCGAGGCCGCGCCGTCCCGCACCGCGCTCCCGCAGCACGTGCCGGTCGCCGTCGTCGGCGGCGGCCAGGCCGGGCTGTCGATCTCCTGGCACCTGGTGCAGCGGGGCGTCGAGCACGTGGTGCTGGAGCGGGACACCGTCGCCCACGAGTGGGTCGATGCCCGCTGGGACACCTTCTGCCTGGTCACCCCGAACTGGCAGTGCCGGCTGCCCGGCTGGCCCTACCGCGGCGACGACCCCGACGGGTTCATGCTGCGCGACGAGATCGTGGACTACGTCCGCTCCTTCGCGTCCTCCTTCGACCCGCCCGTGCACGAGGGGGTCGCCGTCACCCGGCTGGCCCCGGCCACCGGGGGCGGCTACACCCTGCGGACCAGCGCGGGGGAGCTGCACGCCGACCAGGTGGTGCTCGCCGTCGGCGGCTACCACCTGCCCGTCGTCCCGCCGTACGCCTCCGCCTTGCCCGAGCGGATCACCCAGCTGCACTCCCAGCAGTACCGCAACCCCGAGCAGCTGCCCGCTGGCGACGTGCTGGTGGTCGGCACCGGCCAGTCAGGCGCGCAGATCGCCGAGGACCTGCACCTCGCGGGCCGCCGGGTGCACCTGGCTGTGGGCAGCGCACCCCGGATCGCCCGCCGGTACCGGGGCCGCGACGTCGTCGCCTGGCTGCACGACCTGGGCCACTACGACATGCCGGTCGAGCAGCACCGGGACGGCGAGGCCGCCCGGGTCGGCACCAACCACTACGTCACCGGCCGGGACGGCGGCCGCGACATCGACCTGCGGACCTTCGCCACCCAGGGCATGCAGCTCTACGGCACGCTCGCCGGCGTCCGCGACGGCCTGCTGCGCTTCGAGCCGAACCTGACCGAGCACCTGGACCGGGCCGACGCCGTCGACGACAGCGCCAAGGACCTCATCGACCGGCACATCGCGGCCGCGGGGATCGGCGCCCCGACCGAGACGCGCTACGTGCCGGTCTGGGCGCCCGAGGCGGACCCGACCGAGCTGGACACCTCCGCGATCGGCAGCGTGGTCTGGGCGATCGGGTTCCGCGCCGACTGGTCCTGGGTGCGGGTGCCGGTCTTCGACGGCGCCGGCTACCCGACCCACGTGCGCGGCGTGACGTCCGCCCCGGGCCTGTTCGTGCTCGGCCTGCCGTGGCTGCACACCTGGGGGTCGGGCCGGTTCTCCGGCATCGCGCGGGACGCCGAGTTCGTCGCCGACCGGATCACCGAGCTGACCGCCGCCGGCACCCGGACGGGCCTCGGGAGCGCCCTGGCCGCCGCGGCCGCCTCCTCGGCCTCCCGCGTGGCGTGAGGATCGCCGCCGTCGCGGCCCACTTCGGGCGGGACGTCGAGGCCTGCGCCGCGAAGGTGGAGGCGATCACCGCGGACGCCCGGGACCGCGGGGTGGACCTGCTGGTCTTCCCGGACGCCACCCTCGGGGGCTACCTCGGCGGGTTCGACGCCGTGGGGGGGACCGGGCTGCCGCCGGCCCTGGCACCCGACGACGCCCTGTTCCCCCGGCTGGCCGCCGCGGCCGGACCGGTGGTGGTCTGCCTGGCCTACCGGGAGCAGGCAGGGGACCGTTTCTACAACAGCGCCGTCTGCCTCGGCGGTGACGGCGTGCTGGGCCGGCACCGCAAGGTGCACCAGCCCGCCGGCGAGCTCGCCGCCTACTCGGCGGGCGACGCGTTCACCGCCTTCGACACCCCGGTCGGCCGGCTGGGCATGCTGGTCGACTACGACAAGACCTTCCCCGAGGCCGGCCGCACCCTCGCCCGCGACGGGGCGCAGCTGCTGGCCTGCCTGTCGGCGTGGCCCGCGTCGCTGACCAACCGGGCACCCCGGCTGCTGCAGGACCGGCAGTCCCGCCTGTTCGATCTCTACGACTGCGCCCGCGCCGCGGAGAACCAGGTGGTCCTGGTGTCGGCGAACCAGACCGGGACGATGGGCCGGCTGCGCTTCCTCGGCCAGTCCAAGGTCGTCGGGCCCGGCGGCGACGTGCTGGCCCGCACCTGGGCCAAGGCGGGCCTCACGCTCGCCGAGCTCGACGTCGCCGGCGAGGTCGCGCGGGCCCGGCTGGTGCTGTCCCACCTGCGCGAACTGCGGCCGGACGCCTACTCGTGAGGGTCGCGCTGCTCACCTACTCCACCAAGCCCCGCGGCGGGGTGGTGCACACCCTCGCGCTGGCCGAGGCCCTGGCCCGCAGCGGGCACGAGGTGCACGTCTGGTCGCTGGGCCGGGGCGGGGACGCCGCGTTCTTCCGGCCGGTCGACCCGGCGGTCGGGCTGCGGCTGGTGCCGTTCCCCGACGTGCCGGGGGAGGACGTCGGGGCGCGGATCATGCGGTCGATCCGGGTGCTCGCCGCGGCCTTCGCCGACGAGGACTACGACGTCGTGCACGCCCAGGACTGCATCTCGGCCAACGCAGTGCCCGACTGCGTGCGCACCGTGCACCACCTCGACACCTTCACCACCCCGGAGCTGGCCGCCTGCCACGAGCGGGCCGTCCGCACCCCGCACACGCTGGTCTGCGTCTCCGCCGCGGTCGCCGCCGAGGTCCGGGACGGGTGGGGGCGGGTGGCCACGGTCATCCCCAACGGCGTGGACGACGCCCGCTTCGCCACCGCGGCCGGGCCGGACGGCGAGGCGGAGCGGGCCCGCTGGCGGGCCGGCCTGGGCCGCTACGTGCTGGCGGTGGGTGGCATCGAGCCGCGCAAGGGCACGCTGGACCTGGTCGAGGCGATGGCCCTGGTGCGCGACCGGCGGCCCGACCTCGGCCTGGTCGTGGCGGGGGGCGAGACCCTCTTCGACTACCGCGACTACCGCACCGAGGTCGACGCCCGCGCCCGCGCCCTCGGCGTCGCCCCCGTCGTCCTGGGCCCGGTCGACCACGACCGGCTGCCCGCGCTCGTCGCCGCCGCCGAGGTGTTCGCCTTCCCCTCGACCAGGGAGGGCTTCGGGCTGGCCGCCATGGAGGCGCTGGCCGCCGGTGTGCCGCTGGTGACCCGCGACCTGCCGGTGCTCCGCGAGGTCTTCGGCGGCGTCGCGGACTTCGCGGCCACCCCGTCCGCGCTGGCCGAGGCGGTCGTGTCGGCCGCGTCCGGGCGCGACCCGGCGCGGGTGGCCGCGGGCCGCGCCCTGGCCGCCGCGCACGACTGGGACGCCGCGGCCGGCGCACACCTGGCGCTGTACAGCACCCTCCGGGTCGGCCGGTAGCCGACCACCAGGCAACGCACAGCTCCTGCGCGGACACTGCGCCCGTGCGACCCGACCTGGACGACGCGACGACGGCGGTGCCGCGGCGCTGGCTGGTCACCGAGGTCTGGCTGGTCTTCGCGCTCTCGCTGGGCGCCTCCGGGGTGCGTGCCGCCGTCCAGTTCGTCGGCGCCCTCCTGGAGCCCGCGCCGCTGGCCCAGCAGGCGGCCGTGCTCAACGGGTCGGCCGCGCCCGGGCGGCCGGGGCTGGACCTGGCTCTGCAGCTGGTCTACCTCGCCACCGGTCTGGTGCCGGTGCTGCTGGTCGTCCACCTGCTCACCCGCTCCGGCGAGGGTGTCCGGCCGTTGGGTCTGCGTCCGGTGCGGCCCGGCGCGGACCTGGCCCGCGGGGTCGGGTTGGCCGCGCTGGTCGGCGGCACCGGGCTGGCGTTCTACCTCGCCGCCCGCGGGGTGGGCGCCAACCTGACCGTGGTGCCCGAGGCGCTGCCCGACACCTGGTGGCGGATCCCGGTGCTGGTGCTGTCGGCCGGGCAGAACGCGGTGCTCGAGGAGGTGCTCGTCGCGGCCTACCTGCTGCACCGGTTGCGGCAGCTGGGCTGGTCCGACGGTCGGGCGCTCGCGGTGAGCGCGGTGCTGCGCGGCAGCTACCACCTCTACCAGGGCCTGGGCGGGTTCGTGGGCAACGTGGCGATGGGGCTGCTGTTCGGCCGGCTGTACCAGCGGTGGGGCAGGGTCGGGCCCCTGGTCGTCGCGCACACCCTCATCGACGTCGTCGCCTTCGTCGGCTACGCGCTGCTCGTCGGGCACGTCTCCTGGCTCCCGGGGGCGCCCGGGAGCTGAACCCGGCCGGTCAGCGACCCGCCTGGGTCCGCAGACCGTCGAGCAGCAGGTCCAGCCCGGAGCGGAAGACCTCCTCGTCGTCGTGGACGGCGAACTCGTCGGCTACGTGGTGGGCGAACGGGTAACCCTCCGGGTCCAGCGCGCGCCACCGCTCGGCGTAGCCGGCCAGGAACTCGGCCGGCTCCAGTCCGCTGTCCACGAACTCCTTCGGCGGCGGTTGCGCCATGTCCACGGCCACCCCGACGACATAGCTGACCAGCGACGACACGACGTGGAAGCGCTGCTTGGGTGTCAGGTCCAGGCGCATGGTCTGCTGGCCCAGCCGGTCGAACATCAGCATCGAGTGCGGCTGCAGGCCGGTGTTGCGCAGCATGTAGGTGCCGAACCAGGGCCGCCGGCGCATCTCCTCGAACAGCGCCAGCGACAGCGCCCGCAGGTTCGCCACCGGGTCGGGCCCGTCGCCCAGCTCCGCCGTCCGGTCCAGCAGACGGGCCATCACCTCGTCGGTGGCGCGGTCCAGCAGCTCGTCCCTGCTCGACACGTACCAGTAGATGCTCGCCACGCCGCCGCCGAGCCGGGCGGCCAGCGCGCGGAACGTCAGCGCGGGCTCACCGGCCTCGTCCAGCAGCGCGATGGCCTCGTCCAGCACGGCCTCCAGCGAGTGGGTCACCCGTCGTCGCCCGGTCATGCTTGCACTCTATCGAACGGCGTTCTATGTTTCGAACGGCGTTCGAGACTCGAACGCTGTTCGATTACTCGGAGGTGTGCCATGACCACCACCCACCCCACGGCCACCGCGCAGGCCTACCCCTCGCTGCGCGCCGCCATCCTGCCCCTCGCCGCGCTCTGCCTGGCCTTCTTCGTCGAGATGGTCGACAACACCCTGCTGTCGATCGCGCTGCCCACCATCGGCCGTGACCTGGGCAGCGGGACGACCGCGCTGCAGTGGGTCACCGGCGCCTACTCGCTGACCTTCGGCGGCCTGCTGCTCACCGCGGGCGCCGCCGCCGATCGCCTGGGCCGCCGCCGGGTGCTGCTCACCGGCCTCGCCGCCTTCGGGGTCATCAGCCTCGCCGTCGTCGCGGTCTCCACCACCGGCGAGCTGATCGCCCTGCGCGCCGCGCTCGGCCTGGCCGCCGCGGCGATGGCGCCGGTGACGATGTCGCTGATCTTCCGGCTCTTCGACGACGAGAAGCTGCGCATGCGCGCCATCACCGTCGTCATGGTCGTGGGCATGTCCGGCTTCGTGCTCGGCCCGCTGCTCGGCGGCACCGCCCTGGCCCACGTCAGCTGGACCTGGTTGCTGCTGGTGAACGCCCCCATCGCACTGATCGCCTGGATCGGCGTCCGGTTCGGCGTCCCCGCCGACCGGCGCGAGGACCTGACCTCGGACCCGCTGGACCTGCCCGGCGCCGTCCTGACGATCTCCGCGATCGGGCTGGGCTGCTACGCGCTGACCAGCGGCGTCGAGCACGGCTGGCTCTCCCCGATCACCCTCGCCGCGGCCCTGGGCTCCCTCGCCGCGGGCACCTGGTTCGTGCGGCACGAGCTGGCCGCCCGGTTCCCCATGGTCGACCTCCGGCTGTTCGCCGCCGGTCCGGCCCGCGGTGCGGCCATCACGCAGATGGCCGCCTCGATCACGATGGCCAGCGTCATGTTCGGGCTCGTCCTGCACTTCCAGTACGCCTACGGCTGGAGCCCGGTGCGCGCGGGCCTGGCCAACCTGCCGCTGATCGTCACGATGATCGCCGCCACCCCGCTGTCGGAGTGGCTGGCCGCCCGGTTCGGCCACCGGGTCGCCTGCCTGGTCGGTGCGGCCCTGCTCGTGGCCGGCATGCTCGGCATGGCGTGGGGGGTCGAGCACGGCTACCCGGCGATCGCGGCCGCGATGGTCGTGCTGACCCTCGGACTGCGCACCGTCATGACGATCTGCGCGGTCGCCATGGTCACGGCCATGCCGGCCAACCGCACCACCATGGGCGCCGCGCTCAACGACACCGCGCAGGAGATCGGCACCAGCATCGGCACCGCCGTCGTCGGCACCATGATCGCCGCCCTGGTGACGGCGACCCTGCCCGCCGGGGTCTGGTCGTCGGAGCTGGTGACCTCGTTCTTCGGCGGCGAGCGCACCACCTACCTGGTGCTCGCGGCCGTCGTCGGCGTCGTCGCCACCTACGGCGCCCTCGCGCTGTCGGACTCCCGGGCCACCGACGAGCACTGACGCGCCGGACAGGGTGCGCACGGCTACCGTCCAGGTGTCGGCCGACGGCGTCCGCGCACCCACCCACCGCACCCGAGGGACAGCTGTGACCGAGCCCGACGCCCACCCGTACCCGCAGCGCTGGCTGGCCCTGGCCGTCATCGCCGTGACGGTCCTGATGATCGTGCTGGACGCGACCATCGTGAACATCGCGCTCCCGGCGGTCTCGGCCGACCTGGACATCACCGAGGCGAACCAGCAGTGGATCGTCACCGCCTACACGCTCACCTTCGGCGGGTTCCTCCTGCTGGGCGGGCGGGTCGCGGACTTCTGGGGCCGCAAGCGCACCTACCTGGTCGGTGCGGTCGGGTTCGCCCTCGCCTCGGCGCTCGGTGGGCTGGCGACCAACGAGGCGATGCTGTTCGCGGCCCGGGCACTGCAGGGCACCTTCGGTGCACTGCTCGGCCCGGCGTCGCTGGCCCTGATCACCGTGCTGTTCACCGACGCCGCCGAGCGCGCCAAGGCCTTCGCCGTCTACGGCGCGATCGCCGGCGGTGGCTCGGCGGTCGGCCTGCTGCTGGGCGGTGTGCTCACCGAGTACGCCGACTGGCGCTGGTGCTTCTGGGTCAACGTGCCGATCGCGGTCCTGGCCGTCCTCGCCGCCTGGCGGATCGTGCCGGAGTCGCGGGCGCCGGGGGAGACCAGCTACGACGTCCCCGGCGCCGTGCTGGTCACCGCCGGGCTCGCCTCCCTGGTCTACGGGTTCACCAAGGTGGCCGAGGCCGCCCAGTCCGGGGACGGCGGCAGCCCGTGGGCGAACGGCCCCGCGCTGACCTTCATCGGGGTCGGGGTGGTGCTGGTCGCGGCGTTCGTCGTCGTGGAGTTCCGGGTGCGCAACCCGCTGCTGCCGATGCGGCTGCTGCTGGACCGCAACCGCGGCGGTGCCTACCTGACGGCGACGCTGGTGGGCGCGGGCCTCATCGGCTCGTTCTTCTTCCTCAGCCTCTACTTCCAGCAGGTGCTGGGCTACACCCCGGTCGCCGCCGGGTTCGCCTCGCTGCCGGTCACCGCCGGCGTCCTGGTCGCCGCCGGCAGCGCCAGCCAGCTGGTGCCCCGGGTCGGACCCAAGCCGCTGATGGTCGCCGGCGGCCTCTTCGCCGCCGCCGGGCTGTTCCTGCTCTCCTTCCTGGGTCTGTCCACCCCGTTCTGGCAGGTCGCCCTGCCCGGTCAGGTGCTGCTGGGGCTCGGGTTGGGCTTCACGTTCGTGCCGTTGTCGAACCTGGCCCTGGTCGGGGTGGGGGAGCACGACGCGGGTGCCGCGAGCGCCGTCCTGCAGGCCGTGCAGCAGGTCGGTGCCTCCGTCGGCACGGCGCTGCTGGCCACCTTCTCCGTCACCGCGATCACCGACGCGCTGGCGCAGCGACCGCCGACACCGGAGGACCCGACGGCCCCGCTCGTCGCCCAGGTCGAGGGCTACACCACCGCCTTCGCCTGGGGCGCCGGGTTCCTGCTGGTCGCCGCCGTCGTCTCGGCGGTGCTGGTCCGGGCGAGCCGGGAGGACCTGCCCACCGACGCGCCCGTGCACGCCGGCTGAGCCCTACCCGGTCAGCGCGGCGGCGAGCCGGTCGGCCGCACCCGGGTCGGCCCGGGCCAGGAACAGCGAGGGCTCGACCAGCTCGACCTCCAGCACCAGCGAGGTGCCGTCGTCGGCCCGGACCAGGTCCACCCGGGCGTAGGGGAGCGTGCCGAAGCGCTCGGTGACGACGGCGAGGGCGGCCCGGGCGACCGCGACCTGCTCGGGCGTGGCCTCGTGGCCGGTGGTCTGCTCGTCGGCGAACAGGTCATCCACGAGACCGGCCTCCGGGACGGCGACCCGCTTGCCCGCCGCGTGGCTGTACCGGCCGCCGAGGAACACCAGCGGCCACTCGCCGTCGATGGCGACGGAGGCGACGAGGGGCTGCACCAGGACGACCTGCCCGGCCCGGTGCAGCGCGGCGACGTGCTCGGCGGCCGCGGCGTGCAGGTCCGGGCCGTAGGTCGATGTGCCGCGGCTGCCGGCGCCCACGGCCGGCTTGACCACGAACCGGCCCGGCGGGAAGTCCGGCGCGCTGCCCGGTGGCACGAACCGGGTCGGGGTGATCGGCACGCCGGCGGTCTCCAGCTCGCCCAGGTAGCGCTTGTCCAGGCTCCACCGGAGGGCCGGGAGCGGGTTGACCAGCTCGGTCGACGCGTCCACCCGTCCCAACCAGGCCAGGAACTCCGGCAGCCGGTCGGCGTAGTCCCAGGTGGAGCGGGGGACCACCCGGTCGAAGGCGGCCCAGTCGGCCCCCGGGTCGTCCCAGTCCACCACCTCGACGGCGACCCCGGCGCGGGCCAGCGCGGCCAGGGCGGGGCCCTCGTCGTCGTCGCGTCCCCGGGCTGCGCGGGAGGTGGCCCAGGCCAGGCGGGTGGTCGTCATGTCGCGGGTCCCCTCCGGGCGCGGACGCCGGTCAGGCCGAGCCGCTCCAGGCCGCCGGCACGATCGTCCACATGATCTCCGACTCGCCGTCGGAGGGGTTGACCCAGGTGTGCGGGTCCCGACCGGAGAAGGTGAGGGTGTCGCCCTCGGCCAGCTCCACGGACTCGCTGGCGAAGCGCAGGGTGACCCGGCCGCGCAGCACGTGCACCGACTCCACGTCGCAGTTGATCGTGTAGAGCTGGGCGCCCCCGCTCGCGCCCGGTTGCAGCGTCGAGCGCAGCAGCTGCACCCGGGACTCCGCCCGCGGGGTCAGCAGCCGCTCCACCGCCCCCGAGCCGCCCATGTTGATCAGCGGGGCGTCGGCCAGCGGGACCACGCGCTGCACGGCGTCGTCGAACAGCGCGCCCACCGGCAGCGAGAGCACCTGGCACAACGTCACCAGGCTGGCGACGCTCGGCGAGGTCTCGTCCCGCTCGACCCGGCTGATGAACCCCTTGGTCAGGGCGGTCGCCTCGGCGAGCTGGTCGATGGTCAGCCCCTGGGCGCGCCGGGTCGCCCGGAGCTTGGCGCCGATGCGCAGCGGTTCCCCGGAGGGGGCGGGGTGAGGGGCGGCCACGGCCGCCATCCTCCCCGGGCGGCACCGGTAGGTTCCCGCGGGGCCCGCCCGCGGCCGGAGGAGGCACATGATGACCGACCGCGTCCCGGTCTTCCTGGACTGCGACACCGGGATCGACGACGTCCTGGCGATCGCCTTCCTGCTCTCCCGTCCCGAGCTCGAGCTGGTCGGCGTCGGCAGCGTGTCGGGCAACCTCGACGCCGCCCGGGCCGCGCAGAACACCCTCCAGGTGCTCGACCTCCTCGGCGGCCCGCCGGTGCCGGTCGCCGTCGGCCCCCGCGACGCCCTCACCCGCCCCTACGGCGGCGGCGCCCCCGACGTGCACGGCACCAACGGCATCGGGGACGTGGTCCTGCCGGCCACCGACCGGGTACCCGACGGCCGGACCGCCGCGCAGCTGCTGGTCGACCTCGCCCACGAGCACCGGGGTGCGCTGCGGGTGCTGGCGATCGGCCCGCTCACCAACATCGCCCTCGCGCTGGCCCAGGACCCCGATCTGCCCGCGCTCGTCCACGACGTGGTGGTCATGGGCGGTGCCTTCCTCGAGCCGGGCAACATCACCCCGCACGCCGAGGCCAACGTCTTCAACGACCCCGAGGCCGCCGACTTGGTGTTCGCCGCGTCCTGGCCGACCACGGTGCTGCCCGTCGACGCCGCCCGCCGGCAGCGCCTGGAGGAGGACGACCTGGTCGCGCTCCGCGAGGACCCGTCCCCGGCGGTGGCCGCGGTCGGGGCGATGCTGGGCGTCTACGGCGACTTCTACGCGGGCGTCTTCGGCCGCCGGCTCGCCGTGCTCTACGACCCCCTGGCCGCCGCACTGCTCACCGACTCGGTGCAGGTGACCCGCGAGCTGGTCACCCCGGTGGTCGTGGTGACCGGCGACGGCGAGGAGCGGGGGAGGACCACCACCGACGCCGGCGGCGGGCGGCGGCCCGCCCGCGTCGTGCTGGCCACCGAGCCGCCGTTCGCACCCGTGCTGGTCCAGGCGCTCCGCTCGCTGGGCTGACCCGGGGCCCCGACTGTCGGTGCTTCGTGGTGTCATGCGTCACAACGCAGCACGACGGAGGAGGGCGCGGTGCCGCAGGTCGTGGGTGTGCCCCGGGAGTCCCGGGCGGGGGAGCGGCTGGTGGCGGCCACCCCGCAGACGGCCGGCCGGATCGCGAAGCTGGGCTACCAGGTCGTGGTGGAGGCCGGGGCCGGTGAGCTGGCCGGGTACCCCGACCCCGACTACGCCGCCGCCGGCGCCCGGGTCGCCGGCCCCGACCAGGTGTGGGCCGCCGACGTCGTGGTGAAGGTCGGTGCACCGTCCGAGGACGAGGTCGGGCGGCTGCGCCCCGGCGCCGTCCTGGTCGCGATGCTCGCCCCGGCCCGCAGCCCCGACCTCGTGGACCGGCTGTACCGGGCCGGGGTGACGGCGCTGGCGGTGGACGCCGTGCCGCGCATCTCCCGGGCCCAGTCGATGGACGTGCTGTCCTCGATGGCGAACGTGGCCGGCTACCGCGCGGTGGTGGAGGCCGCGCACGAGTTCGGCCGGATGTTCACCGGCCAGGTCACCGCCGCGGGGAAGATGCCCCCGGCCCGGGTGTTCGTGGTCGGCGCCGGGGTGGCCGGGCTGGCCGCGATCGGCGCGGCCTCGGCCATGGGCGCGGTGGTGCGCGCCTTCGACGTGCGGCCCGAGGTGGCCGAGCAGGTGGAGTCGATGGGCGCCACCTTCGTGACCGTGGACATGGAGCGGGAGGTCTCCGCCGACGGCTACGCGAAGGTGATGACCGCGCAGCAGCAGGCCGCCACCGCCGCGCTCTACGACGCGGAGGCCCGCGCGGCCGACGTCGTCATCACCACTGCGCTGATCCCGGGCCGGCCGGCGCCGCGGCTGATCACCGCGGAGACCGTCGCGGGCATGCGCAGCGGGTCGGTGGTGGTGGACATGGCCGCGGCCAACGGCGGCAACGTCGCCGCCACCGAGGCCGACCGGCGGGTGGTGACCGGCAACGGGGTCGTCGTCCTCGGCTGGACCGACCTGCCCGGGCGCCTCGCGGCGCAGACCTCGCAGCTGTACGGCACCAACGTGGTCAACCTGCTGACGCTGCTCACCCCCCGCGGGGACGGCGAGGTCGTGCTGGACCTCGACGACGTCGTGCAGCGCGGCATGGCGGTCACCCACGCCGGGGAGCTGCTGTGGCCGCCCCCGCCCGTGCAGGTCTCCGCGGCCCCCGCGGCGACCGCCTCCCCGGTCGCGACCGCGACCGCCCCGCCGCGCCGGCGGGCCCGGACCGTGCCCGTGGTGGCTGCGGCCGCGGCGGTGCTGCTGCTGGTCGTGGGCGTCGCCCCGCCCCAGCTGCAGCTGAACCTGACGGTCTTCGCGCTGGCGATCGTGGTCGGCTACTACGTGATCGGGCACGTGCACCACGCGCTGCACACCCCGCTGATGTCGGTGACCAACGCGATCTCGGGGATCATCGTGGTCGGCGCCCTGCTGCAGGTCGGGCAGAGCCCGGTGATCACCGTGGTGGCCTCGGTCGCGGTCCTGCTGGCCTCCATCAACGTCGTCGGCGGCTTCGCGGTGACCCGCCGCATGCTGGCCATGTTCACCAGGAGCTGATCGCCGTGAGCACCGGATCGTCGTCGGTCGCGGCCTACCTGGTCGCCGCCCTGCTGTTCGTCCTCGCCCTGGCCGGGCTGTCCCGGCACGAGTCGGCCCGCCGGGGCAACGGCTTCGGCATCGCCGGCATGGCCGTCGCGCTGGTGGCCACGGTGCTGCTGGCCGCCGACGGCGGCATCGACGCCCTGGGCGCGGTGCTGGTCGTGGTGGCCGTGGTGCTGGGCGGGGCGATCGGCCTGCGGCTGGCGGCCCGGGTGCAGATGACCGGGATGCCCGAGCTGATCGCGCTGCTGCACAGCTTCGTCGGCCTGGCCGCGGTGCTGGTGGGCTGGAACGGGTACCTGCACGTCGAGGCGCACCCGGGCGGAGCCGCCGCGGCCGGGCTGGACGCCGCCGGGTTGCTGGGCGTGCACTCCGCGGAGGTGGCGATCGGGGTGTTCGTCGGCGGGGTCACCGTCACCGGCTCGGTGGTGGCCAACCTGAAGCTGTCGGCCCGGATCGCGTCGGCGCCGCTGGTGCTGCCGGGCAAGAACCTGCTCAACCTCGGCGCGCTGGTGGTCTTCGCCGTCCTCACCGTGTGGTTCGTGGTCTCCCCGCAGCTGTGGCTGCTGGCCGCGGCCACCGTGCTCGCCCTGGCACTGGGGTGGCACCTGGTGGCCTCGATCGGCGGCGGGGACATGCCGGTGGTGGTGTCGATGCTCAACAGCTACTCGGGGTGGGCCGCGGCGGCCTCGGGGTTCCTGCTGGACAACGACCTGCTGATCATCGTGGGTGCGCTGGTGGGTTCCTCGGGTGCCTATCTGTCCTACGTCATGTGCGCGGCCATGAACCGGTCGTTCCTGTCGGTCATCGCCGGCGGTTTCGGCATCGAGGCCGCCCGGTCCGGCGAGGACCCGCAGGGCGAGCACACCGAGATCACCGCCGAGGGCGTCGCCGACCTGCTGTCCCGGGCCCGCTCGGTGGTCATCGCCCCCGGTTACGGCATGGCGGTGGCGCAGGCCCAGCACCCCGTGGCCCAGCTGGACGCCCGGCTGCGGGAGCGGGGGGTGCAGGTCCGCTACGGCATCCACCCGGTCGCCGGCCGGCTGCCCGGGCACATGAACGTGCTGCTGGCCGAGGCGAAGGTGCCCTACGACATCGTGCTGGAGATGGACGAGGTCAACGACGACTTCGCCACCACCGACGTCGTGCTGGTCATCGGCGCGAACGACACCGTCAACCCCGCCGCCGCCGAGGACCCCACCTCGCCCATCGCCGGGATGCCGGTGCTCACCGTCTGGCACGCCGCCGACGTCGTGGTCTTCAAGCGCTCGATGGCCACCGGTTACGCCGGGGTGCAGAACCCGCTGTTCTTCCGGGACAACACGCACATGCTCTTCGGCGACGCCAGGACCCGGGTCGAGGACATCCTCGAGGCCCTCCGCGCTCCGGTCTGAACCCTCACCTCGCCATCAAGGTTTACGGCGTAAGCTCGCTCCCGGGTTCGGTCGTCGAGCCCACCCTTCCTGGGGAACGCGGGTCGACGCCGTTCCGGTCGATCCCGTTCCCTCGTCCGCGGTGGGCCGCCGGCCCACGCAGGAGCACGCCCGGACGGGCGCCGAGGAGCTACGGATGCACGAACCCAGCGAGCCGCTGCCGGACGCAGGCGGGGAGGGCGCGCGGGCGCACGACCCTCACCTGGACTGCCCCCTCGCCGACGACCCGGACGGCGCCCGACCCGACGGCGTCCCGGTGGACGGCGTCACGGCCCCCGGCGGGTCGATCACGACCGTCGGCGGGACGTTGCTGCTGGCCGGGGACGTCGGCACCGACCTCTGCCTGGCCTTCCGCGCCGTCGACCGGCCCTGGGCGGCCGTGGACTGCGTCGACGCCCGGCGGGTCACCTTCATCGGCAGCCCCGGGCTGTCGCTGCTGGCCGAGGTCGCCCGGGTGCGCGGTGCCGGGGTCCCGCTCTGGGCGAGCCGGGCGGCGCTGCGCCCGCTGCGGCTCACCGGCCTGGACCGGCTCTTCGACGTCCGGCCCGCGGGCTGACCGCTCCCGGACGCGGACCGGCCCGGGCCGGGGCCCGGGCCGGTCGGTGCAGCGTGCGGTGCCGAGGTCAGTCGGTGTAGCGGCGGGCCTCGTCGCGGACGGCGTCCACCGGGTTGCCGGTCGACTCCACCTCGCGGCGCGCCGCGGGGGCCTCGGACTCGACCTTGTCCAGCACCTTCTCCCAGCGCTGGCGCATCGGGACGATGCCGCCACCCCCCACGGCGACCACCACGACACCGACCAGGGCGGCGAGGGCGGCGTAGAGGACGGCGTTGACGACGTTGCGCGCGATCTGCAGCTGGTCCAGGGCAGCGATGATGCCCAGCGCCAGGATGAGCGTGGAGGTGGCGTTGGCCAGCACCCGGGCGTAGGACAGCGAGCCCAGGCTGTTCTGCACCAGCAGCTTCGCGCCGGCGGCGACCGCGGCGGCGATGACCAGGATCAGGATCGCCACGAACACCCGCGGCAGGTACCCGATCACCGCGGACAGGTAGTCGCTGATCGGGTTCTGGCCGAACACGCCGAAGGCGGTGGAGAGCACGAAGAGCATGACGGCGTAGAACACGAGCCGGCCGAGGATCTGGCCGGCGTCGAACTGCGAGTTCGCCAGCACCCGCTTGATGCCGCCGCGCTCGACGGCGCGGTCGAACCCGACCCGCTCCAGCACTCGCACCAGCACCTTCTCCAGCGCCTTGGCGATGAAGTAGCCGATGGCGAGGATGATGAGGAACAGCACCAGGCGGGGGATGAACTGCAGGACGGTGTCCAGCGCGTCGCGCGTGGACTGACCGATGTCGTTCACGGGGTCTCCAGGGTCTGGCTCGACCATGCCGGGATCCGGGATGGGCCCCCGGCGGACCCGGGTGCGGCCTGTGTGTGCCCCGTGATCATGTTGCGAAACAGATTTCCTACAACGTAAGTCGACGCCGTCAGGTCGGGTCGGTGGCCCGCTTGCGCTCGGAGGCCTCGTCGACGGTCTCCCGCGGCGAGGTCTGGGTGACGGCGCGCCCCTGCTCCTGGTAGACGTCGGGGATGCCGTCCCCGTTCGCGTCCCGGGCCTCGGCCTCGGCGATCCGCCGGTAGCGCCGGTCGCGCGGCTTGAGCACCGCGGTGGCCAGCAGCGCGGCCAGCAGCGTGCCGGTCAGCACGCCGACCTTGACGTGCTCGTCCGCCAGGGACCCCGGACCGAAGGCCAGCTCCCCGATCAGCAGCGAGACGGTGAAGCCGATCCCGGCCAGCAGCGACAGCCCGGCGATGTCGGGCCAGCGGAGGTCGGTGTCCAGCTCGGCCCGGGTGAACCGGCTGACCAGCCAGGTCGCACCCATGATCCCCACGGTCTTCCCGACGACCAGGCCCGCGATGATGCCCACCGCGACGCTGTCGGTGAGCGAGGCGCCCAGGCCCGACAGCCCACCGACGGTCACCCCGGCGGAGAAGAAGGCGAACACGGGCACGGCGAACCCGGCCGAGATGGGCCGGATCCGGTGCTCGAAGTGCTCGGCCAGACCCGGTCCGGCGTCCGGACCGCCGGCGGCCTGGCTGCGCACGACCGGGACGGTGAAGGCCAGCAGGACGCCGGCCACGGTGGCGTGCACCCCGGACTCGTGGACCAGCACCCAGGTGGCGGCGGCCAGCGGGAGCAGCACCCACCACGACCGGACACGCCGCTGCACCGCGATGCCGAACAGGGCCAGCGGGACCAGCGCCAGCGCGAGCGGGCCCAGCGACAGCGACGAGGTGTAGAAGATCGCGATGATCGTGATGGCCAGCAGGTCGTCGACGACGGCGAGCGTCAGCAGGAACGTCCGCAGGGCGGCCGGCAGGTGCGTGCTGATGACCGCCAGCACCGCCAGGGCGAAGGCGATGTCCGTGGCCGTCGGGATGGCCCACCCGACCAGCCCACCGTCGTTGCGCAGGTTGATGACCGCGTAGATGACCGCGGGCACCGCCATGCCGCCGACCGCCGCAGCCACGGGCAGCACCGCCTTGCGGGGGTCGCGCAGGTCGCCGGCGACGAACTCCCGCTTCAGCTCCAGCCCCGCGACGAAGAAGAAGATCGCCAGCAGCCCGTCGGCGGCCCAGGTACCCAGGCTCAGGTCCAGGTGCAGCGCTGCGGGACCGACCACGGTGTCCCGGAACCCCTCGTAGGCCGAGGCCCACGGGGTGTTCGCCCAGACGAGGGCGACGACCGCGCCGATGATGAGCAGCAGGCCGCCGACGGTCTCCTTGCGCAGCAGTGCGGCGATGCGGGCGGTCTCGGCCCAGGAGCCACGGGAGAACAAGCGGGCAGGTGAGGTCACAGATCAGCTCCGGCGTGCGGGGTCGGTCGAGGAGTTGCCGACCAGACTTCCCGGCGCACCTCGGTCGAGCTTACCGGGGCCCGGCCACCCGGGCGCGGCGTCAGGTGGTGATGCGCAGCAGCTTGTCCACGCCCATGGCCTGCAGCGGCCGCAGGGCCGGCCGGCTGGGGTGCACCAGCTCGACGGTGCGCGGCTCGGCGGCCCGCGCGATCTTGATGACCAGGGTGATGCCGGCGCTGCCCATGAACGTGACGCGCTGGGCGTCGATGCGCTCGACGGCGTCGGTGGCCCGCCCGGAGCGTTCCCAGGCGTTGACGAGGGCGAAGTCGACGTCGCCGGAGAGCACCAAGGTGCCGCCGTCGACGGTGATGGATCCGCTGGTGATGGCGTCGAGGTCCGGGAGGTCGTCGTCCATGGCGACCCGACCCTAGCGTCCCGCGCACCCCGCGCGGGGTTGGACCCGGCGAGGACGGGGAAGGGGGTGCGGGCATCCGACAGAGGGGGAGGACCCGTGGCCGAGCACGGTGTGGAGAAGGTCCGCGAGCTGGTGGCGGACGAGAAGATGGCGATGCTGACGACGGTCGGCGCCGACGGTTCGCTGCAGAGCCGGCCGATGTCCCTGCAGGAGGTCGCCTTCGACGGCGACCTGTGGTTCTTCGCCGAGGCCCACGGCGGGCCCGCCCAGAGCATCCAGGCCAACCCGCAGGTCAACGTCACCACCGGGTCGTCGTCCGCCTGGGTGTCGATCTCCGGGCACGGCAGCGTCGTCACCGACGTGGCCAAGAAGAAGGAGCTGTGGAACTCCGGCGCCGAGGCCTGGCTGCCGCAGGGCCCCGAGGACCCCTCGGTGGTGCTGATCAAGGTCGACGGCGACAGCGCCGAGTTCTGGGACACCCCCGGCGCGGTGGCCACCGCGCTGAGCTTCGTGAAGGCGAAGGCCTCGGGCGAGCGCGCCCAGGTGGGGGAGAACGAGAAGGTCGAGCTGCCCTGAGGACCGTGACCCGCGCGTGCGTGCACGCGCGGGTCACCCAGGCTGTCGGACCCGGGCACTAACCTGGCCCCGTGACGCGCGCGCAGGGCACGACGGGCAGCGCGCCGGCGTCCCGCGACGAGCTGGGCGACGCGGTGTGGACGGTGCCCAACGCGCTGTCGGTGCTGCGGCTGCTCGGTGTCCCGCTCTTCCTGTGGCTGCTGCTGGGCCCGCGGGCCGACGGCTGGGCGGTCGTCGTCCTCATGGTCTCCGGCGTCACCGACTGGGCCGACGGCAAGCTGGCCCGGGCGCTGGGGCAGTCCAGCCGGCTCGGGGCGCTGCTGGACCCCGCCGCCGACCGCCTCTACATCGTCGCCACCCTCGTCGCGTTCGTCATCCGCGACGTCGTCCCGTTGTGGTTCGTCGCCGCGATCGTGGCCCGCGAGCTGGTGCTGGCGGTGGTCCTGGTCGTGCTGCGCCGCTACGGGTGGCCCCCGTTGCAGGTGCACTACCTCGGCAAGGCGGCCACGTTCCTGTTCCTCTACGCCTTCCCGCTGCTGCTGCTGGCCACCGGGACCGGCACGCTGGCCGCGGTGGTGGCCCCGGTCGCCTACGCCCTCACGATCTGGGGTGGAGCGCTCTACCTGCTGTCCGCCCTCCTGTACGTCGTGCAGGCCGCCGGCCTGGTCCGCCAGGCACGGGCCGAGCGGGTGCCGGCGTGACCACCACCCAGGAGTCCTCCCGCACCCGGTCCCTGGGCGCCTCGCTGCTGGACCAGGTGCTCGCCGAGACCGTCGACCCGGCGTACGCCCGCGCCGCGGAGGCGCGGGCCGCCCGGCCCGCCCCCACGCGGGGCGCCCGGTGGCGCGGGCAGGCGCTCGTCGCGGTGACGATGGTGCTGGCCGGCCTGCTCGCCGCGCTCACCTACGACCAGGCCTCGGCCGGCAGCGAGGGCCGCCAGGAGCGGCGGGCCGCGCTGATCGCCGACATCGACCGGGAGTCCGGCGTCACCGACGACCTGGTCGCCTCGCTGGCTCAGCTGCAGGGCCAGGTGGGGGCGGCGCGCGACGAGGCGCTGTCGGCGTCGGCCGGCGGCCAGTCCGCCCTCGGCGAGCTCGCCCGCCAGGAGGCCGGCGCCGCGGCCGGACCGGTGCGCGGCCCGGGTCTGACGGTCACGCTGGGCAACGCCCAGCCCTCGGCCGACGACGACCCGGTCGCCGGGGCCTCGCCGGCCGACGGGCAGATCACCCAGGTCCTCGACCGCGACCTGCAGCTGCTGGTGAACGCGCTCTGGTCGGCCGGCGCCGAGGCGATCAGCGTCGACGGCCAGCGGCTGGGCCCGACCACCACCATCCGGCAGGCCGGCGGGGCGATCCTGGTCGACCTGCGCCCGGTCACCAGCCCCTACGAGGTGCTGGCCATCGGCGACCCCGACGCCCTGCAGAACGGGTTCGTGAACTCCGAGGAGGCCCGCTACCTGGTCAACCTCGCCCTGACCTACGACTGGGTGTTCACCTTCAACCGCTCCGACGACCTGGAGCTGCCGGCCGCGAGCAGCCCGGAGCTGCGGTCGGCACGGCCGCTGACCCCCGACCCCGCTGCGCCGTCGGGCACCCCCGGGTCCGACCCGGCCGGGGACGTCGGAGACTGACCCGGTGATCCCCATCCTCGGCCTCGCGGTGGGCGTGGTGCTCGGCCTGCTCCTGGACCCCAGCGTCCCGGTGTGGCTGCAGCCCTACCTGCCGATCGCGGTCGTCGCGGCCCTCGACGCGGTCTTCGGCGGGGTGCGGGCCCGCTTCGACGGGATCTTCGACGCGAAGGTCTTCGTGGTGTCCTTCGTGTCCAACGTCGTCGTCGCCGCGCTGATCGTCTTCCTCGGCGACCAGCTGGGCGTCGGGGCCCAGCTGTCCACCGCCGTGGTCGTCGTCCTGGGCATCCGGATCTTCGGCAACGCCGCCGCCATCCGCCGACACCTGTTCCGGGCCTGAGGAGGGACCGCCGTGGCCGACGAGCTCGAACCCCGGGAGGACCCGCCGACGGAGCAGGCGCAGCCCTCGCTCTGGCACCGGCTGCGCCACCACCGCCGGGACCGGCTGGCCGCCGCGCTGATCGGCGTGCTGACCCTGCTGCTGGGCTTCGCCTTCGCCGTCCAGGTGCGCAGCAACGACACCGACACCACCTACACCGGTGCCCGCGAGGAGGACCTGGTCAGCATCCTCGACCAGGTGAACGCCCGCGAGGACCGGCTGCGCGAGCAGATCAGCGAGCAGCGGGCCGCCCTGGAGCAGCTGACCGACACCGACAGCCAGGCCGCCGCCGCCCTCGCCGAGGCCCAGCAGCGGGCCACCGACCTCGGCATCCTCAACGGCAGCCTGGCCGCCCAGGGGCCGGGCCTGCGGATGACCGTCAGCGACCCCACCGACCAGGTCACCCCGGCGATCCTGCTGAACGCGGTGCAGGAGCTGCGGGGCGCGGGGGCGGAGACCATGCAGGTCGACGACGTACGGATCGGGGTGAGCAGCGCCATCACGGGCTCGGCCGGGTCGCTGCGGATCGACGGCCAGGACGTCGACGCCCCCTACGTGTTCGTGGTGATCGGCGACCCCCAGGTCCTGGCCACCGCCATGGACATCCCGGGCGGGGTCAGCGCCTCGGTGCGGCAGAAGGGCGGCGACGTGACGATCGTGCAGTCCGACCAGGTCGTCGTCGACGCGTTGCGACCCCTCGACCAGCCTCAATACGCTCAGCCCACCGACTAGAGGAGACCCACCCGCATGGCCACCCCCGACGACCGCCGCTACACCGACCAGCACGAGTGGGCCCAGGTCCAGGGCACCGCGGGAGCGGCGACGGTGGTCCGCATCGGCATCACCGACCACGCCCAGGACGCCCTCGGCGACATCGTCTACGTGCAGCTGCCCGAGGTGGGCGAGGAGCTGACCACCGGTAACCCGGTCGGCGAGGTCGAGTCCACCAAGAGCGTCTCCGACGTCTACGCCCCGCTGGCCGGCACCGTGTCGGCGGTCAACACCGCGCTGGCCGAGACCCCGGAGACGGTCAACTCTGACCCCTACGGCGAGGGCTGGCTCATCGAGATCGAGGTCACCGGCGACGCCGAGGACCCCACCGACGGCCTGCTCGACGCCGCCGCCTACCAGGCCCTGGTCGACCAGGGCTGACGCGCCGACCGGGGCACCCCCGGGTGCCCCGGACCCGGCGATCACTATGCTCGCCGGGACGATCGACCGACCCCCCAGGCGCCACCGCGACTCGAGCCCCGGGTCCGCGACGACACCGCCTGCACACCGGAGGAGACACCGTGCACTGCACTCGATGTGGACACCAGAACCCCGAGGGCAGTCGCTTCTGCGCGCAGTGCGGCTCGGCCCTCTCCCCGGAGCGCGCGGGGGAGTCCACCAGCGTCATCCCCAAGGTCGGCGGCGAGGAGTCGGGTGAGGCCCCCCAGACCGGGGAGACCCCGCTGGACGCCCACGCCGGCGCGGTGGAGTCCCTGCCCGCGGGCTCGGCCCTGCTGGTCGTCAAGCGTGGGCCCAACGCCGGCAGCCGGTTCCTCCTGGACCAGGAGGTCACCACCGCCGGGCGCCACCCCGACAGCGACATCTTCCTCGACGACGTGACCGTCAGCCGCCGGCACGTGGAGTTCCACCGCGAGGGCGGCGGCTTCACCGTGCACGACGTCGGCAGCCTCAACGGCACCTACGTCAACCGCGAGCCGGTCGACGTGGCCTCCCTGGCCGGCGGCGACGAGGTGCAGATCGGCAAGTTCCGGTTGGTCTACCTGACCGGTCCGCGCACCGGCGAGCCCGCCTCGTCGTGACGGCGGCGGCGCGCTCGGACGACCCGGTGGACGCCGGCGGGGCCGACGCCCGCCCCCGGTTCAACATCGGGGAGGTGCTCGCCGCCCTGCGCGACGAGTTCCCCGACGTGACGATCTCCAAGATCAGGTACCTGGAGGGCGAGGACCTCGTCCACCCGCAGCGGACGCCGTCGGGCTACCGGAAGTTCTCCACCGCCGACGTCGAGCGGTTGCGCTTCGTGCTGTCCGCGCAGCGCGACCACTACCTGCCGCTGCGGGTGATTAAGGAGCAGCTGGACGCGCTGGACCGGGGCGAGCAGCCCACCCGGCCCGAGCCCGCCGCCGCCCCCGCCGTGCCGCCGGTGACCCCCCGCCCCGCGGAGGGTGACCCGCTGCCCGCCGGTGCCTTCGCGGCGGCCGCCGGGCTGGACGACGCCCAGCTCGCCGACTGCGTGCAGCACGGCCTGCTGGTGCCGGCCGCCGACGGGACCTTCCCGGCCGGTGCGCTGGCG
>NZ_JAMXRZ010000053.1 GCF_024124375.1 Klenkia sp. PcliD-1-E
CCGGGAGTGCGCGGCCGAGGTCCCCGCCCGGGCCTGCGCGAACGGACCGCCCGGGCCCCGCGGGTCGCCCGGGCCGTCCCCGGTGTCCTCCTCGGGGGGCGCGACGTCGCCGGCGGCGGCCAGCTCGTCGAGCACCACGTCCAGCACCCGCACCGCACCGGCCTTGTCCAGCGGGTCGTTGCCGTTGCCGCACTTGGGCGACTGCACGCACGACGGGCAGCCCGACTCGCACTCGCAGGTGGCCACCGTGGCCCGGGTCGCGGTCAGCCAGCGGCGCAGCACCGCGTGCCCGCGCTCGGCGAACCCCGCCCCGCCCGGGTGGCCGTCGTAGACCACGATCGTGGCCTGCCCGGTGTCCGGGTGCAGGGCCGTGGACACCCCGCCGAGGTCCCACCGGTCGCAGGTCGCCAGCAGCGGCAGGATGCCGATCGCTGCGTGCTCGGCGGCGTGCAGCGAGCCCGGCAGCTCCCGGTCGCCCAGCTCGGCGCGCTGCAGGGCCCGCTCGTCGAGGGTCAGCCACACGGCCCGGGTCCGCAGCTGCCGGGCCGGCAGGTCGAGGGGGAACTCCGCGAGCACCTCGCCGGTGCCGATCCGCCGCCGCTGGTAGGCCACGACCTGGTTGGTCACGTCCACGGTCCCGGTGTGCGCGGTGACGGTGCCGAGCCGGCGGGTGGTGTCGACGTCGACGATCGACAGGTCGGTGACGTCGCGGGCCACCGTCGTCCACTCCGGGCTTTCCGCGTGGACGGCGGCGCACGCGTCCTCGACGTCGAGCTCGTCGACGACGTAGGTCTCCCCGCGGTGCACGTAGAGCGCGCCGGTGTGCACCGCCGAGTGCGCCGCGTCGCCGTCCACCGTGCCCAGCAGCCGGCCGGTCGCGCCCTCGACGATGGAGACCGGCTCGGCGCCCGAGCCGCGGATGTCCACGTCGGGACGTCCGCGGCCGGCCCAGTACCAGCCGGTGGGCCGGCGGCGCAGCTGGCCCTCGGCGACCAGCCGGTCCAGGGCCTCCCGGGCCGGCTCGCCGCCGAACACCTCCAGCTCGTCCTCGGTGAGGGGCAGCTCGGCGGCGGCGCAGCACAGCTGGGGCCCCAGCACGTAGGGGTTGGTGGGGTCGGTGACGGTGGCCTCGACCGACCGGCCGAACACCGCCTGCGGGTGGTGGGCCAGGTAGTGGTCCAGCGGGTCGTCGCGGGCGACGAAGACCACCAGCGACTCCCGCTGCGCCCGCCCGGCGCGGCCGGCCTGCTGCCACAGCGAGGCCAGCGTGCCGGGGTACCCGGCCAGCAGGACGGCGTCGAGCCCGGCGATGTCGATCCCCAGCTCCAGCGCATTCGTCGTCGCCACGCCCAGCAGGTCCCCGGCCGAGAGGGCGCGCTCGAGCTCCCGGCGTTCCTCGGGCAGGTAACCGCCCCGGTAGGACTCCACCCGCCGGGCCAGGTCGGCGCGCCCCCGGTCGACCAGGACGCGGCGTGCCTGGTCGGCCACCGACTCCGCCGACCGCCGCGAGCGCACGAACGCCAGCGTCCGCGCGCCCTGCTGCACCAGGTCGGCCAGCAGGCCGGCGGCGTCGGCGGCGGCCGAGCGGCGCAGCGGGGCGCCGTGCTCACCGGTCCGCTCGGTCAGCGGCGGCTCCCACAGCGCGAACGTGGCGCCCGGGCGGGGTGAGCCGTCCTCGGTCACCGCGGCCACGGGGGCGCCGACCAGCCGGGACGCCGCGGTCGCGGGGTCGGCCACCGTCGCCGAGGCCAGCAGGAACACCGGGTCCGCGCCGTAGCGGCGGCAGACCCGCCGCAGCCGGCGCAGCACGTGCCCGACGTGGGAGCCGAAGACCCCGCGGTAGGCGTGGCACTCGTCGACGACGACGTAGGCCACCCGCCGCAGCACGGAGGACCAGCGCTGGTGGGCCGGCAGGATCCCGCGGTGGACCATGTCCGGGTTGGTGACGATCCACCGCGCGTGCCGGCGCACCCACTCCCGGTCCTCCTGCGGGGTGTCCCCGTCGTAGGCGGCCGGCCGGACGTCGGCCGGGGCCAGGCCCGCGACCGCGGCCAACTGGTCCCGGGCCAGGGCCTTGGTGGGTGCCAGGTAGAGCACGCGGGCGCGCGGGTCGGCTGCCAGCGCGGCCAGCGCCGGCAGCTGGTAGGCCAGCGACTTGCCCGACGCGGTGCCGGTGGCGACGACGACGTGCTGACCGTCGTGCGCGAGCTCGGCGGCCGCGACCTGGTGCGCCCAGGGCTCGCGCACCCCGCGCGCGACCAGCCGCTCCCGCAGCTCCGGCGGCGTCCAGGCCGGCCAGCTGCCGTGCGCGGCCTGCCGGACCGGGAGCCGGTGCACGTGGGTGACCGGGGTGTCCTCGTCCGGCGTGCCGGCCAGCAGCGCGTCGAGCAGTTCGTCGCCCGGGAGCTCCCGGGGCAGCGGTGCGGCGGCCGACGTCACCGCTCCACTGTCACACCCGCTGGCAACCCACCAGGTGGCAGCCGCATCTGTGGACACCGTCCCCGGGTGTGGACGACGGCCCGCGCGCCGTCGGTGCCCGCCGCGAGGGTGCGCGGACCGGGACCGCAGCGGCGGTCCCCGCAGCCGAGGAGACCCCGTGCCCGACACCGTGACCCTGCAGCTGGACGCCGTCGGCGAGCTGGTGACCCAGCTGACCGGCCTCGGCGCCGAGCTCTCCGCCGACGGGCAGGACCTGGCCCGCGACGGCACCAGGCTCGGCGGAGCGCTGGGCGGGCCGGCCGCCGTGGAGCTGACCGCCGCCGGGCAGCTCGCCGCCGGCGCGGTGGGCGCCGTGGCCGACCGGGCGACGGCGGTGGCGCAGACGCTGGCCTCCGCGCTCGCCTCCTACCGCGCGCTCGAGGGGCTGCTCACCGAGCGCCTGGGCACCGGGCGGTACGCGCCCACCGCCCGGTGACCGGCAGCCTGGCCGCGGTCGAGGCCTGGGACCTGCCCGCGCTGCGCTCCGCCACCGCGGCACTGGGCGAGGCCCCGGTCCGGCTGCGTGCCTGGCAGCAGCGCCTGGACGCCGTCCGCGCGCGGCTGGACGCCGTCGTCGACGCACCGGTGGCCGTCGACCCCGCCGAGCCCGCCGCCGTCCCCACCCCGGTGGACCGGCTGGGCGCGGCCGGGCTGGCCGCCGGCTGGCCCGGGGGACCGGACGTGCTGCGGGACGTCGACCTCACCGCCGACCGGGACGGCTGGCTGGTCGTGCGCGGGCCGTCGGGGGCGGGCAAGTCGACCCTGCTGGCGGTGCTCATGGCCTCGTTGCGGCCACGCGCCGGCCGCTACGACCTGGCCGGGGTCCCGGCCGGCACGCTGACCGGGGACGACGTCCGGTCGGCGATCGCCTGGCTGCCGCAGGAGGCGCACGTGTTCGCGTCCTCCATCCGGGCCAACCTGGCGCTCGCCGGGCCCCGCGGCGAGGTCGGCGAGGACGCGATGCTCGCCGCGCTGCACGCCTGCGGCCTGGGCGGACTGGTCGCCGGGCTGCCCGACGGCCTGGACACCCCGGTCGGTGCCGGAGGGACGGCGCTGTCCGGCGGGGAGCGCCGCCGGCTGGCGGCGGCGCGCGCGCTGCTCGCCGACCGGGACGTCGTCCTGCTCGACGAGCCCACGGCCCACCTGGACCGACCGACCGCGGACCGACTGGTCGCCGATCTGCGCACCGCACTGGCGGGGCGGGTGGTCGTGTGCGTGACGCACGACGAGCGGCTGGCCGGGCACGACGACACGACCCTCACCCTCGATGCGAGGGTGAGGGTCGCGGCGGGCTGAGGCCGCCGGCACCGGGGGCGGGGGAACACCCGGTGCCGGCGGGGTCGGTGCGGGCGCCCGGCGGGGTCAGGGCCGGGCGGCCGGGTCAGCGGGGGCCGCTCAGCGGGTGCCCGAGTAGTGCACGACGGCGTTGGCGCCGCGGTGGCGGGCGGCGTCCAGGCACAGGACGGCGCGGCGCTCGACCTCGTGGGCGGTCAGCCCCTGCTCCAGCGTGGCGACCCCGGCGCAGGCGATGAGGCCGGTGACCGCGCCGGTGACGACGCCGGCCATCCGGGCGGCGACGACGTCGGCGGCGGCCGGGGTGCCCTCGACGAGGACACCGAACTCGGTGTGGTCCTCACGGGCCAGCCAGTCCTCACCCCGGAGGGCGCCGGCGAGCAGTGCGGTGACGGTGGTGAGCGCGCCGGTGGACAGCGGCCAGCCGGTGTCCTTGCGCAGCAGGCCGATGACCACCAGTGAGGCGGGCCGCTCGGCCACGGTGGCCAGGCGGTCCTCGATGCGGTGGTGCAGGGCGGTGGGGCCGGGCAGCAGCGCCGCGTCGAGGGACGCGACCGGGGCCGGCGCGGTGAGCGTGGTGGTCATGCGTGCATCGTCGGTGCGGCGCAGGTGAAGGTTGTGTGCAATCGGAACCGGATCCCCCGAAGTGGGCAGAGCGGTTCTGTCGGAGGTGCGTGATTCCGTGCCGCATGGGATTCACCGGGCACGTGTTCCTCGGCATGAGCGTCGACGGCTTCATCTCCCGCCCCGACGACGGCCTCGACTTCCTCGACCGGACCGACGGCTCGGGCGAGCCCGGCGACGCCGGCTTCACCGACTTCGTCACCTCCGTCGACGCCCTGCTCATGGGCCGGGGCACCTACCGGGTGATCGCCCCCGTCGAGGAGTGGCCCTACCAGGGCAAGCCGGTGCACGTGGTCAGCAGCACCCTCGACCCACGCGCCGACCGCCGGGTCACCGTGCACCGGTCGCTGGAGGACGCGGTGGCCGCGCTCGACGACGCCGGGTACGCCCGGGTCTACCTCGACGGCGGGTCGACGGTGCGCCAGCTGCTCGCCCGCGGCCGGGTGCAGACGCTGACCCTCTCCCGGGTCCCGGTGCTGGTCGGCGAAGGGTTCAGCCTGTTCGGCCCGCTCCCCCACGACGTCGACCTGGAGCACGTGTCCACCGAGGTGCTCGGCGGCGGCATGGTGCAGACCACCTACCGGGTCAGGGAATCGTCCCAGGGCGCAACGACTTGAGCGGAGCATGGACGTCTTCCTCACCGGTGGCACCGGGCTCGTCGGCTCCTCCGTCCTCGCGGCCCTGGTCGCCGAGGGCCACACCGTGCGCGCGCTGGCGCGCAGCGACTCCTCCGCCGCGGCCGTCGAGGCGGCCGGCGCGACCGCGGTCCGCGGCGACCTCACCGACGCCGACCTGCTGGCCCGCGAGGCCACGGCCGCCGAGGGCATCGTCCACACCGCCTCGCCCGGCGACGCGACCAGCGCCGACGTCGACGCCGCGTTCCTCGACGCGGTGCTGGGTGCGATCGCCGGCAGCGGCAAGCCCTACGTGCACACCGGTGGCGTCTGGGTGCACGGCTCGGGCACCGTCGACGAGGACACCCCGCGCGACGCCCCCGAGCTCACTGCCTGGCGCGAGCCGCTGGACAACCGGGTCACCTCGGGCGCCCACGGCGTGCGCGGCATCCTGGTCGAGCCGGGCATCGTCTACGCCGAGCGCGACGGCCAGGTCGCCGGCATCACCGGCGCCGTGCTGGGCGGCCCCACCGACGACGACGGCGCCCTGCTGCTCCCCGGCAGCGGCCAGCAGCACTGGACGACGGTGCACGCGGCCGACCTGGGCCGGCTCTACGTGCTCGCCCTCACCCACGGCCCGGCCGGCAGCACCTACCTGGGCGTCAACGGCGACAACCCGACGGTGGCCGGGATCGCCGAGGCGGCCGGCGTGCGCGCGGTCGGCACCTCCGACGAGTCCACCCTGGAGCGGCTGGGCGCCTTCGGCGGGGCGCTGCTGCTGGACCAGCAGGCCACCGGCGACAAGGCCCGCCGCGAGCTGGGCTGGGCCCCCACCGAGCCCACCCTCACCGAGCTGCTGGGCCGCCTGCGGGGCTGAACGGGCCGGTGGCCGGCACGTCGACGGCGACCTCGGGGCCCAGCCGGGCGTCGACCAGCTCGAGACGGTCACCGGACCAGAAGCTGCCCGGGTCGTAGGAGTTCAGCGGCCGGTCGTCGGGCAGCAGGCCCATCGCGGTGTAGGTCGCCGCGACCAGCTCGGCGCAGAAGATCGTCTCGGCGGCGGTGCGGCGGTTGACCAGGCCGCTGGCCCATCCCCGGACCAGCCGGAGGGTCGTCGGGAAGGGCCGGCCGTCGTGCCGGGCCACCGCGCGCAGCACGGCGTCCTCCATCGCCGGGGTGACCCCGCCGTCGTCGGCCGGGCCGACCAGCTGGCGCAGCCAGGCCCGCTGGCCGTACTTCTGCCGCCACACCTGGACGGCGTCGCGCAGGTCGTGCAGCTGCACCCCGCGCTGGTGCGTGCCGGTCCAGGCGTCGGGCAGGGACCTGCCGAGCTCGGCGTGCCACAGCAGCGGCGGCAGGTCGTCGAGCACCACCGCCATGCCGACGTGGTTGACCGGGGAGTTGGTCAGCGTCTGGATGGCCCGGTCGGCCACCGAGGCGCCGCGGAACAGCCAGACGTCGCCGGTGCGGGTCAGGTCCACCGCGGCGTCGAGGGTGAGCACCTCAGGACGCCAGCGACGTGCCGGCCGGGTGGGCCACCTGCGCCCAGACCTCGTCCAGCGACAGGCCGAGCTCGGCGACCACCGCGGCGACGGTGGTGAACGCCGGCGTGGCCACCCGGCCCGACTCGATCTTGCGCAGCGTCTCCGGGGAGATGCCGGCGGCCAGCGCGGTGTCCAGCAGCGTGCGCCCGCCGCGCGCCCGGCGCAGCAGTGCGCCCAGCCGCCGGCCGCGCTCGACGTCGTCGGGGGTGAGGGGCAACCGGACCATGGGCGGGATACTAGTACCGGGATAACATGGCCGGCGTGATCGAGATCCTCTCCCCCTCCCAGGTCGCCCGCGCCCGGGAGACCGGCGCGCTGGTCGCCGACATCCTGTACGGCCTGCGCGACCGGGCGACCGTCGGCACGAACCTGCTGCAGATCGACGCCTGGGCCAAGGAGATGATCCTCGGCGCCGGCGCCACCTCCTGCTACGTCGACTACGCGCCCTCCTTCGGCCGCGGCCCGTTCGGCCACTACATCTGCACCTCGGTCAACGACGGCGTGCTGCACGGCCTGCCGCACGACTACGACCTGCGCGACGGCGACCTGCTCAGCCTCGACCTCGCCGTCGTGCTGGGCGGGGTGGCCGCGGACTCCGCGATCAGCTTCGTCGTCGGCGACTCCCGCCCGGCGGAGAGCGTGCGGCTGATCGAGACCACCCAGCGCGCGCTGGCCACCGCCATCGAGACCGCCGGACCCGGCGTGAAGCTCGGTGACGTGTCGGCGGCGATCGGCGAGGTGCTGCGCGGGGCCGGTTACTCGGTCAACACCGAGTTCGGCGGGCACGGCATCGGCACGACCATGCACCAGGACCCGCACGTGCCCAACGACGGCCGGGCCGGGCGCGGGATGAAGATGCGCCCGGGTCAGCTGCTGGCGCTGGAGCCGTGGGTCATGTCCGACACCGACGAGCTGGTGACCGACGAGGACGGCTGGACGCTGCGCAGCGCCACCGGCTGCCTGACCGCGCACAGCGAGCACACCGTGGCCATCACCGAGGACGGCGTCGAGGTGCTCACCCTGCCCAGCCGACGCTGACCCGGCGCGGCTCCACCCGCGTGGGCGCCCCTCCGGCCGCGCCGTGACCCGGACCAGGGGGCGCCGGCGCGGCTCAACCCGGGCGGCGGCAGCGGTTACCGTGCCGGGCATGCGTGCGGGGACGGTCGGGAAGCTGCTCGGGCTCGCCGGTCTGGCCGGGGTGGCGGCCACCGGGGTGGTGCTGGCCCGCGACGAGCGGCAGCGCCGGGCCTACACGCCCGACGACGTCCGCGCCCGCCTGCACGCCCGCGCCGAGGCGGCTGCGGCCGACGACCGGGCCGTCGCGCAGGACGAGCCCGGCTCACCGATGGTCGAGGCCAGGGACGGGCTCACCTTCCTCCCCCGGCCCACCACCCGGCGCGGCCGTCTCGTCCAGCGCGCGCGGTGGCAGCTGCTCCACCTGCCGCACTGGGCGCAGCCGCGCCGCCGCGGCACCGACTGACACCTCAGCGTTCGTCGCGGGCCCACCCACGCGCGCTGAGCTGTCACTCGGCGGGGCGGCGGGGGCGGTAGGGGTTCGCTGCCGAGCACGATGAACCCGCCCCCACGATGACCGCGGTTCGTGACGGCTTCCGCTTCAGGCACGGGGGACCACAGGCCGCGGCACCCAGGCGCACGAGGGCACGCTGGTGGCGCCCCCACCCGGTCGATCTGGTGACCTCGAAGCCGGCAACCAGGGCGGCAGCGCGCGCCAGCACCTGACGTCGAACGGCCCGTGAGGAGCCGCTCCACAGCGGTGCAGTCAGCCCAGGGTAGCGGTCTCCTGGGTTCGGGTCGCGGCCGTGAGGCGGGCCTCGCTGCCGACGACCCGCGTGGTGAGCACGCCCAACCGGTCGACCTCGACCTCGACGACGTCGCCGGGCTGCAGCAGCCACGGCGGGGTCCGCGCGTAGCCGACCCCTGAAGGAGTACCGGTGGCCAGCAGGTCTCCGGGTCGCAGGGTGAGGGTGCGGCTGATGAGGGACAGGGTGTCCCCCACCTCGTAGACCATCTGGTCGGTGCACCCGTCCTGGACGAGCTGCCCGTTCACCCTGGTCTGCACCCGCAGTCCCTCGCGCAGGTCACCGACCTTGGCCGCCGGGACCATGGGGCCCAGCGGCCCGGACCGGTCGGCGTTCTTGCCGAGGATCCACTGGCTGGTCAGCTTCTGGGCCCGCCGGGCCGTGATGTCGTTGAAGGTCGAGTAACCGACCACCGCGGCCAGCGCCTCCTCCGGGGTGGCGTCGACGAGGGTCTCTCCCACCCACGCCACCACCTCGCCCTCCCAGTCCAGACCGTCCTCGTCGGCCGGTACGGGCACGTCGGCCCCGTCGACGGTGAGCGAGGCCGTCCACCGGGCGAACAGGGTGGGGTGCTCGGGCAGTGGTTCGTCGCTGAAGGACCCCTCGGCCACGTGCTTCAAGTAGTTCAGCCCGATGCAGATGACCCGAGCCCCGGGCAGCACCGGCGGCACGAGCTCGACCTCGCCCACCGACCTGGCCGGGCCGGTCGCCGGAGCGGCCAGGAACGCGGCAGGGTCGGCCCAGAACTCCTCCAGCGCGGCGACGTCGCGCACGGTGGCTCCGTCCGCGGCGAGGGCGGCCACCCGGACACCGTCCGGCCCTGCTGTCCCCACGACCCTCACGAAGCGTCCCCCTGGCTGGCCAGCAGCTCGGCAGCGGCCTCGACGGCGTCGACCAGCTCGGGGTAGGCCCCGCAGCGGCAGATGTTGCCGGCCAGGTGCTCGCGGATCTCGGTGCGCGTGGGCTGGGGATTCTCGGTCAGCAGCTCCTTGGCCGCCATGAGCATCCCGGGGGTGCAGAAGCCGCACTGAAATGCGAAACGGGTGATGAAGGCGTCCTGCAGCGCGTGCCGCACCCCGCCGGCGTCCAGGCCCTCGACGGTCTCGATGCTTCCGCCGTCGACCAACACGGCCAGCCGCACGCACGACGCGGTGGAGCGGCCGTCCTCCAGCACCGTGCAGGTGCCGCAGACGCCCTGCGCGCAGCTCTCCCGCGCGCCGTACAGCGAGAGGCGTTCGCGCAGCACCTCCAGCAGCGTCTCGCCGGGGTCGACGTCCAACGACTCGGCGCGACCGTTCACGGTCAGCTCGAGGTGCTCGGTCACGGCTGGTCCTCCTCGGTGGTCGCCTCGATGGCGGCGAGCACCCGTTCGGCGGTCATGGGCAAGGCGTGCAGATCGGCACCGGTCGCGTCGGCGATGGCGTTGGCCAGGGCGGGGGCGACGGCGAAGGTGCCGGTCTCCCCCACGCCCTTGGCGCCGTAGGGGCCGTCGCGCTGAGGCACCTCGACGACGATGCACTCGATCGGTGGGACGTCGAGGAACCCCGGCACCTTGTAGAAGCCGAGGCCGGGGCTGGTGAGCTGGCCGTCCTCGTCGTGGGTGAGCTCTTCGGAGCAGCTCATGCCCAGCTGCATGACCGCGGCGCCGGTCAACTGGGTGCGCACCAGCTCGGGGTTCAGCGCCCGTCCGGCGTCGCCGACCACCACGAGCCGGGTGACCCGCAGTTGCCCGGTCTCGGTGTCGACCTCGACCTCGGCCCCGGCGGCGCCGGTCATCCAGAAGGCGGTGATCCGCGGCGACTGGCCGGTCTCCGGGTCGGGTGCGGTGTAGTCCGGGGTGAACTCGTGGGCGTGGGTGATGCTGCCGGCCTGCACGCCGACCCGGCTGACCATCACGTCGCGGAAGCTGATCCGGCCCTGGCCACCGCGCACCAGCACCTCGCCGCCCTCGACCTCGAGGTCCTCGACGGGGGCGCCGAGCAGCGGAGCGGCGACCTCCAGCAGCTCCTCTCGGACCGCCGTCGCGGCCCCGACCACCGCGTTGCCCGCGTGGTAGGTGGAGCGCGAGCCCAGCGTTCCGGTGTCGTAGGGCGTGGTGTCGGTGTCGGCGTGGGTCACCCGCACCCGGCTCGCGGGCAGGCCGAGGGTCTCGGCCACCAGCTGTGCCATCGCCGTCATGGACCCCTGCCCGACGTCGACGGTGGGGCACTGCACCGAGGCGCTGCCGTCGGCGTTGAGACGCACCACCGCACCCGACGTGCTGGGCGTGACCACGGCCTTGAGGGCTATCGCGATGCCGCGCCCGCGCCGGACCGGGCCCTGGCTGCGCTCGATCGGGCGGTCCAGGTCCATGGCCTGCACCAGCTCAGCGAGCACCTCCTCGTTGGCGGTGTCGGCGAGCACCGTGCCCGTGTGGTGCTCGGCCCCGCGGTGCAGCAGGTTCTGCTGCCGGAAGGCCACCGGGTCCCGGCCCAGCTCACGGGCCAGCAGGTCCGTGTGCCGCTCGTAGGCCCACGCAACCTGCGGGACACCGAACCCTCGCATGGCCCCGGCCGGGGGCAGGTTGGTGTAGACCGCACGGGAGTCGATGGCCACGTTCGCGATCCGGTAGGGCCCTGCGGCGGTGAGGCCGGCCTTCTGGGTGACCCGCGGCCCGATGTCGGCGTAGGCGCCACCGTTCCACCACACGTCGACCCGCCGGGCCGCGATGGTCCCGTCCGCGTCGACCCCGCTGGTGATGGTGATCGTGCTGGCGTGCCGGGTCAGGGTGGAGAAGGTCTCCTCCATCGACAGCGCAAGCCGTACCGGGCGGCGGGCCAGCACCGCGCAGACGGCCACGAGGGGCTCGAGCTTGGGGTAGAGCTTGGCGCCGAAGCCGCCGCCGAGGAACCCGGTGCGGATGGACACCATCGACTCCGGCAGCCCGAACAGCCGGGCGACCTCCAGCCGGGCGATCGAGGGGTTCTGGGTGGCCGAATGGATGATCAGCCCGCCGTCGTCGGCGACCTGGCCGATGGCCACGACCGGCTCCAGCGGCGCGTGCGCGATGGCCGGGGTGGTGAAGGTGTGCGTCACCACGTGGTCGGCGGCGGCGAGGGCGGCGTCGACGTCCCCGCGCCGCAGCTGGTAGTCAAGCGCGACATTCGTGTCCCGTCGTCCCTTCAGGTGCTTGAGGTCGGCGAAGGCGGTGCCCGGCCGCAGCTCCTCGTGCAGCACCGGGGCGTCGGGGGCGGCGGCGGCCACCTCGTCGAAGACGGCCGGCAGCTCGTCGTACTGGACGTCGACCAGCGCGGCGCCCTCCTCGGCGGCCCGGACGTCGTCGGCCAGCACGACCGCGACCGGCTCGCCGACGAAGCGCACCTTGTCCACGGCGAGCACGGGCTGGTCGTGGAAGGCGGGCCCGAAGTAGGGGTCGGGCAGCACGGTGAGCACCTCGGCGGCCGTGATGATCGCGTGCACCCCGGGGACGGCGCGGGCCGCCTCGGTGTCGATCGAGGAGATGGTGGCGTGCGCGACGAGGCTGCGCACGAGCTTGGCGTGCAGCATCCCGGGCACGGCGAGGTTGTGGATGTAGGAAACCCGGCCGGAGGTCTTGGCGACGCCCTCAGTGCGGGTGGCCGAGTGGCCCACGGTGGACTTCACGGTGCGAGCACCTCCTGGAGTGCGCGGCGGGCGGTGACCCGGACGACGGTCTGCTTGTACGACGCGCTCCCGAAGGAGTCGCTGGCGTACTCCAGGCCCTCTGCGGCGGTGCGGGCGGCCTCGGACACCAGCTCGTCGGTGGGCACCTGGCCGACCAGCAGGTCGCGGACGGCGGGTCGCAGGTGGGCGCGCACCGTCACCGACCCGACAGCGACATCGGCCTCGGCGACCCGGCCCTCGACGACGGCGGCCCGGACGGCGACCCCGACCGCGGGCCAGTCCTCGACGGTGCGGGCGGTGGTCTTGACGTACTTGCCCCGCACCGGCGTCGCCGCGGCGGGCACCCGGACGGCGGTGATCAGCTCTCCCTGCTCCAGCGATGTCTCGTAGTAGCCCACGAGCAGGTCGTCCAGCGGCAGCGTGCGCAGCCCCGCGGGGCCGGCCACCTCGACCTGGGCGCCCAGGGCCAGCAGCACCGGGGGCAGGTCCTGGTGCGGGTCGGCGTGCCCCAGGTGGCCACCGAGGGTGGCGGTGTTGCGGATGCGCGTGCTGGCCAGCCAGGTGCATGCCGCGGCCAGCACCGGGGAGTGCTCGGCCACCAGGGGCGAGGTCTCGACCTCGCGCAGCGTGGTGAGCGCGCCGATGTGCAGGGTGCCGTCGCCGTCCCGACGGATGCCCCGCAGGTCACCCCGGAGCCGGCCGAGGTCGACGAGCAGGCCGGGTGCCGCGAAGCCGTTGCGCAGCAGCAGGGTCAGGGAGACCCCGCCGCCGACGGGACGGGCGTCCTCGTCGGCGGCGAGCAGGGCGACCGCACCGTCGAGGTCGACCGGGCGTTCGAGGGTGCACCCACGGGGGATGAGCACGGTGGTTCCTCTCAGCTGAAGGTGACGTACCAGAAGCGGACGGCGGTGACGAGGCAGATGAGCATGCTCACGGCCAGCGCCGTGTTCATGCCCCTGCCGGCCCGGTGCTCGCCCATGAGGGACTTCTTGTTGACCAGGTACCACCACGTGCCCACGCCGATGGGCATGAAGGTGGCGTTGAACGCCGAGCCCCAGGAGGCCCAGTCGAAGGGGTTCCACCCCAGGAAGGGCACGGAGAACCCGATGAGCACCATGACGCCCTGCACGGCCTTGAACTTCTTGTCCTTCAGACCTGCGGGCCAGCGCAACAGATCGGACACGACGTAGCCCGCCACGCTGGTCTGCACGACGGCCGTGGTGAGCACTGCACCGAGCAGGCCGATGGCGAACAAGATCGCCGAGAGATCACCGGTGACCGGGCGCAGGGACTCGGCGGCGGTGACCGCACTGGTCGCGGTGATGCCCGCGGGGTACAGGGTCGAGCCGACCACGACGATGACGGCGAGGGACACGAACATCAGCAGCAGGTTGAGCATGCCGGTCTCGAACCTGATCAGCGGCAACCGATCGGTTCCCCACTTCCGCTCGACCGTGCCGTAGCTCTGGATGGTGGGCACGTTGATGGCCAGCGCAGCACCCAGCACAGCGGTGAACAGAAGCACCGTGTTCTGGTCCGTGGGGAGGGAGAAGGTGAACATCTCCCCCACGCCGCTCCAGTCGACCGGCACGATGAACAACGCGACCACGTACGTCAGCGCCAGGATGTAGAGGAAGACCTGCAGCAGCTTCTCGGCCACCTTGATCCGGCCGGGCAAGAGCGCCATGAGCGCGACGACGCCGACCATGGCCACGCCCCACGCCCGGGCGCCGAGCTGCGGGAACACCAGCTGCAGCGCCGAGGTGCCCAGCACGATGTTGATCGTGTAGAAGACCAGGTTGACCAGCAGCACCGCCCCGCCGTTGACCCAGGCGAGCGCCGGGTGCACCTCGTCACGCATGACGGCGAGCGGGTTCTTGCGGGCGACGACGGCGATCTTCACGCAGGCGTAGGTGGCCGCCCAGATCGCGACGACGGCCGGGATGACCACCCAGCCGAACACCAGCCCGGTGGCCGAGGCGAGGATGACGGCGTTGGTGACCGACGCGCCGCCGATGTTCAGGCCGCCGGCCAGCCAGGCCGGGCCGGACTGCCGGAAGTACCCGACGCCGGTCGCCAGGCGACCGCGATTGCCCTGCTGTGCGGTGTCCACGGGTGTGCTCATGGCCGTGCCTCTCGGGAGCGTGGACGTCGTCGTCGCACGCGTGGGGACGGCGGGTCGCGGGTGCGGCCGGCCGGTGGTGGGTGGTGCGGGTCGAGCGGTGCTGCTCAGGCGGGGACGTGCTCGGTGAACCAGGTGGCGTACTCGTGGCGGGTGGGTGCCCAGACGTCGTCGCGCTCGGCGACGGTGCGAGCGATCTGGTCGAGCACCCAGGCGCCGTAGGGTCGGCCGAAGACGTGGGCGTGCACGGTGACGTCGAGGTGCGCTCGGCCGGTCTCGTGCTCGTCGGTCCAGGCCAGCGTGTCGAGGAACGTCTCGAACAGGCGGCGCGGGGGCTGCCCGTGCTTCATATAGCTGGGCAGGTCGTTGACGTCCATGGTGAACGGCAGGTGCACCAGGTCGCCGGTCTCGGGCGTGCGGTACGGGGCGTCGCGGTCGAACACGTCCGAGAACCACTGCAGCCCGGCCTCGGCCAGCAGCTTCCCGGTCACTGCGCTGGGGGTGCAGCGCGGGCTGAGCCACCCGTGGAGGGCGTCACGGCCCACCACCGAGCCCAACCCGTCGAGGGTCCGCTGCAGGTTGGCCCGCTCCGCGTCCTCGTCGAGGACGGCGGGGATGACGTCCTGCGTCCAGCTGTGCGGGGCGATCTCGTGGCCAGCGTCGCGGGCGGCGAGCAGCGACCCGGGCGACAGCTCGGCCAGCCGGCCGCTGGCGAACACGGTCGCCTTCACGCCCCGGGTCTCGAGAACCCGCAGCAGGCGCCAGATGCCCTCACGCCAGGCGTAGTCGCCGAAGGAGGCGGCGTTGTGATCGAACACGCCGGCCGGCAACGGGTTGCCCATCGGGCCCAGACCGGGGACCCGGTCGGGCGCCCAGCACTCGTAGGCGATGTTGAGCAGGACGACGGTGCGCTTGCCCTCGGGCAGCTGCAGGACATGGGTCTCGGACTGGGTCACGGCTGGACCTCCGCGGTGGGGTCGGTGGCGGTCGCTTCGCAGGTTCCGACGCGGCGTTCCTCGGCCATCAGGGCGGCGACCAGGTCATCACCGACGCCGAGCTTGTGCTCCAGCGCCAGGCGGGCGGCGGCGTCGCCGTCGCGGCGACGCAGTGCCTCGAGGATGGCCCGGTGTTCGTCGTTCGAACGCCGCAGCCGATCCTTCTTCAACCGCAACACGGTCACCAGGCCGACCTGACCGTCCCAGAGCTTGGCGATCAGGTCGTGCAGACGTCGGTGCGGGCAGGCCGAGAACACCACCTCGTGGAACTCACGGTTGAGCCGGCTGTAGGCGACGACGTCGTCGGCGTCGAGCACTTCGTCGATCTGCTCGATCAACATCTGGAGCTGGCCCAGGGTGGCGTCGTCGACGAAGTCGGCAGCTGCACCGGTGGCCAGGCTCTCGAGGTGTCCACGGATCAGGTAGGCCTCACGGACCTCGTCGGGGTGGAACACCTTCACCTGGGCGCCGCGGTAGGGCAGCACCTCGACCAAGCCATCGGCCTCCAGGCCCCGCAGCGCCTCGCGCACCGGGATGTCGCTGCAGCCGAACTCCTCGGCGATCCGCCGGATGACCAAGCGGTGTCCCGGCTGCAACTCGCCCTCCAGGATGCGGCGCCGCACGGCGCTGTGGATCTCGGTCGACCTGATCGGCATGGCACAAATATATGATCTGATCGATGCAGTGGCAAGGGTCACGTCGAGGGAAACGACAGTCGGGTTCGCGCATCCCCTCTGACGGTGCACCTCTGCGTCGCGGAGACATGGGCAAGCTTCTGGGCTTCCCGGCCTGGCCGGGGTGGGGTGGGAATCACGGACAGTCCGCCGGCCTCGCTATGACCCGTCCGGACGCTCTGCTGCCACCTGGACGACGGGCGCCGGCGCGGGCGGTGGTTCAGCAGCAGGTGGCCGGGCGGCGTCGTCACCGAGCGCACCAGCTCCAACCCGGTGGCCGGGATGCCGTCGAGCAACCGCCGGTCCGCTCCCGCGACGCCGACGCGACCACCAGCTGCAGCTCGTCCACCAGGTCGGCCGCCAGCAGCGACTGGAGCAGCGCGATGCTGGCGTGCACCCCGACGTCCCCGCCGTCCCCTTCGCGGAGCGACCGCCCGTACGCCGCGACGTCGCCCTCGATGGCTGCAGCCGCCCACCCACCGGGCAACGGGGACGACGTCGCCACGTGCTCGGGCACCGCGTAGATGAACGACGCGAACGGCTCGACGTCGCTGGTCGGCCACAAGCCAGCCCACTCCTCGTGGCTGCGCCGGCCGAGCAGACGTCGGTCTAGGTCGAGATCAGCTCGGCCAGGTGGGCGCCCAGGACGTCGTCCCAGATGTCGATGAACGCGTCGGGCGACTCCGCGACGCCGTCCAAGGACAGCAGTTCGTAGGCGATGACTCTGCGCATGCCCCCAGACCACGGCCGAACGGGGAACTCATCGCTCCAGCGCCGGGCCCTCGTCCTTGAGCACCACGCCCGAGGCACCCAGCTCCCGCGAGGCCAGCAGCAACCCGGCCAGCGTCTCGGCGGCCTGCGCGTACGAGAGCCCGTGCGGCGGCCGGACGTTGGAGATGCAGTTCCGCTCGCTGTCGGCCCGGCCCGGCCGCGGCCCCCAGGTCAGGTAGAGCCCGAGGGAGTCCGCCGACGACAGCCCCGGCCGTTCCCCGATGACCACGACGACGATGCGCGCGCCCAGGGCCTCCCCCACGGGGTCACCGAGGGCGACCCGCGCCTGGGTGGCCACCACGAGCGGGGCCACCGACCAGCCGTCCAGCCGGTCCAGCACCGCGGTCACCGTCCCGGCGGCGTGGTCGGCGACGGCCCGGGGCGACAGCCCGTCGGCCACCACCAGCGCCAGGTCGTACGAGCCGCCCGGCAGCGAGGTGCCCTCGGCCAGTACCCGTCCGAGGTCGGGCCGCTGCAGGTAGGTCGCCCGGTTCGGCGCCGCGGAGGTCACCGTGAGCACCTCGAGCCCGGTCCCGCCCAAGGACGAGACGAGGGCGTCGACGTCGAGCGGGGTGTGCACGGCGTCCCGGGCGGCGGCGTGCGCGGCGCGGAACTCCAGCAGCCGGTCGGTGGGCAGCCCGTCCCCGGCCCGGCCCAGCGCCACCCGCGCCCGGGTCGCCGTCCGCAGCACCTCGAACGGGTCGCTCACCGCGCGGCCGCCAGCAGCGCGCGGGCGGCGGGCGCGTCGCCGGTGAGCTCGCGGACCCGGCCGGTGTCGTCGACCAGGTCCATCCGCTGCAGCCATGCCTCGAACTCCGGTGCCGGGCGCAGGCCGAGCACCTGGCGGGCGGTGAGCACGTCCTGGAAGGACAGCGACTGGTAGTGCAGCATCACGTCGTCCGACCCCGGGACCGCGATGACGAACGAGCAGCCGGCCGCGCCCAGCAGCAGGGTGAGGGTGTCGGTGTCGTCGGGGTCGACGTCGGTGTGGTTGGTGTAGCAGACGTCCACGCCCATGGGCAGGCCGAGCAGCTTGCCGCAGAAGTGGTCCTCCAAGCCGGCCCGGATGACCTGCTTGGCGTCGTAGAGGTACTCCGGGCCGATGAACCCGACGACTGTGTTGACCAGCAGCGGGTCGAAGTGCCGGGCCACCCCGTAGGCGCGGCACTCCAGGGTCTGCTGGTCCACCGGCCGGCCACCGACGCCGAGGTGCGCGCCCGCCGACAGCGCCGACCCCTGCCCGGTCTCGAAGTAGGTCACGTTCTGGCCCACCGTGCCCCGGCCCAGGTCGAGCGCCGCGGAGCGGGCCTCGGTGAGCAGGTCCAGCGTCACCCCGAAGCCCTCGTTGCCACCCTGCGTCCCGGCCACCGACTGGAACACCAGGTCCACCGGCGCGCCCTTCTCCAGTGCGCGCAGCGTCGTCGTCACGTGCGCCAGCACGCAGGACTGGGTGGGGATCCTGTACCGGCCGATGACGGCGTCGACGAGCTCCAGCAGCGCGATGGTCTGCGCCGGGGAGTCGGTGGCCGGGTTGATCCCGATGACCGCGTCGCCGGACCCGTGCAGCAGCCCGTCCAGCAGCGAGGCGGTGACGCCGAGGGCGTCGTCGGTGGGGTGGTTGGGCTGCAGCCGGGACGCCAGCCGGCCGGGCAGCCCGATCGTCGACCGCAGCCCGGTGATGACCCGGCACCGGCGGCCCACGGCGACCAGGTCGGCGTTGCGCATCAGCTTGGACACCGCCGCCGCCATCTCCGGGGTCAGCCCGCGCGCCAGCCCGGAGATGGCCGGCTCGTCGCCGGCGGCGGCGCGGGCGAGCAGCCACTCCCGGAACCCCCCGACGGTGAGGGCGCGCACCGGCTCGAGGGCCCCGGCGTCCAGGGTGTCGAGCACGAGGCGGGTGACGTCGTCCTCGTCGTAGCCGACGACCTGCTCGTCGAGGAACGTGCTCAGCGGCAGGTCGGCGAGCACGGTCTGCGCGGCGACCCGCTCGGCCTCCGACGTGGCCGCGCAGCCGGCGAGCACGTCGCCGGAGCGGGCGGGGGTGGCCTTGGCCATCACCTCGACCAGGGTGGGGAACTCGTAGGTGTGGCCGGCCACCGTTGCCCGGCGAGCTGTCATCGGACGTCGTCCTCCGCTGCGGCCAGCGCCGCGAACTCCTCCTCCGGCGCGGACGCCACCAGGTGGTGCCGCGAGTACAACGCGAACCAGGCCATGAACAGCGCGAAGGCGAGCAGGCAGAGACCGGCCGCGAGCGGGTCGACCAGGAAGGTGGCCAGCACCGCGAGGACGGCGAGCACCAGCGCGACCGTCGTCGTCGCCGTCCCGCCCGGTGTCCGGTACGGGCGCTCCAGGTCGGGCTCGCGGCGGCGCAGCACGACGTGGCTGGTCATCATCAGCACGTACGAGAGCGCCGCCCCGAAGACCGCCATGTTGAGCAGCACCGCGCCCTGGCCGGTGAGGGTGAGCAGGAACCCGACGACGCCGGGGACGACGAGGGCCAGCACGGGCGCCTTGCGGGCGTTGGTGACCGACAGCGACCGCGGCAGGTAGCCGGCGCGGGAGAGCGCGAAGGTCTGCCGGCTGTAGGCGTAGACGATGGAGAAGAAGCTGGCGACCAGGCCGACCAGGCCCATGTAGTTCACGACCGTCTGGAGCGTCCCGGGCTGCAGGCCGTCCACCGGCGGGTTCGCGGACCCGCTGATGAACTGCGCCCCGCCGGCACCGGTGGTGAACACCAGCATGAGGACGGCGAGCACCGCCAGCACACCCATCGCCGCCACGATGCCGCGCGGCATGGAGCGGGCGGGGTCCTTGGCCTCCTCGGCGGCCAGCGGCACGCACTCCACGGCGAGGAAGAACCAGATCGCGAACGGGAACGCCGCCCACACCCCGAGCAGGCCGAAGGGCAGCCACTCCGAGGCCCCGGCGGCGTCGGTGGGCGCGATGTCGGTCAGGTTGGCCGCGTCGAAGGACGGGACCGCGCCGAGCAGGAACAGCACCAGGCCGACGACGGCGACCGCAGCGATGGCCATCATGGCCTTGAGCGCCTCGCCGACGCCCATCAGGTGGATGCCGATGAACAGCGCGTAGACGGCGAGGTAGACCCACCAGCCGTCGGTGATGCCGAACAGGCCGAGGGAGTCGACGTAGCCGCCGATGAAGGTGGCGATCGCGGCCGGGGCGATGGCGTACTCGATGAGGACGGCGACGCCGGTGGCGTAGCCGCCCCAGGGGCCCAGCGCGCGCCGGGCGAAGGTGTAGCCGCCGCCCGCGGTCGGCAGCGCGGCGCCGAGCTCGGCCAGGCCGAACACCATCGCGGTGTACATCAGGCCCATGAGGACGGTGGCGATGAGCAGCCCGCCGAACCCGCCCTCGGCGAGGCCGAAGTTCCAGCCGGCGTAGTCGCCGGAGATGACGGCGGCGACACCGAGGCCGGCCAGCAGCGGCCAGCCCGCCGTCCCGGTGCGCAGTTGCCGCTTGGCGAGGTACTCGTTCGTCTGCGCCGGGGATTCAGTGGTCACGGCGGGGCCTCCGGTCGTCGGGTGGCGCTCACTGTGGACCTGCTGTGTTGCGGTGGCAATGCCCGCGCGTTGCACCTGTGGGGCCCGCTCCGGGGGCCGGACGGCGTCGGGGAGCATGGGCCCGCCCGACGTCCCGTCCGCGAGCGAGGAGCTGCCCCGTGTTCCGCCAGGTCCCGGTGCTGCCGGTCGTCGTCCCGCTCGCCGCGGTGGTCCTCGCCGTGCTGCTGCGGGTGCTGCGCCGTCGCGACCGGTGGGGTGCCCCGCGGGTGGCCGTGGCCGTCGCGCTGAGCGTCTACGCGGCCGGCGTCGTCGCCAACACGGTGTTCCCGGTATACCTGGACAAGCCGCGCGCGGACGTGCCGTGGTCGGAGTACCTCGTCCTGGACCCGTCGACGGGCTACGAGGTCACAGACGCCGTGACGAACGTCCTGGTGTTCGTGCCGCTGGGCGCGCTGCTGGCGCTGGTGCTGACCCGGCCGTCGTGGCCGCGGGTCGTGGCCGCGGTGACGGCGGCGAGCCTGACGATCGAGGTGACGCAGTACGTGACCGCGCACCTGCTGGGCGGTGGGCACGTCGCCGACGTGCACGACCTGCTGTTCGACGTCGCCGGGGGGGCGCTGGGCCTCGGCCTGCTCCTGCTGGCGGCGCGGGTGCCGGGCCTGGCCGGGTTCGTCGACCGGTTCCGGTGGCAGCGCGTGGAGGTCCCGGCGCACTGACCACGGTCAGACGGCGGTGCCGCCGACCTCGAGCAGGTCCCGGACGACGGCGCCCGGGTCGCCGGTGCGCGCCAGCACCTGCCGCTGCCGGGCCGACGACGTCCCGCGGGCCAGCAGCTGCTCGGCCAGCCCGGTCACCTCGGCGAGCTCGCCGCGGCTGTACAGGTCGGGGCCCAGGAGCTCGAGCAGCGCCCGGACGGCGGCCGACGCGGGCACCAGCGCGGCGGTCGCCGGGTCCAGCAGCTCGCCGGTGAGCCCCGCACGCGCGGCCTTCCACCGGGCGGCGCGCAGCACCTCGGGCCGGAGGGACAAGGGCTCGGTCTCGTCGGCGGCCAGGACGGTGACCAAGGAGCGGCAGAGGGCGGCGTGCAGGACGACGTCGTCCAGGTCGGTGCAGACGTCGCCCATCCGGAACTCCAGCGTGGGCACGTGGGTGGAGGGCCGGAGGTCCCAGTACAGCTGGGAGCCGTCGGGGACGAGGCCTGCACGGACCAGCTGCCGGACGACGTCGGCGTACCCGGTCGCGTCGCCGAGCGGCTCGGGCGGGCGGACACCGGCCAGCGCGACCACCACACGGTGCGCCAGGACTCGTAGCCGGTGTCGGTGCGGTCGTGGAACGGGGAGCTGCCGGTCATCGCGAGCAGCAGCGGCAGCCAGGGCCGGGCGCGGTCCATGACGTGGACGGCGGTGTCCAGGTCGTCGACGCCGACGTGCACGTGGGTGCCGCAGATGTCCTGGCTCTGCGCCAGCGCCGCCCAGCGCTGCACCATCACCCGGTAGCGCGGGGCGTCGGTCAGCCGGAGGTCCTCGGGGGCGGACGCCGGGTGGGTGGAGGCGGCGAGCACGGTCAGCCCGTCGGTCTGCGCCGCGGCGACGGCCTCGCGCCGGGTCTGCTCCAGGGCGGTGCGGACGTCGGCGAGGGTGCGGCAGACACCGGTGGCGGTCTCGAGCTGGGTGGTGGAGATCTCCGGCTGCACGTGCGCGCCGGCCTGCCCGAGGACGGCGGCGTCGGCGACGCGCGAGCTCGCGGCCAGGGCCCCGGTGGCCGGGTCGACGAGGTGGAACTCCTCCTCGACACCGATGGTCGTGCCGGTCATGCGGGGTCTCCAGGGGTTCGGGGTGCGGCGCCGAACGGTACGGGAGACTCGAGGGCGTGGACCTCTCCCTCGGTGACGACCTCCGTTCCTTCGTCGACGCCTCGCCCTCCCCCGGGCACGCCGCGGCGGAGATCGCGCGGAGGCTGACTGCGGGCGGGTTCCGGGAGCTCGCCGAGACCGACGTCTGGGAGCTGTCGCCGGGCAACGCGGTGTTCACGGTGCGCGGGGCCAGCGTGGTCGCCGTCCGGGTGGGCTCGGACCCGGTTGCCGAGGCCGGCCTGCGGATCATCGGCGCGCACACCGACTCCTCGACCTTCCGGGTGCGGCCGCGGTACGACCTGCGGCAGGCCGGCTACAAGCTCGTGGGCGTCGAGCCCTACGGCGGCGGGCTGTGGCACACCTGGTTGGACCGCGAGCTCACCGTCGCCGGCCGCCTCGCCCTGCGCGGCGGGACGACGGTGCTGGCGACTCTGCCCGGTGCGCCGCTGCGGCTGCCGTCGCTGGCGATCCACCTGGACCGGTCGGTGCGCGAGGGCCTGGTGCTGGACCCGCAGCGGCACCTGCAGCCGGTGTGGGGGTCGGAGCTGTCGACCGAGCCGGGCCTGCTGGAGGCGCTGGCCTCGGCCGCCGGGGTGTCCGCCGCCGACGTGGTGGGCCACGACCTGGTGCTGGCCGACACCCAGCCGGCCGCGCGGGCCGGTGCCGACGGGTCGTGGGTGGCCGCACCCCGGCTGGACGACCTGGCCTGCTGCCACTCGGGCCTGACCGCGATGCTGCGGGCGTCGGCCGCCCGCCACACCCAGGTGCTGGTCTGCAACGACCACGAGGAGGTCGGGTCGGGGTCGGCGACGGGGGCGCGGGGGTCGTTCCTGGAGGACGTCGTCTCCCGGCTGGCGGAGGGCCCGCAGGGGTTCGCCCGCACGGTCGCGGCGTCCAAGCTGGTCAGCGCGGACATGGCGCACGCGGTGCACCCCACCCGGCCCGAGCGGCACGAGCCCGCGCACCAGCCCGTGCTCGGCGGCGGCCCCGTGCTCAAGCTCAACGCCAACCAGGCCTACGCCACCGACGCGGTCAGCGGCGGCTGGTTCACCGAGCGCTGCCAGGACGCCGGGGTGCCGGTGCAGCACTTCGTCTCCCGCGCCGATCTGCCCTGCGGCTCGACCATCGGCCCGCTGACCGCCACCCGGCTCGGCCTGTCGACGGTCGACGTCGGCGCGCCGCAGCTGGCGATGCACTCGGCCCGCGAGCTGTGCAGCGCCCTCGACGTCCCGCACATGGTCGCCGCCTTCACCAGCTGTCTGCAGCACGGTTGACACGGGCACGATCCGCCAGAATCCGGCCCGGACTTTGGTGACCTGAGCCACAGCGTCCGCACAGCCGGCTGCCGATGACGGAGTCATGGCACCCCGTCTGGCAGCGCTGCCGGCCCCCGCTGCCCCCGCGACCGACACCGACTGGTGGCGGACCGCGGTGGTCTACCAGGTCTACCTCCGCTCGTTCGCCGACTCGAACGGTGACGGCATCGGCGACCTGGCCGGCCTGCGCTCCCGGCTGCCCTACCTGGTGTGGCTCGGCGTCGACGCGCTGTGGATCAACCCGCACTACCCCTCCGGCGGCGCCGACGGCGGCTACGACGTCGTGGACTACCGCGCGGTCGACCCCGACTACGGCGACGTCGCCGACCTGGAGGCGCTCGTCGCCGACGCCCGCGCGCTGGGGTTGAAGGTCGTGCTCGACGTCGTCCCCAACCACACCTCCGACCAGCACCCCTGGTTCCGGGCGGCCCTGGCCGACAGGGGCGCCCCCGAGGCCAGCCGGTACCACTTCGCCCCGGCCTCCGAGGAGCCCCCGAACAACTGGCAGTCGCTCTTCGGCGGCCCGGCCTGGTCGCGCACCCCCGACGGCCGCTGGTACCTGCACCTGTTCGCCCCCGAGCAGCCCGACCTCGACTGGCGCGACCCCGCCGTCGCCGAGGACTTCGAGGCCACCCTGCGCTTCTGGCTCGACCGCGGCGTCTCCGGCTTCCGGGTCGACGTCGCCTACGGCCTGTTCAAGGACGCCGGCCTGCGCGACAACCCCGGCGCCTACTCCCCCACCCTGTTCGGCCACGGCCCCGAGCAGGCGATGACCTGGAACCAGCCCGAGGTGCACGACGTGTGGCGCCGCTGGCGCGCGGTCTGCGACGAGTACCCCGGCACCATGCTCGTCGGCGAGGTCTGCCTGGCCGACCTCGACCAGGTCGCGCTGTACTCCCGCCCCGACGAGATGCACCAGTCCTTCTCCTTCCGGCTGCTGAAGTCCGGGTGGGACGCCGGCGTCTTCGGCGAGGCCGTGTCCACCGCGCTGGACGCCTTCGCCGCCGTGGGCGCCCCGGTCTCCTGGGTGCTGGGCAACCACGACAAGGACCGCCAGGTCACCCGGTTCGGCGGCGGCGCGGTCGGCACCGCGCGCGCCCGCGCCGCGGCCCTGCTGCTGATGGCGCTGCCCGGCTCGCCCTACCTCTACGCCGGCGACGAGCTCGCCCTCCCGCAGGCCGTCGTCCCCGACGAGGCCAAGCGGGACCCGATCTTCCACCGCAGCGGCGGTGCCCGGGCCGGCCGCGACGGCTGCCGGGTGCCGATGCCGTGGAACGAGTCCGAGGGCGTCGGCTTCTCCCCCGACGGCGCCGCCGACCCCTGGCTCCCGGTCCCGGCCGACTGGTCGCGCTACGCGGTCTCCCGCCAGTCCCGGGACGGCGGCTCCGCCCTCACCCTGCACCGCCGCGCACTCGCCCTGCGCGCGGCGCACCCGGCCCTGGGCTCGGGGACGGCGACGGTGCGGGTGGACGGCGACGTCCTCACCGTCACCTGCACCGGGGACGGCGAGACCGTGCGCTGCGTGCTCAACATGGGCACCGGCACGGCCCTGGTCCCGGGCGGGACCGTCCTGCTGGCGTCCTCGACGGCGGTCCGGCCCGGTGTGCTGCCGCCCGACACCGCCGTCTGGCTGCTGGACGACTGATCACCCCAGCGTGGCGGCCTGCTCCAGGTAGACCGCGTGCAGCTCCGCCCAGCGGGTGCGGGGCTCGCAGCGCGGGCGGCCGGCGAGGTGGGCGAGCAGGTCCTCGACGTGAATCTGGTCCCCGGCCGCGTAGGCGGCGACCTGCTCCAGCGGCAGTCCGTGGTCCTCGACGACGAGGGCCGTCCCGCCGCCGTCCGGCGTGAGGGTGACCTCGAACCGGGCGGCGAGCTCGTCCGCGGACTGCGTGTGCACGACCAGCCGGTGCGGGGGTGCGCAGACCTCGACCTGCCCGGTGCCCTCCCACCCGCTCGAGGTGAACGTCGCAGTGAACGCACCGCCCTGCCGCAGGTCGCCGCGCAGGTCACCGAGCCACTGCTGCAGGCGGTGCCGGTCGGTGAGGGCCGCCCACACCTCCTCGACGACCGCGGCGCAGCGGGCCTCGAAGCGCACCACACCCTCGCCGCCCTCTGCGCCCACCCGGCCCCGCACGCCGCCGTCCGCCTGCGCCTCGCTGGTCATCCGCTGCTCCTCCGCCGTCCCTGGCGGGCACATCGCCCGCCCGGGGACCAGACCGCGCCGGGGCGGCGGACTCATCGGCGGACGGTCAGCGAGGGTCGTCGGCCAGCGTGCGGGCGGCCTGCGCGACGTCGTCCGCGGTCAGCGTGGTGACCTCGGCCCGGTTCAGCGACGCGACGTGCCCGCCCCGGGTCAGGCGCAGGGCCTGCCGGTTGAGCGCCTGCTCGAACAGGGTCCGGGCGAAGCGGGCGTTGCCGGTGTCCTCGCCGGCCCGGATGCCCGCCAGGGTGGCCCGCAGCGTGGTCTCTGCACCCGGCTCGAGCTCGTACTCGTGCTGGGCGACGATGCTGACGAAGATCGCCTCGAGCTCGGCGGTCGAGTAGTCGGGGAAGCGGATCGTGCGGCCGAAGCGGGACCGCAGCCCCGGGTTGGAGGCCAGGAACGTCTCCATCAGCCGGGGGTAGCCGGCCACGATCACCACCAGGCGGTGGCGGTGGTCCTCCATGCGCTTGAGCAGGACCTCGATGGCCTCGGGCCCGAAGTCCTGCCGGCCGTCGCCCTCGGGCGCCAACGAGTAGGCCTCGTCGATGAACAGGACGCCGTCCAGCGCCCGCTTGACCACGCGGTCGGTCTTGATCGCCGTCGCCCCGACGTGCTGGCCGACCAGGGCGGCCCGGTCGACCTCGACCAGGTGGCCCTTCTGCAGCAGGCCGACCGCCCGGTACATCTCGGCCAGCAGCCGCGCGACGGTGGTCTTGCCGGTGCCCGGGTTGCCGAGGAAGACCAGGTGCTGGCTGGTGGCCGCCTCGGGCAGGCCGTGCTCCTTGCGGCGGGCCTGCACCTGCAGGAAGGCGACCAGCGCCTGCACCTGCTCCTTGACCGCTCCCAGGCCGATGAGCCCGGCGAGGTCGGCCTGGACCTCGGCCAGCGGTCGACCCGGCGCGGCCCGCCCCCCGCCGAAGAGCTCGGTGACCAGGTCGTCCACCCGGCCGCCGGGCCGCGGGAGCTGCTCGCCGAGCCGGCCGACGGTCTCGCGCAGCTCGTCCAGCGGCTTGCGGGCGGACGGCACCCCCCGAGCGTAGGCGCGGGAGCACGGGGCAGATGGGCATTGCCCGACCGGCTTGCACGCAAGTAACCTGCGTCACACCCAGGGGGAGGGTGCACCGGCCTCCTCGCGATCAGCGCCGATGACACCAGGGAGCCCGCCATGACCGCCACGCCCGAGGTCGCCCACGTCCCCGACACCCGCCGCCTGGCGCCCGAGGCCGACCCGGCCAGCGCTCCCGCCGTGCAGCCGGGGAACGCGACCCTCTACGAACGGCTCGGGGGCTGCTACGGGATCGCCGGGGCCGTCGACATCCTGGTCGACCGGCTGTTCCAGAACGTCAAGGTCAACGCCAACGAGAAGGTGCACGAGCACCACGGCAACCCGGCCAACGCCCCCGGCTACAAGTGGCTGGTGACCTCGTGGTCGATCGAGGCCGCCGGCGGCCCGAAGTGCTACATCGGCCACGACATGGACACCGCGCACGAGCACCTGTCCATCGACGCCGCCGGCTTCGACGCCGTCGCCAAGGAGATCGAGGCGACCCTGGACTTCGTCGGCGTCCCCGAGCCCGAGCTGCGCGAGTTCATGGACATCATCGAGAGCTACCGCGACAAGGTGGTCCAGGCGTAGGTCAGCCGCGGCGCAGCCCGCGGTCGAGGAGGTCGACCATCCAGCCGAAGCTCTCGTCGACGTCGGCCGACCACTGGAAGCCGCGCGCGGCCTGCAGCGTGGCGAACCCGTGCAGCGCGCTGCGCAGCGTCCGCAGTGCATGGTCCTCCTCGGGCGCGGGCAGGTCGTAGCCGCGCAGCACCGCCCGGAACGCGGCCAGCGCGCGCACCCCGGCGTCCACCAGCGGGTCGTCGGGGCCGGCCGGCTCCAGCCCGACGGTCGCGGCGTACCGGCCCGGGTGGGCCAGCACGTAGGCCCGGAAGGCCTCCGCGGCCGCGGCCAGGGCGTCCCGGCCGGCCAGGCCCTGGACCGCCGTGCCGATCGCGGCCGCGGACTCCGCCAGCGCCAGGGCGGCGATCCGCCGGACCAGGTCGTCCTGCCCGGTGACGTGCTTGTACAGCGACGGCGTCCGGACGCCGACCCGCTCGGCCAGTCCGCCCATGGTCAGCGCGGCGAGCCCGACCTCGTCGGCCAGCTGCGCCCCCGCGGCCACCACCGAGGTGGGGTCCAGGCCGGCCCTAGGCACGGACACCGGCCAGGAACGGCAGCACGGCGTCGGCGACGGCGCCGGGCACCTGGTGGTGCGGGTAGTGGCCGGTGCCCTCGAGCACCACGAGCTGCCCGAGCCCGGCCGGCAGCTCGGCCAGCACGGCCTCGCCCTCGGCGCGGGGGTCGGCCCAGTCGGGGTCCAGCTCGCCCTGCACGACCAGGACCGGGCAGCGGACGGCGGGCAGCGCGGCGCCGGCGTCGGTGGCGGGGGTGGTGCCCATCTTCTTCAACGCGGCCATCCGGCCGGGCTCGGCCAGCATCGCGGTCACGTGGTCCAGCCGCTGCTGCCAGTCGGCCGGCTTCGCCCCGGGGTAGGCGACGTCCAGGTACTTCCGCCACTGACCGACGCTGCCCAGCAGCCCGGCACCGAGCAGGTGCCGCATGCCGCGGCGGAACCGTGCCGAGCGCAGGTCGCGCAGCGCGATGGCCTGCTCCCGGGTGAACGGGGTGAGCTCGACCAGCGCGGTGACCAGCTCGGGGGCCTGCGCGGCGGCGATGGTGACCGCACCGCCGGAGATGGAGTGCCCGACCAGGACGGCGGGGCCACCGAGGTGGCGGACCAGCGCCAGCAGGTCACCGGCGATGTCGGTGCGGCTGTACGAGGGCCACGCGGCGCTGGACTCCCCGCAGCCGCGCAGGTCGACCGCGGCGACGCGGTACCCGGCGTCCGCCAGGCGGGGCACCAGGTGGCGGTAGGCCTGCCGGTCGTCGCCCATGCCGTGGGCGAGGACGACGAGCGGGCCGGGGCCGCCGGTGACCTCGTAGGCCAGGGTGCCGCCGTCGACGGCGAGGTGCTCGGTCATGTCGTCCCCCAGTAGCTAACGTTGTTAGCCATAAGCTACACCCGTTAGCCGAGACGTCAAGACCGGTGTCGGGGACATCGGGGCCCGATCCCGCTGCGGGAGCCGACGTCCCCGACACCGGGGTCGACCGTCGGCGACGGGGCTCAGGCGACGGCGAGCAGGCGCAGGTCGCCCGCGGCCCGGTGCACCGGCGCCAGGTCGACCGCGGGCACCCGCACCCGGTCGCCGTCCACCACCGCGACCAGGACGGCGGCGATCCCGGCCAGCAGCGCGACCGTGCCGAGCGCCACCGGCAGCCCGGCGTGCGCTGCGAGGAACCCGATGGCGGGCGGCCCGCCGAGCAGGCCGGCGTAGCCGACCGTGGTGGACAGCGCGATGCCGCGCGAGCCGCCCAGCGCCCCGGCCCGGGCGATCGCCAGCGGGAAGACGTTGGACAGGCCCAGGCCGACCACGGCGAACCCGGCCAGTGCCAGCACCACCGACGGCGTGCTCACCGCCAGCAGCGCACCGGCCGCCGCGAGCAGGGTGCCGCCGACCAGCAGCCGCTGCTCCCCCAGCCGGGCCACGAGCCCTCCCCCGGCCAGCCGGCCGCACGCCATGGCGAGGGCGAACCCGGCGTACCCGGCGGCGGCCAGGCCGGAGGTCGCGCCGAGGTCCTCGCGCAGGTGCAGCGCGCCCCAGTCGGTCAGCGCGCCCTCCCCGAACGCGGTGGCCCCGGCGATGCAGCCGAGCACCACCAGGACGGCGGTGGGCCGGCGGCGGGGTGCCTCCGCGGCCGCGGGCACGGGGAGGGCGGGGGCCGCGTCGGCGCCGACCAGCACCGGCACGAGCAGCGCCGTCAGCAGCAGCCCGGCCCCGGCCACGACGACCAGGTGCGCCGGGACGCCGAGCACCGTCGCGGCGACCCCGCCCAGCAGCGCACCACCGAGACCACCGAAGCTGAACGCGGCGTGCAGCCCGGACAGCACCGGACGCCCGGCGCGGGCCTCGACCTGCACCCCGACGCTGTTGGCGGCGACGTTCACTGCCCCGGTCGCCGCGCCGAAGGCCAGCAGCGCGGCGCAGAGCGCGGGGACCGAGGTCGCCAGGCCGGGCAGCACCGCGCTCGCGCAGACGGCCACCGCGGCGAGGGCGGCGACCAGGCCGGGCCCGAGCCGCGCGGCCAGCGCACCGGTGAGCTGCATGCACGCCAGCGCGCCGAGGGACAGGCACAGCAGCGCCAGCCCGAGGGTGCCGTGGTCGGCCCCGACCCGGGTGGCGACGTCGGGGACCCGGGCGGCCCACGTGCCGAAGACGAAGCCGTCGAGGGCGAACAGCGCCGCGACGGCGGCGCGCAGCCGGGCCGGTGA
>NZ_JAMXRZ010000054.1 GCF_024124375.1 Klenkia sp. PcliD-1-E
GCCAGGCCGCGGGCGCCCAGCACCAGGTCGGGGTCGCCGTCGGTGCGGGTGGCCCGGCCCTCGCCGCCGTCGAGCTCCAGCCGCCAGGCACCGGTGTTCCACGGCGCCACGTCGTCGACCACCCGGACGTCGAGCGCGCCCCGCACGTGCGCGGGCCAGCCCCGGCCGGCCACCGCCGCGGGCAGGTCGACCACCCGGTGCATGAAGACCTGGGTGCCGCGGCTGGTCGCCCGTTCCAGCGGCAGCACCGCCGAGACGGCGTCCCCGGCCAGCAGCGGGACGTCCACGGTGCGGGTGACCGTGCGCCAGCCGGCCAGCACGTCGACCAGCGCGCGGGCAGCGGCCGGGGTCGTGGCCAGCAGGTCGCTGACGTCCAGGGACGCCTCGGGCCCGTAGCCCCGGCCCCGCTCGTAGCCCAGCGCGCCGGTGACCACTCCGTCCTCCTCGGCGAGGGTGAGCAGGTCCACCCCGTCGCCGAGGGGCTGCTCGCCGCGCGGCGGGGCGTCCCAGCGGCCGCCGCGGCGGGTCAGCGGCCCGTCGTACCCACGCACGACCCGCTCGTAGAGGTCGACGACGGCGCCGCGGTCGGCCGGCGTCCCGGCGCGCAGGACGACGCCGGGCTCACGCGCGGTCGGCAGCGCGGCGGTGTCCAGCACCGCCGAGCCCAGCACGCCGGTGACCTCCCAGCCCAGCGACCGGTAGGCCGCCGACACCGTCGGGTACAGCGCGCTCACCACCGCACCCCGGTCCCGGGCGGCGGCCAGCGCCGCGGTGAGCAGCTGCCGGGCCAGCCCGCCGCCGCGCACCTCCGGGGAGACCGCGACGCCGCTGACGTCGGCCGAGGCCAGCGCACGGCCGCCCCACCAGGAGTGCTCCTCGTGGTCGGTGACCTTGGCCAGCAGCCGGCCGGTGGCGGTGTCGTAGGCGCCCCAGCGGTGGGTCTCGGGCAGCACCCGCATCGCCTGCGGCGGCGCCTCGGCCGGACCGCCGAAGGCCCAGCGGCCCAGCGTCCAGGACTCGGCGAGGTCGTCGGCGGTCATCTCGCGGATCGTGGTCGGCACGGATCGACCCAACCAGACGCCGCCCGCCGGTAGGTTGCGCCCATGGCGGTCACGCTGACCTCGGTGGCCCAGCTGGCCGGGGTGTCGGTCAGCACCGCCAGCCGCGCGCTCACCGGCCACCCCAGCGTGCAGCCGGCCACCCGGGACCGGGTCGTCGCCGCGGTCGCGGACCTGCGCTACCGGCCCAACCGGATGGCCGCGGCGCTGCGCACCCGCCGGACCGGCCTGGTCGGCCTCGTGGTCAACAACCTCTGGAACGCCACCTTCGGCACCGTCGCCGAGACCCTGCAGTCCTGGGGCGCGGACGCCGGCTGGCAGGTGGTGGTGTGCACCACCGGCGGCGACGCCGCGCGGGAGGCCGCGTTCCTGGACACCGCGCTGGACCACGGCTTCGACGGCGTGGTGGTCGCGGGCTCGGGGGCCAACCACGACCGGGTCAACGCCCTGCTGGACGCCGGCACCGCCGTGGTCACCACCAACCGTGAGGTGCCCGGGGCCCGGGCGGCGTCGGTGGTGCTGGACTACAGGTCGGCCGGGCGGCTGGCCACCGAGCACCTGCTGGCCGCCGGCCACACCCGCATCGCCACGGTGTCGGCGACCGACGACGTGACCTCGGGCCGCGAGCAGCACGCCGGGGTCGTGGCGGCGCTGGCAGCCGCCGGGCTCCCGCTGCCTCCCGAGCTGGTGCACCGCGGCCCGTTCACCACCGACTTCGGCCGGGCGGCCACCACGGCCCTGCTGGACCTCCCCGACCCGCCGACGGCGCTGCTGGTCACCAACCACGAGGCGGCCGGCGGCGTGCTCCCCGTCCTGTCGGCCCGGGGGACGGCGGTGCCCCGCGAGCTGTCGGTGGTGCTGACCGAGGACGAGCCGTTCTACGGCTGGTGGCCGCCCCGGTTGACCGCGGTGGACAACCGGGCGGCCGGGCAGGCCCGGGCGGCGGCCCGGCTGCTGCACGCGCAGCTCACCGGGGCCGCGGAGCCCGGGCCTACCCGCGCCCTGGTCGAGCCGGTGCTGGTCGCCCGGGACTCCGTCGGCCCACCCCGCTGATCAGGCGGGCAGGGCGTCCCGGACCACGCGTCCGCCGGCGACCACCATCGAGATCCCCCGAAGCGCGGACACGTCGCTGGTCGGGTCGCGGTCGGTGACCACGAGGTCGGCGGCCGCCCCCGTGCTGACCTCCCCGATCTGCCCCTCCAGGCCGAGCAGGCGGGCCGCGGTCGCCGTCCCGGCCTGCAGGGCCTTCAGCGGCTCCAGGCCGGCGTCGACGAGGAACTCCATCTCGCGGACCGCGACCACGGTGTCCTCGATCGGCTCACCCGGCGGGTAGTCGGTGCCGGCCACGATGGTCACCCCGGCCTCCACCGCCCGCCGGATGCTGGCCAGGTGGCCCGGCCCGGTCTCCATGGCGGTGGCGATCTGGTCACGGGTGAAGGAGTGGTCGGCCATCCACTCCGGGCAGCGGGTCACGCACAGGGTGGGGGTGAGGAACACCTGGCGGCGGGCCATCTCTGCAGCGACCTCCGCAGAGAGCTCGTAGGCGTGCTCGAAGGAGCGCATGCCGGCGTCCATCGCCTGCGCGATGGCCTTGCCCGCCCCGGCGTGCGCGACGACGTAGGTCTCGAACTCCGCCGCGGCCCGCACCACCGCGCGCATCTCCTCGGGGGTCATCTGCTCGGAGCCGAAGCCCTCGTCGGGGTCGGCGATGCCGCCGGTGATGAACACCTTGACGTGGTCGGCGCCGGCCTCCAGCTCCGCGCGGGCGGCGGCGTAGAACTCGTCCTCGCCCGAGGCGTAGGCGCAGCCGCCGCCGACCCCGTGCCCACCGACCGCGCTCACCGCGCGACCGGCCCCGACGATGCGCGGGACGTCGACCCAGCCCTCACGGGAGGCGGTGCGCAGCAGCAGGTCGGCCCGGTTGACCTCGTGCACCGACCGCACGGTCGTCACCCCGGCCTGCAGCGCGTCCCGGGCCCGGGCGAAGGACCGCAGCGTGGTGACCCCGGCGTCCTCGCCCTCGTCCAGCGCGGAGAAGGGGTACACGACCGAGAGGTGGCTGTGCACGCTCACCAGGCCGGGCGAGAGGTACCGCCCACCCAGCGAGCGCGTCTGCGCGCCCTCCGGGGCGGTGTCGGCGATGGCGCCGATCGAGCCGTCCACCAGCTCCACGGCCCGGTTGCGGGCCACCTGCCCGGTCAGCACGTCCACCACGGACGCGTCGGTCAGCCACACGGTTCCTCCTGCGGGGTGGGGGTCGGGACGGCGGTGCGCACCAGCCGCCCGGGGTCGAGCCCGGTCAGGTCGACGGGGGGTTCGCGGCCCTCGACCAGGGCGGCCACCACGTCGGCCCACAGCGGGGCGAGGGTGAAGCTGTAGGTGCCGCCGACGGCGAGCAGCCCGGGCCGGCCGGGCACCCAGCCGGCGACCGGCATCTCGTCGGGCGTCGCGGCCAGCGGTCCGGACCAGACGTGCTCGACCGGCAGACCGGCGAGCGCGGGGACCACCCGGGCCAGCTGCCCCAGGTTGCCGGTGGTGCTGGCCGGGTCGGGGCGCGGCTGGTCGTCCAGGGACCACGGCAGCGCGGGCCAGCCGCCCCCGAGCACGGTGCGCCCCGCGGGGTCCTGCTTGACCGAGAACCCCTCGCCGACGTGCTGCACCAGGTGCGGCAGCCAGACGGGACCGGCGGACAGCCGGAGCGCCTGGATGGCCACCGGCGCCATGGCCAGCACGACGCCGACCAGCTCGGCGACCCGGCCCATCCAGGGCCCGGCCGCGTCGAGGACGACGGGGGCGTTCCACGTGGAACCGGCGGCGTGCACCGTCCACGCGCCCCCGGCGTGCTCCATCCGGTGCACCGGGTGGTGCGCCAGGACGGCGGCCCCGGCCCTCGTCGCGGCGGCAAGGTAAGCCGGCGCGACCGACGCGGGGTCGGCGTAGCCGTCGGCCGGGCACCAGGTCGCGGCCCGGACGCCCGGGCCGAGCAGCGGCAGGGCCTTGCGGGCGGTGTCGCCGTCGAGCACCTCGGTGGCCACCCCGGCGGCGGTCTCCCAGGCGTGCTTGCGGTGCAGGTCGGCGACCTGCTCCTCGGTCTCGGCGACCATGACCCCGCCGGCCGCGCAGAACCCGACGTCGGCGTCGAGCTCGTCGGACAGGTGCGTCCACCGGGCCCGCGCCTCCCGCTGCAGCGGCAGGAGCCGCTCGACGTCGACCGGCACCGCCTGCCCGGGACGGCGGGTGTGGATGCCCTGTACGTGCACGTTCGCCGCACTGGCCCCCGAGCCCTGCCCGTTGGGCACCCCGCTGTCCAGCACCACCACCCGGTGGCCGAGCACCGACAGACGGTGGGCGGCCGCCGCCCCGACGATGCCGGCGCCGACGACGACGACGTCCGCGGTGCTCACCGGGTCAGCCCCGCACCGGCGAGCGCCGCCTCGAGCTCGCCCAGCCGGGCCGGGTCGGTCAGCGGCAGCAGCGGCGGGCGCACGTGCCCGCCACCGGGCTGGCCGAGCACGTGCATGGCCGCCTTGACCTGCGCGGTCGGCGACGCGAACTTCGCGCTGTAGTCGCTGTTGACCAGAGCGGCCACCAGCGCGCCGTACTGCTTCGAGCGGGTGCGGGCGGTGTCGAGGTCCCCGGCGCGCACCGCGTCGTAGAAGGGCGCGGCGAACGGCGCGCCGACGGCGCCGCCGTCGATGTTGCCGTCGCCGCCCAGGCCGGTCAGGAACGCCATCCCGCGGGGGTGCACGAACCGGCCGAAGAACCGGACCCGGCCGACGAGGGCCTCGCAGCCCTCCAGGCACTTGATCTCGTCACCGGTGCTGTCCTTGACCGCCACCACCCGGTCGAGGTCGGCCAGCTGGTCCAGCACCGCCACCGGCAGGTCCACCGCGGTGCCGCGGGGCCAGTTGTAGACCATCCACGGGAGGTCCACGGCCTCGGTGACCGTGCGGTAGAAGGCCAGCACCTCCTCGTCGGAGGGGTGCACGTAGGGCGGTGGGGTGGTCAGCGCGCCGTCGGCGCCCGCCGACCGGGCGTGCTCGGCCAGCCCGATGGTCTCGGCTGGGGTGTAGCCGTTGCAGCCCACGACCACCGGGACGCCGGAGCCGGCCAGGGCGGCGACGGCGACCTCGGCGACCCGGCGGCGCTCGGCGGGGCTCTGCGCGAACCACTCGCCGGTGGTGCCGTTGACCAGCACGCCGTGCACGCCCTGGTCGCGGTAGAGCTGCAGCGTCGCGGTGATCGCCGGCTCGTCGAGCTCGCCGTCCGCGGTGAAGGCGGTGGGCGCGGCGGCCCAGTAGCCCCACCAGTCGACGTCGTCCCTGTTCACGGGTCCCCTCTCAGACGCTCAGCGGTGCGGCGGGCAGGAAGCGCCCGCGCGCGGTGTGGTCGACCACCCGGCCGCCGTCGACCACGACCCGGCCACCCACCACGACGGTGGTGGGCCAGCCGGTGACCGGGCGGCCCTCGTACGGGGTGTAGTCGGTGGCCTGGTGCAGCGCACCGGCGGTGATGGTGCGCTCGACGGCCGGGTCCCAGATCGCGATGTCGGCGTCCGAGCCGGGCAGCAGGCTGCCCTTGCGCGGGTGGAGACCGTTGAGCCGGGCGGGGGCGGCCGCGGTGACCTCGACGAAGCGGGTCCACGGGATCCGTCCGGTGCGCACGAAGGCGTCCTGCACCACGACCAGCCGGGTCTCCACGCCGGGCAGCCCGTTGGGCATCACCCGGACGTCGTGGTCGACGCTGGTCTTCTGGGCGGTGTCGTAGCAGCAGTGGTCGCTGCCCACGGTGGCGACCGCGCCGCTGACCAGCCGGGTGCCGAGCTCGGCCACGGTGGCCGCCGGGCGCAGCGGCGGGCAGCAGACGAACCGCTCGGGGTGCGGGCCGCCGTAGAGCGAGTCGTCGAGCACCAGGTGGTGGGCCACGCTCTCGGTGTACGCCCGCACGCCGCGGCGGCGGGCGGTGGCGACCTGGTCGACGGCCGCCGCGGTGGACTGGTGCACGAAGTACACCGGGGTGCCCAGTGCCTCGGCGATGGCCAGCACCTCCGCGACGGAGGCGTCCTCGGCCAGCTCGGTGCGGGTCTCGTGGTGGTGCGCGGCGGAGATCCGGCCGGCGGCGGCCTGCGCGGCCTGCTGCTCCTCGACGAGGTGGTTGGCCTCGCAGTGCGCGACCACCATGCCGCCCAGGGGACCCAGGGTCTTCATCACCCGCAGGAACGTGTCCTCGTCGGCCATGGACTCGCCGCGGTAGGTGGTGAACATCTTCACCGTGCGCAGGCCCTCGTCGCACAGCTGGCGCAGCTGCTCGGCGGTGGCGGCGTCCCACTCCATGACGCCGGCGTGCAGCGCGGAGTCCACCAGGCCGCCGCCGATCTTGGCCCGCTGCCGGGCGGCGGCGTCGGCCGGGGCCTCGCCCGGGCGCGGGATCGCGAAGTCGACGATGGTCGTCGTCCCGCCCGCGACCGCCGCGGTGGTGCACTCGCGGTGGTCGTCGAGGCTGGTGAAGCCGCCCGAGGTGAACCCGACGTGGCAGTGCGGGTCGACGCCGCCCGGGACGACGACCCGGCCGGTGGCGTCCAGCTCGTCGGCGGCGCGCACGGCCCCCGGCTCGACCAGCGCCTGCACCCGGCCGCCGGCGACCACGACGTCGGCCGCACCGGCCCAGCCGTCGGTGACGACGGTGCCGCCGCGGACGACGAGGTCGGGGGTCACGCCAGCGTCCGCTGGTAGGCGCGCCACCCACCGTGGGCGGTGATGTCCTCGCCGGCCGTGCCGGCGCGCACCACCATCGAGCAGGTGCCGCTGCCGTCGGCCAGCTCGATGACCGACAGCTCCAGCTCGGGCGGCTCGCCGGGCAGCAACCGTTCCCGGAGGTCGGCGTAGTCCACGGCGTACAGCTCCCCGGCGATCGACGCCCCGCCCTCGGCCACCGGCACCAGGCCGGGGAAGTCGCCGAAGGAGTGGAAGCGGTACCTCGGCGCGGTGCTCACCTCCCCGAGGAACTCCGCGTCGGCGAGCGCCGGCGCCAGCGACCCGCCCCGCATGGCCTGGCCGTTGACGAACATCCGCACCGCCTGTGGGAAGGATTCCATGCGCGGACCGTAGGGGGTCGGCAGCACCCTGCACCAGGCCCGGTGACGGTTCTTCACACAGCCGGAACACCCGGGCCCCGCCCGGCTACGCTGCCCCGCGTGCCAGCTCCCGACGTCACCGTGCGCGGTGCGCTCGACCAGTCCGACGGCGAGGCGGTCTGGGCCGCCGTGGCCACCGTCTACGCCGGGTTCCTGGGCGGCGACGCCGGCGCCGTGGACGACGTCCTCGCCGCCGACGTCACCATCTGGAACCACGACCACGTGCCGCTGATGCGCGGCACGGCCGATCTGGACGCCGTCCGCGAGGCCCGGCGCACCGACCCCTCCCCCGGCCCCGCGGTCACCGCGCTGGCCCCGCACACCGTGCTGGTCGACGCGCACGGCGACGTCGCCTGGTGCCGGCACCTGCTCGACGTCACCACCGCCGACGGCGCGACCAGCACCGCCCGGGTGACCGACGTGCTGCGCCGCGACGGCGGCCGGTGGGTGGTCGTGCACCACCACGAGCAGGAGGTCCCGGCGCACGGCCTGCCCTGAGCCCTACAGCTGCGGTTCGACCCCCAGGAGCTCCCAGCGCTGCAGCGCGACCGGCACGTTGCCCTCCAGCCACAGCCGGCCGTGGAAGGCCCGCAGGTCCACCGTGCCGCCCTGCGCCGCGACGACGTCGGCGAGCAGCCGCTGGATCTGCACCTTGCCCACCAGGTAGGTCAGCGCCTGCCCGGGCGTGCCGGCGAAGAACGAGGCCTCCTCGTGCGCGGTCTCCTCGTCGACCGGCACCCGCTGCGCCAGCATCGCGGTCGCCTCGGCGATGCTCATCGACCCGGTGGCCAGGCCGACGTCGAGCAGCACCCGCAGCGCCCGCAGCCGCAGGAACCGGGCCACGACCACCCGGCTGTGCGGCGCGTCGGCCCACAGCCCGGAGTCCAGCAGCATCTCCTCGTCGTAGAAGGCGATGCCCTCGTTGGGCTGGGAGTCGTAGTACTGCCGGCGCACCGGGTCCGGGTGGGTGGCCGACCAGGTGAGCTGCAGGGCGTGCACGCCCTCGTGCGCCACGCCCAGCCGGGGGTCGAGCATGTTCGCCCGGTAGAAGAACGGCAGGTCCGGTGCCGGGTCGGGCGCGTAGCTGACCGGGTCCTGCCCCAGCCGGGACGGCCCGAGCAGGTCGTCGGTGACGCCCATCCCCACCAGCGGCGCCAGCCACGGCGGGCGGGGTGCGAACAGGTAGCGGCCGGTCCAGGCCGGGACGGTGAGCAGGCCCTTCTCGTCGTACCAGCGCCGCACCTGCGCCTCGGCGGCCGCCTCGTCCGCGCAGTGCGCCGCGACGTCGGCCGGCAGCGCCGGCTCGGGGACTCCCGCCGCGGCCGCGGTGGCCACGGCCTCCATCGTCACCGCGCGGGCGAACTCGGCCTCGGCGACGGTGACCATCCAGTCCACGGATTCCGGCGCCAGCGCCACCTGCCGCAGGAAGTCCTCGAACGCCGCCCGGCCCACCGGCTCGAACGGCGCCATCCCGGGCAGCTCGTCGGCCAGCCACCCCGCGAAGGCGTCCAGCGCGTCGGCGGCCGGGCCGGCGTCCAGCCCGTCGACCGGCAGAGCCCCGATCGCCGTCCGCAGCCGGGTGCCGACGTCCTCGAGCATGCCGAGCGCGACCTGCGCGAGCTCGGCCTGCGCCCCGGTCAGCTGGGCGCGCGCGGTAGCCACCTGGTCGGGGACGACGGCCAGCAGGTGCGCGAGCCGGGCCACCCGCTCCGGCCCGAACGGCGGGGGCTGCAGCAGCGCGTCGAAGACCGGGCCCAGCGCCTGGTCGACCCAGAACGAGGGGTCGCGCTCGGGCGAGCGGAGCACGTCCAGCTCCCAGCGCACCCGGGCCAGCACCGAGCCCAGCAGGGCGTGGTCGACCCGGGTGGCGGTGTCGGCGCCGGCGAGGTCGACCACCGTCCACCGGTCGTGCAGCTCCTGCCGGCGGGCGCGGGCCGCGGCCACGCCGGCCGCGGAGAAGTCCGGCGCCCAGCCCGCTGGGCGCTCCTGGCGCGGGATGTCGTCCCGGGAGCGGGGCGCCTGCACCCGCCGCCAGGCCCAGACGTCGACGGCGAGGGCCTGCACGGCGTCCCAGCCGGGGCGCGCGGGGTCGGGCACGGCGGGACCCACCACGGGGACGGTCACGGGACAGCTCCGGCACGGTCGGGGGCGAGCAGGCAGGCGGCGGCGTGGCCGGGGCCCTGCACCCGCAGCACCGGCTCCCAGGTCGGGCACTCCGCCGTCGCCACCGGGCAGCGCGGGTGGAACCGGCAGCCCGACGGCGGCGCGGCCGGGTCGGGCACGTCGCCGGGCAGGTCCTCCGGCAACCGGCCGCTGCCGTCGGGCACGGGGACGGCGCCGATCAGCGCGCGCGTGTAGGGGTGCTGCGGGTCGGTCCACAGCGTCTCCGTCGGCCCGACCTCGACGACGGTGCCCAGGTACATCACCGCCGTCCGGTCGGCGACCTGCCGCACGATGGCCAGGTCGTGGCTGATGAAGACCACCGCGACGCCCTCGTCGCGGGCCAGGCCCACCAGCAGGTTGGCGACCTGGGCCTGCGCCGAGGCGTCGAGCGCGGAGATCGGCTCGTCGGCCACCACCACGGTGGGGTCGGCGGCCAGCGCCCGGGCGATGGCCACCCGCTGCCGCTGCCCGCCGGAGAACTCGTGCGGGTACCGGGTCTGCATCGCCGGGTCCAGGCCGACCCGCTCCAGCAGCGCCCCGGCGGCACCCGGGTCGCGGCGGCGGCCACCGGTGCCGGCCAGCCGCAGCGCATCGGCGATCTGGTCGCCCACCCGGCGCCGGGCGTTGAGCGAGGAGTAGGGGTCCTGGAAGACCATCTGCAGCCGGCGCTGGGCGACCGGGCGGGCCCGGCGGCGCAGCGGCTGCACCGGTTCGCCGCCGAAGGTCACCGTGCCGGCGCTGGGGGCGACCAGGCCGACCAGGGCACGGGCCAGGCTGGACTTGCCGCAGCCGCTCTCCCCCACCAGCCCGAGCACCTCACCGGGCTCGACCGCGAGGTCGACGCCGGCGACGGCCCGGACCGGCCGGCCCGCACCGGGGTAGGTGACCTCGACGCCGGTCGCGGTCAGCACGCTCATGCCCGCACCTCCACCGGGACGTCGGGGCGGACGAAAGGGTCGACCGGGCAGGCGGTGGCCCGCCCGGGCGCGATCTGCAGCAGCGGCGGGACCTCCCCTGCGCAGCCCTCCCGGGCGTGCGCGCAGCGCGGGTGGAACGCGCACCCGGCCGGCACCGCGCCCAGCGCCGGCGGGCTGCCGGGGATGGGCCGCATCGTCGTCGTGCCACCCTCGGGCAGCGCGTCGAGCAGGCCGCGGGTGTAGGGGTGCCGCGGGCTGCCGAGCACGTCGGCGGTCGAGCCGGTCTCCACCACCCGGCCGGCGTACATGACCACCAACCGGTCGGCGATGGAGGACAGCACCCCTAGGTCGTGGGTGATGATCAGCACGGCCAGCCCGCGCTCGCGGCGGAGCCGGTCCAGCAGCCGCAGGATGCCCGCCTGCACGGTGACGTCCAGCGCCGTCGTCGGCTCGTCGGCGATGAGCAGCGAGGGCCGGGCGGCCAGCGCCGAGGCGATGGCGATGCGCTGCCGCATGCCGCCGGAGAACTCGTGCGGGTAGCGGGCCAGCGCGGCGCGCGGGTCGGGGATGCGCACCTGGTCCAGCAGCTCGGCGGCCTCCTCGCGGGCGGCCTTCTTGCCTACGCCGTGGTGGTGCCGCAGGTGCTCGGTGAGCTGCCGCTCCACCGACAGCATGGGGTGCAGCGCCGTCCGCGGGTCCTGGGCCACCATCGCGACCTCCCGGCCGCGGACCGAGCGCAGCTGCTTGTCCGGCAGTCCGAGGATCTCCCGGCCGGCGAGCCGGATGGAGCCCTCGGTGCGGGCACCGTGCGGCAGCAGCCCGAGCGTGGCCAGCGCCGTCATCGTCTTGCCCGACCCGGACTCCCCGGCCACGCCGAGCACCTCGCCCGGGTGCACGGCGAGGTCGACGCCGTCGACGGCGGGCAGCATCGCGCCGGACCGGGAGGGCAGCCGCACCCGCAGGCCCTCGACCTCCAACAGGGGGGCGCTCATCCGCGCAGGGCGCGCGCGGTGCGCGGGTCGAGGGCGTCCCGGAGGGTGTCGCCGAGGAAGTTGAACGCGAGCACGACGGTCAGGATGGCCAGGCCCGGGAACAGGCCCACCCACCAGCTGTCGAACACCTGCGCACCGGAGGACACCATCGCGCCCCACTCCGGTGCCGGCGGCCGGGCGCCCAGGCCCAGGAAGGACAGGCCCGACAGCAGCAGGACGGCGTTGCCGACGTCCAGCGCCGAGAGCACCAGCACCGGGCCGAGCACGGTGGGCCGGACGTCGACGGCCAGCGTCCGCAGCGCCGAGGAGCCCAGCAGCCGGGAGGCCTGGATGTGGTCGGACTCGCGGGTGGAGAGCACCAGGCCGCGGACGACGCGGGCGTAGGAGGGCCAGGTGACGATGACCAGGGCCAGCACCGCGTTGGTCAGCCCGGCGCCCAGGGCGGCGGTCACCGCCATCGCCAGGATGATGCCCGGGAAGGCGAAGACGAGGTCGGTCAGCCGCATGATGCCGCCGTCGACCCAGCGGCCGAAGTAGCCGGCCACCGCGCCGAGGACGGTGCCGACCAGGGTGGCCAGCGCGACCAGCAGCAGCGCGAGCGGGACCGAGATGCGGGCGCCGTAGAGCACCCGGGAGAACACGTCGCGGCCCAGGTTGTCGGTGCCGAACCAGTGCTGCGCCGAGGGCTCCAGCAGCTTGGGCGCCACCTGGGCCAGCGGGTCGTAGGGCGCCAGCGCGGGGGCGAGCACCGCGACCAGCAGCCAGGCGACGATGGCCACCAGGCCGACGACGGCCAGCGGCCGCTTCCACGGCGATCGGGTGAGCGTGCGGGCGGCGCGCTCCTCGTGCTCCGTCTCGGCCGCGGTGGCGACGTCGGCGTCCCCGGCCAGCGGGGCGACCGGGACGACCAGCGGGTCGGGCGCGCTCATCGGTTGCCCCTCACGACAGCCGCAGCCGGGGGTCGATGACGCCGTACAGCAGGTCCACCACCAGGTTGATCAGGATGTAGATGACCGCCACGACGACGCTCACGCCCATGATCGCGGGCAGGTCCAGGGCGAGGGCGCTGGTGTAGGCGTAGGCGCCCAGCCCGCGCCAGCCGAAGATCTGCTCGACCAGCACGGTGCCCGACAGCAACCCGGCGAAGGCGACGCCGGTGACGGTGACCACCGACAGCAGGGCCGGGCGCAGCACGTGCCGGCGGACGACGGTCAGCTCCGAGAGCCCCTTGGCGCGCGCGGCCCGCACGTACTCGTCGCCGAGCACCTCCAGGACGGCGGCACGGGTGAACCGCAGCAGCACGCCGACGGTGAAGCTGGCCAGCACCAGCGCCGGCAGCACCAGGCGGCTGACAGCGTCGCCGAAGGTCGCCCAGTCCCCGGCGATCAGGGAGTCGATCGTGTAGAAGCCGGTGACCTGCGGCGGGGTCGGGGCGCCCGGGGAGAGCCGGCCGCCGGCGGGCAGCAGGTCGAGCTTGAAGCTGATCCAGTAGTAGGCGATCAGCGCCAGCCAGAAGGTGGGCACCGAGACGCCGGACAGCGACAGCACCCGCAGCACCTGGTCGGGCCAGCGGTCCCGGTACAGGGCGGCCACGATGCCGAACCCGACACCGAGGACGACGGCCACGCCGATGGCGGCCAGCGCCAGCTCCATGGTGGCGGGCACCTTCTCGGCGAGGTCCTGGGCGACCGGGTTGCGGGTCTGCTGGGAGACCCCGAAGTCGCCGTGCAGCAGGTTGCCGACGTAGGTGAGGTACTGCTCGGGCAGCGGCTTGTCCAGGCCGTTGGCGGCCCGGAAGGCGGCCACCGCGGCGGGGTCCTCCGACGCCCGCTGGCCCAGGTTCGCCGTCACCGGGTCGCCCGGCACCGCCTGGGTGAGCAGGAAGGCGACCAGGGTGACCCCGACGCAGAGCAGGACGCCGGCGACCAGCCGGCGGGCCACGAAGCGCAGCAGCGCCCGGCGGGGGCGGCGGGGGCGGACCGCGGCGGCGCCGGGCCCGGGGGCGGTGCCCCCGGGCCCGGCGTCCTGCGGTGCGGTCGCGGTCAGCTGATGTCCGCGAGGTCGACCGTCCAGCTCGGGTTGAACGCCACGCCCTGCAGGTCGGTGGCGTAGGCGAGCACCTGGGCGGGCTGGATGAGCGGGTAGAACGGGCCGACCTCGTTGAGCCGCTGCTGGATCGAGGTGTAGGCCTCGGCCCGGGCGGAGTCGTCGAACTCGCTGGACACCGCGACCGCGGCGCTCTCCAGCTCGGGGTCGGCGCCGGCCGGCCAGCCGGCGCGCAGGCCGACCAGTTGACCGGGGGTGAAGACGAGGTAGTCCGACGGGTCCGGGTAGTCCGGGCCCCACGACCACAGGCCCATCTCCTCGGTGCCGGCCCGGTAGCCCTCGAGGGCCGTCTGGACGGGAGCGGGGGCCAGCTCCACGGTGATGCCGACCTCCGCGAGCTGCTGCTGCACCGCGGCGGCCAGGTCGCCGAAGTCGATGCCGTTGACCTGGATCTCGCTCGGGTAGGACAGCGTCACCGTCGGGTTGCCCAGGCCGCTGGCCTGCAGCGCCTGCTTGGCCCGGTCGACGTCCCGCTCGACGGCGTCGGAGGGGTCCAGCGCACCGAGGAAGGTGCTGGGGATGACGCCCGGGGTCTGCGAGGAGCCCTCACCGGCGAGGTCGACCAGCGCGGAGTAGTCGATGCCGTAGCGCACCGCCTCCTGGAAGTCCGGGTTGGAGGTGATCGTGGAGACGGCCGGGTCGTTGTTCGTGTAGACGAAGAAGACGTTCGCCGATGGCGAGCTGTCCACGGTGACCTGGCTGCCGAGGTCGGCGGCCTGGTCGGCGGAGAGGTCGACGACCAGCTGGGCGTCGCCGCTGCGCACGTTCACCGACTGCACCTGGGCCTCGGTGTTGCGCAGCACGATCCGGTCGTAGGCCGGCGCCTCGCCCCAGTAGTCGGGGTTGCGGGTCAGCACGACCTGGTCCTGCACGTCGAAGGACTCGATCGTGTACGGGCCCGAGCCCTGCGACTCGCCGTTGAGCGCGTCCTCGGCGGTGTCGGCGGTGTCCGCGCCGGGCTGGTCGCTGCCGCCGGCCTCGGTGACGGCCGCGCTGTTCACCACGCCGAGGGCGGGGTTGGTCAGCTTGAACGGCAGCGCCGGGTCCGGGGTCGCCGTGGTCAGCGTGACGGTGGTGTCGTCGACCTTGGCCACCGTGACGCCGTCCAGCAGGAAGGACGGGTTGCCCTTGATGTTGATGACCCGGTTCAGCGAGTAGACGACGTCGTCGGCGGTCATCGGGGTGCCGTCGGAGAAGGTGACGTCGTCGCGCAGCGTGTAGGTGTGGACCAGGCCGTCCTCGGAGATCTCCTCGTCGGTGGCCAGCAGCGGGATCGGCGTCGTCGAGTCGGTGCCCTCGAAGGTGTAGAGCGTCTCGTAGACGACGTGGTCGATGATCTGGCCGGTGGGCTCGAACATCCGGGCCGGGTCGCTGGTGGTCAGCTGGAACGAGGTGTCCACGACCAGGGTGCGGTCACCGGACGCGGAGTCGCCGGAGCCCCCGCCTCCGCCGCCGCAGGCGGACAGGCCGAGGGCGGCGACGAGCACCGCGGCCACGGGGAACAGGGGGCGGCGCATGAGGACCTCCAGGGGCCTGCCGGACACGGCAGTCTCGGTGGGAACGTTCCCAGTCGGTCGGTACGGTAGCGCCGCAGATCCCCCGATTGGGTTACGGAGAGATCACACATGTCCACTGCCCCGACGGCGTCCCCCGAGCGGGCCGACCGGGTCCTCGACGGCACCGGCTGGGAGACCGCGGCAGGCTACAGCCGGGCGGCCCGCAGCGGGTGCTGCATCGCCGTGAGCGGCACGACCGACCACTCGGCCGACGGCACGGTGGCCCACCCCGGCGACGTCGAGGCGCAGACCCGGGCCTGCCTGCAGCGGGCGATCGCCGCGGTCGAGCAGCTGGGCGGGCGCCGGGAGCAGGTGCTGCGCACCCGGCTGCTGCTGGCCCCCGGCGCCGACTGGGAGGGCGCGGCCCGCGCGCACGCCGCGCTGCTCGGCGACGTCGCCCCCGCCAACACCACCCTCTACGTCGGCGGGCTGGTCGGCGAGGGCTTCCTGGTCGAGGTCGAGCTGGACGCGTGCACCGGATGACCACCTCGGGGACCACGTCGCTGCGCCTGAACAACGACCTGGGTGTGCAGCAGTTCGTCGACCTGGTGGTCACCGCCGAGCGGGTGGGCTTCGACCAGGTGTGGGTCTCCGACGACCTGTTCCTGCGCTCGGCGCCGGTGCTGGTGGCCGCGGCCGCCGTCGCCACCTCCCGGGTGCGGCTGGGCATCGGGATCATGAACCCCTACTCCGTGCACCCCGCCGAGATCGCCATGACGTCGGCCACGCTGGCCGAGCTGTCCGGGGGCCGCTTCTCCCTCGGCGTGGCCGCCGGCGCCGAGGAGTTCCTCGGCTGGGCCGGCATCGAGCGGCCGAAGCCGCTGACCCGCACCCGGGAGGCGGTCCGGGCACTGCGCGTGCTCGGCGCCGGCGGCCGCCCCGCCGACCACCCGGGCACCGGCGAGGGCTGGACGGCGGAGGCGCACCTGCGCTTCCCGGCGGCCGCGCCCGTCTACGTGGGTGCGATGAGCCCGAAGATGCTGGCGATGGCCGGCGCGGAGGCCGACGGCGTGCTGCCGCTGCTCTACCCGCCCGAGCACTTCCCGGTGGCCCGCGACCTGGTGCACGCCGGCGCCCGCGAGGCCGGCCGCGACCCCGCCGAGGTCGACGTCGCCGCCGCGTTCTGGGTGTCGGTGGACGACGACCGGGCCGCCGCCGAGCGCGCGCTGGCCGAGAAGATCGCCTACTACGGCGCCTCCTTCTCCCCCTACCTGCTGGAGCGGGCCGGGCTGGCGGTCGCCGACTTCGCCGGCATCCAGGCCGCGCTCGCCGCGGGCGACCCCGAGCGCGCCACCGACCTGGTCACGCCGCAGATGCTCGGGCTGGGCATCGCCGGCGACGCCGACGAGGTGGTCCGCCGCTGCCGCTGGCTGCAGGCCGAGGGCGCCACCCACCTGTCCTTCGGCCCGCCGCTGGGCCCGGACCCGTTGCGGGCGGTCACCGTGCTCGGCGAGCAGGTGCTGCCCCGCCTGTAGCCGGTCAGCGCGTGATCAGCGGCAGCACCCGGGTGCCGAGGAGCTCCACGCCGCGGTCGTCGGTGAGGCCGTGCGGGGTGCCGAACTCCACCCGCGCCGCACCGGCGTCGACCAGCAGCTGCGCCTGCGCGGCGACCTGCTCGGGGGTGCCGGAGAAGGCGAACAGGTCCAGCACGTCGTCGGGCACCGCGGCACCGGCACCGGCGTCGTCCCCGGCCGCGACCTTGGCGCCGACCTCCTCGAGCAGGCCCTCGGGCAGGGTGACGGTGGGGTCGAGCCCGGCCACCACGGCCAGGTACATCGCCACCTCGGTGCGGGCCCGAGCGCGGGCGGCGTCGCCGTCCTCGTCGACGACGGTGACCGCCCCGACCACGATGCCCACGGCGTCGTCGGGCCGCCCGGCCCGCCGGGCCCCGGCCGCCGTCCACTCCCGCATCACGCCGACCATCGCCGGGTTCGCCGAGCCACCGACCTTGAGCTCGTCGGCGACCTCGCCGGCCAGCGCCGCGGTCTGCTCGCCCCAGGTGCCGATCAGCACCGGCGGGACGGCGGCCGGCAGCGGGTAGCGCAGCCGGGTGCCGGGGGCCAGCGGGTAGATCGACCCCTCGACGCCGTCCTCGTCGCCGGACAGCAGCGCCCGGACCAGGGCGACCGCCTCGCGCAGGTGGGCGACCGGCCGGCGCTGGTCGACGCCCAGCGCACCCAGCCAGGTGCCGCGGGCCAGCCCGCAGTACGCCCGACCGTCCGAGAGGCGGTCCAGGGCGGCGAGCTGGCCGGCCAGCTCGTAGGGGTGCGTGGTGAACGGGTTCCAGCAGGCCGCACCCAGGCGCACCCGCGAGGTGGCGGCGGCCATCTCCAGCAGCGGGACGAGCGGCGGCTGGTAGAGCAGGTCGCCGAACACGCTGAGCACGTCGATGCCGTGCTCCTCGGCCGCGGCGGCCAGCCGGGCGTAGTCGCCGGGGGCCTTGTCCGACTGCAGGCCCAGGCCGATCTCGCAGCGGGTCACGTCAGGTCCTCCGAGACCAGCCGCACCTTCCGGGTGCGCTCGATCCGCATGACCAGCCGCTCCTCGGGGTCGGGGCAGGCGACCAGGGTGTCGCGCTCGAGCCAGTCGGCCGCGGGCAGGTCGCGCTGCTTGGCCGGCAGCAGCGGCAGCACCGACTGCAGGGCGTAGACGCAGAAGTGCCTGCCCTCGGGGATGCGCAGCTGGGCGGAGTCGGTGAGCTCGAAGGAGTCGCCCACCGCCAGCCCGCAGACCGAGCGGCCGCCGATCGAGTCGACGACCACGCGCAGGTCCCACAGCTCCATGTCCGGCTCGGTCACCGCAGGGCCTCCACCCGGTCGTCGCGGACCACCCGGCCGCCCTTCATCACCCAGCGCAGCGTGCGCAGCCCGCCGACGTCGGCCGTCGGGTCCTCGTCGCACAGCACCAGGTCGGCGAACCGGCCCGGGGCGACCACGCCGACCCGGTCGTCGGCACCCAGCCAGCGGGCCGGGGCGAGCGTGGCGGCCTGCAGCGCGCGGGCCGGGGTCATCCCGGCGGGCGCGCCGAGCTCGGCCATGTGCTCCAGCTCCCGCACGGTGGCGCTGGTGCCCTCGAAGTCCCAGAAGGGCGGCATGTCGCTGCCCAGCAGCACCTCGACACCGGCCTCCAGCGCCATCCGGTAGCTGGCGGCGTGCCGGTCGGCGGCACCCAGCGAGCGGGCCTGCATCCAGGCGGGGACGCCGAGCTCGTCGAAGAACGCCCCGCAGCGGGTGACCACGAGCGTGGGCACCAGCGCGGTGCCGGCGGCGGCCATCTGCGCGGCCACCTCGGGGGTGAGCTGGTAGCCGTGCTCGACGCAGTCCAGGCCGCGCTCGACGGCCCGGGCGATGACCTCCGCCGGGCCGGCGTGCGCGGTGACCTTGCGGCCCCAGTCGTGCGCGGTGGAGATCGCGGCGGCCATCTCGTCGTCGGTGAGCTGCGGGGTGGAGATCGCCTCGTGCTCGCCGGCGATGCCGCCGCTGATCATCAGCTTGACCAGGTCGGCCCCCAGCGCGACCTGCGAGCGGACGCCGCGGCGGAAGGCGTCCGCACCGTCGCACTCCAGGGTGTCCGGCGACCCGGCGCCGTGGCCACCGGTGCAGCACAGCGCCCGGCCGGCGGTGAACATGCGCGGCCCGGGCACCTCGCCGGCCTCGATCGCGGCCCGCAGCGCGAAGTCCGCGCCGGACTTCTCGGCCACGCAGCGCACGGTCGTGACCCCGGCGTGCAGGGTCCGCCGGGCGCCGGAGGCCATGTACAGCGCCAGCTCGTGCGGGCCCATCGCCTCCACCCGCGCGCCGGCCGCGCCGGGCAGCGACAGCGACAGGTGGGTGTGCAGGTTGAGCAGGCCCGGCAGCAGGTACCCGCCGTCCAGGTCCACCCGGACGGCGCCGTCGGGCACCGCGACGTCGACGGCCGGCCCGGCGGCCACGACCCGGTCGTCCCGGACGTGCACCGCGGCGTCGGGCACCAGCACGCCCGCGGCGCTGTCGAACAGCGAGCAGCCGTGCAGCAGCAGGTCGGTCACCGCCGCATCCTCGCAGCCGTGCCGACGACCATCACGGGGTGCGGGACACCTCGTCGCGCCGGGCGGCCTCGGCGGGTGCGGGGTCGCTCGCAGCCGGGCGGCGGACCAGCACGCCGCCGAGCAGGGCCAGCAGGCCGGCCGCGGCGGCGCCGAGCGCGGGCACCAGGAACGCCTGCTGGCCGCCCCAGGCGTCGACCGCCGCCCCGGCCACCGCGGCGCCGGCCGTGACGCCGAGGGTGAGACCGGTCGACGTCCACGTGAGGCCCTCGTTGAGCGCGGCGCGCGAGACGCGGGACTCCACCAACGACATGCCCGACACCAGCACCGGCGCGATGGTCAGCCCGGCGAGGAACACCGCGACCACCAGCACCGGCACCGAGCCGACGAGGAACAGGGTCTGGGTGGCGACGCCGAACAGCAGCCCGCAGCCGACGAACCGCGCCAGCAGCGACCCGGGGAGGGTGAGGATGCCGTACAGCAGCCCGGAGACCAGGCTGCCGCCGGCGTAGGCGGCCAGCGCGACCCCGGCCATCACCGGCTGGCCCTGCTCCTGGGCGAAGGCGACGACCACGACGTCCATCGCGCCGAACACCGTGCCCACCGCCAGGTAGGCGATCGCCACCACCAGCAGGGTGGGGCTGAGCACCGACGTGGCGGACCGCCCCGTCCCGGGCGCGGCGCGGTGCACCGGGGGCTGGGTGGCGGTCTGCCGGGACAGCCAGACCGTCCCGGCGATGCCGACGCCTAGGCCGACCAGGAAGCCGGCCGGCGGCGCGATGAGCGCGGCCAGGAAGGTGATGGTGGGCGGCCCGACGACGAAGACCACCTCGTCGACCACGGACTCGAAGGCGAAGGCGGTCTGCCGGGCGTCGGCGCCGGGCAGCGCGTGCGCCCACCGCGCCCGGACGGCGGAGCCCACGTTGGCGGCGGCCGCACCGGTCAGCGCGGCGAGCACGAACCACGACCACCGTGGCGCCCCGCCCACCACGACGCCGACGAAGGTCAGCCCCAGCAGCAGGTAGACCGCGGCGGAGACGGCGAGCACCCGGCCCTGGCCGAGCCGGTCCATGCCGCGGGCCCACTGCGGGCTGCCGACCGCGAAGGCCAGCGCGAGGGTGCCGGAGACGGCGCCGGCCAGGCCGTAGCTGCCGGTCTCGCCGGCCACCATCAGCACCGAGCCCAGGCCCATGCTGGACATCGGCACCCGGGCGAGCCACCCGGCGAAGGAGAAGGAACGGGCACCCGGGACCGCGAAGATGCGGCCGTAGGGCGCGAACGGGTTGCGCACGGGATCGGTCTCGACTCTCTGGCCACAGGCGGAGACAGGGGGGCCTGCCGTGTTCCCGGGTGGCGTTGCCGATGCTAACGACCGCGTCCAGCCGGTTCCGGGACCGCGCCGGTCGGGGCGTCGCAACCCTGTGCAACCCGCCGCTGCGGCGTCAGGTCGGCGATGCGACCGCACTTGCGGAACCGGGTGTGACCGGGCGCACGCGGCTGCCGGGTGGGGTGATTCAGCGCTCTACAGTCGGGCGGGTGACGACGCCCAGCCCGCTCCCCGACCCCGTCGTGCGGGCGCCCGCGCCGGTCCCGGGCAGCGGCGGGCTGGTCGACCGGCACGGCCGCACCGCCATCGACCTGCGTGTGTCGCTGACCGACCGCTGCAACCTGCGCTGCAGCTACTGCATGCCGCCCGAGGGCCTGCAGTGGCTGCCCAAGGTCGAGCAGCTCACCGACGACGAGGTCGTCCGGCTGGTGCGCATCGGCGTCGAGCAGCTGGGCATCCGCGAGGTCCGGTTCACCGGCGGCGAGCCCCTGCTGCGCCCCGGCCTGACCGGCATCGTCGCGGCCACCACGGCGCTGCTCCCCCGCCCCGAGGTCAGCCTGACCACCAACGCCATCGGGCTGTCCCGGATGGCGCCGGCGCTGGCCGAGGCCGGCCTGGACCGGCTCAACGTCAGCCTGGACACCCTGGACCGCGAGCGGTTCCGCCAGCTCACCCACCGCGACCGGCTGCCCGACGTGCTCGCCGGGCTCCAGGCCGCCAAGGACGCCGGGCTGACGCCGGTGAAGGTCAACGCCGTGCTGCTGCGCGGCATCAACGAGGACGACGCCGTCCCCCTGCTGGAGTACTGCCTCGAGCACGGCTACGAGCTGCGGTTCATCGAGCAGATGCCGCTGGACGCCCACCACGCCTGGACCCGCGGCGAGATGGTCACCGCCGAGGACATCCTGGCCCGGCTCACCGCCACGCACACCCTCGTCCCCGACGTCGAGGAGCGCGGCGCGGCGCCGGCCGAGCGCTGGCTGGTCGACGGCACCGACCTCACCGTCGGGGTCATCGCCTCGGTCACCCGCAGCTTCTGCGGCGCCTGCGACCGCACCCGGCTGACCGCCGACGGCCAGATCCGCAACTGCCTGTTCGCGCGCGAGGAGTCCGACCTGCGCACGGCGATGCGCGAGGGCGCCACCGACGCCGAGCTGGCCGACCGCTGGCGGATCGCCACGCTGACCAAGCTGCCCGGCCACGGCATCGACGACCCCTCGTTCCTGCAGCCCAGCCGGCCGATGTCGGCCATCGGCGGCTGACGGTGCCGGGCAGGAACGAGGTCACCGTCCGCTACTTCGCCGGGGCCCGTGCCGCCGTGGGCACCGACACCGAGGTGCGCGACGCCACGTCGCTGGAGGAGCTGGTGGGGCAGATCGTGGCCGACCACGGTGCGAAACTGGAGCGCGTGCTGACCGCGTGCTCCTTCCTGGTCGACGGAACCTCGACCAGGGATCGTGCGTTGGTGCTCCCGACCGGGGCGGTCGTCGACGTGCTGCCCCCCTTCGCCGGAGGCTGACACCCCCCTCGTGAGCTCGCTGCCTCACAGTCCCCGACCCGCCGTCCACCGTCGGCGGGTGCCCGCATGACCGAGTGGTTGCTCGTGCTCGTCGGCCTGCTCCTGGTCGCCGCCTGCGCCGGCTTCGTCGCCTTCGAGTTCTCGTTGGTCACCGTCGACCGCGCCTCGGTGGAGCGCCGCGCCGCCGACGGCGAGCGGGGTGCCGACGGAGTGCTGGCCGCGATGCGCACGCTGTCCACCCAGCTCTCGGGCGCCCAGCTCGGGATCACGGTCACCAACCTGGCCATCGGCTTCGTCGCCGAGCCCTCGATCGCCGCGCTGCTGGCCGGCCCGCTGGAGTCCGCCGGGCTCTCCGGCGCGGCCGCCCGCTCGGTCTCGATCACCCTGGCGCTGGTGCTGGCCACCGCGCTGACCATGGTCTTCGGCGAGCTGGTGCCCAAGAACCTGGCCATCAGCAAGCCCTACGAGGTCGCCCGCACCGTGTCGGGTTTCCAGCGCGGGTTCACCAAGGGCACCGCGCTGGTCATCCGCGCGCTGAACGGGTGGGCCAACGGCATCCTGCGGAGGGTCTTCTCCGTCGAGCCGCAGGAGGAGCTGGCCTCGGCCCGCTCGGCCGAGGAGCTGACGTCGCTGGTCCGCCGGTCCGGCAGCACCGGGACGCTCGAGGCCGGCACCGCCGCGCTGCTGGAGCGCGGGCTGGCGTTCGGCGAGCTGCGGGCCAACGACGCCGCCACCCGCCGGGTCCGGATGACGACGGTGCGCTCCGACGACCCGGTCGCCGTCGTGCTGTCCACCGCGCGCGACTCCGGGCACTCCCGGTTCCCGGTCACCGGCCCGGACGGCGTGGACGACGTCGTCGGGCTGGTCCACGTGAAACACGCCCTGGCCGTCCCCCGGCCCGACCGGAGCACCGTGCTGGTCGCCGACGTCCTGGTCGAGGCCCTGTTCGTGCCGACCTCCCGGCAGCTGGACGACCTGCTGGTCGACCTGCGCCGCAGCAGCCTGCAGATGGCCGTGGTGGTCGACGAGTACGGCGGCACCGACGGCGTCGTCACCATCGAGGACCTGGTCGAGGAGCTGGTCGGCGACCTGTCCGACGAGCACGACGACGACGTCGGCACCGAGGACGTCCTCGACCTGGGCGACGGCACCTGGTCGGTCTCGGGGCTGCTGCGGCCCGACGAGGTCGCCGCGGCCACCGGCCTCACCGTGCCGGCCGACCGGCACTACGAGTCCGTCGGCGGGCTGGTGCTGCACCACCTGGGCCGCATCCCCGAGGTCGGTGACCGGGTGGAGGCCGAGCGGGTGCTCCCGCCGGAGTTCGCCGAGGAGGCCGAGGGCCACCCCGGGGGCGTGTGGGTCGAGGTGACCGCCGTCGAGGGGGCCCGGGTCGACCGCGCCCGGGTGGGCGAGCTGGTCCCCGTCCCGGCCGAGGACGACGAGCAGGGGGCCGACCGTGGGTGACTGGCTCGGCGTGGGGCTGGCCGTCGTGCTGCTGGCCGCCAACGCCTTCTTTGTCGGCGCGGAGTTCGCGCTGATCTCCGCCCGCCGGTCCGCCGTCGAGCCGCTGGCCGAGGCCGGCAGCCGGCGCGCCCGCACGACGCTGCGGGCGATGGAGCAGGTCTCGATGATGATGGCCGGCGCGCAGCTGGGCATCACCGTCTGCTCGCTGGGCCTGGGCGCCATCGGCGAGCCCGCCGTCGCCCACCTGCTGGAGCCGGTGTTCGACGCGGTCGGCGTGCCCGAGGGTGCGGTCTACCCGATCTCCTTCGTCATCGCGCTGACCGTCGTCGTCGCGCTGCACGTGGTGATCGGCGAGATGGTGCCCAAGAACCTGGCGCTGGCCGGCCCGGACCGCGCGGCGCTGACCCTGGCACCACCGCTGGCCGCCGTGGTGGCCGTGCTCAAGCCGGTCATCTACGTGCTGAACGCGCTGGCCAACGCGGTGCTGCGGCTGCTGCGGGTGGAACCCAAGGACGAGGTCGCGAGCTCCTTCACCCGCGACGAGGTGGCCGGCCTGATCGACGAGTCCCGCGCCGGCGGTCTGCTCGACGACGCCGACCACGACCTGCTCACCGGCGCGCTGACCCTGTCCGACCGGGAGACCCGCACCGTGCTCATCCCCCGCGCCGAGCTGACCGTGCTCTCCCCCGCCGACGACGCCGAGGCCGTCGAGCGGGCCGCCGCGGCGACCGGGTTCTCGCGGTTCCCGGTGGTCACCGACGGCGAGCTGTCGGGCTACGTGCACGTCAAGGACGTGCTGGTCGCCGACGGCGAGCCCGACGTCCGGGTGGCCGGGATCCAGCGCCCGCTCCCCCGCGTCGACGCCGGCAGCGACCTGCGCAGCACCCTGCAGACGATGCAGGGCGACCGAGCGCAGCTGGCCGCCGTCGTCGATGCTGGTCAGGTCGTCGGCGTGGTCGCCCTCGAGGACATCCTCGAGGAGCTGGTCGGCGAGATCCGCGACGGCGTGCACCGATGAGGAGGAACCGGCGATGAGCGTGTTCGACAAGGCGAAGGCCAAGGCCGAGGAGCTGGTGGGCCGGGCGACGGAGGTCTACGGCGAGTCGCACGGCGACGCCGCGGCCGAGGCGGCCGGGGAGGCCCGCCGGCTGGAGGGCGAGGCCGAGGAGGAGGCCCTCGAGGCCGGCGAGCACGGGGACCGACCGGGCCCGCACTGACCTCTCCCGCCCCGACGCGCCGGTCCGGGTTGCCGCAGGTCCGGTGCCCCGGGACGCTGCTCGTGGTGCACCGTCGCGCCGCCGTTCCCGAGACCGCCGGAACCCGTGGGAGACGCCGTGGACGCACCCGATGACACCCAGCACGTCGAGGTCGAGGCCGAGGGGCGGGTCGTCGCCAGCGCCGACGTGCTGGCCGACGGCGACTCCGCCGTCGCGGCCCTGCACGTGGAGCCCGGCCACCTGCCGCCGGGCACCCGAACCCGGCTCGTGGACGCCGTCGTGGGGACACCGGCGGTCGCCGGGGCCGAGCGGTTGACCACCGCGAGCCCGGCCGGGGACGTCGAGGTGGCGCAGCGGGTGCGCGAGCGGCTGGACGACGTCGAGGCGCGCAGCGTCGGCGCGACCACCTTCCACGACGGCACCGTCCCCCACGACTGACCCGCCCGGGGCGCTGCGGTGGGCCGGGCGCCCGCAGCCAGGGTGGCCCGACGTCCCTGACGGTGGCCGGCCGTTGCGCCGTGCGCACACCGTGGGGGATGTCCGGCCACCTCCGGCGCAGGAGGCCCGGCGGGGTCAGGCGAGGCGGACGGCGACCAGGGCGACGTCGTCGTCGGGCCGGCCGTGCACCAGCCGGTCGACCACCTCGTCGCACAGCTCCGCCAGCGGCCGCTCGGCCAGCTCGGCGACGGTCCCGCGCAGCCGGTGCAGGCCGGTGTCGAGGTCCTCGTCGCGCCGCTCCACCAGCCCGTCGGTGAACATCAGCACGGTCGACCCCGCCGCCAGCGCGACGCGGTGCTCGGTCCGCCGGGCCCCGCTGTCCACCCCGAGCAGCAGGTCCCCGGGCCACGGCAAGGCCTCGGCCAGCGCGCCGTCCGGCCCCACCACCAGCGGTGGCAGGTGCCCGGCGCTGGACCACACCAGCTCGGCCCCGCCGGCGCCGTCCTCGGTCAGCCGGGCGACGGCGGCGGTGGCCAGCGTCGGGAAGGCCAGCAGGTGCATCGCGGCGTCCAGCCCACGCAGCACCTCCCCCGGACCGGCGTCGGAGTAGGTGGCGATGCCGCGCAGCAGGCCGCGCAGCTGGCCCATGGCCGCGGCGGCCGCGGTGTCGTGGCCGACGACGTCCCCGATGACCAGCACCATCGCCCCGCACGGCGACCGGAAGGCGTCGTACCAGTCCCCGCCCACCCGGGCCGCCTCGGCGGCCGGGGTGTACCGGACGGCGACCTCGGCGCCGGCCGGCTGCACGGGCTGGGTCAGCAGGCTGCGCTGCAGCTCCTCGGCGAGCGCGGCCTGCTGGCGGTACAGGCGGCCGTTGTCCAGGGCGAGCCCGATCCGCTCGGCGGCCTCCCGCGCGGCGGCCAGGTCCTCGGCGTCGGGCGATCGCCCCTCCTGCCACCACAGCGTGATGACGCCGAGCGTGCGGCCCCGGCCCAGCAGGGGCAGGTGGAGGCCGCCGCCGGTGGCCAGCCGGCGCTGCAGGTCCCGGGCCTCGCCCGGCGGCAGGCTGTCGTGGACCTCGGCGGCGGTGACCGGCGTCGTCTCCTGGGTGTGCATCGACCGGACCAGCGGCGAGGTCACCGGCAGCGCGCCGAGCCGGAGCTCGCTGTAGCGGGCCAGCACCGGCCGCAGCTCAGCGCGGGCGTGCCAGCAGCCGACGTCGCGGGGCCGGCCGTCGTCGTCCAGCACGGTGACCACGGCCCAGTCGGCGAGCACCGGCACCAGCACGCGGGGGATGCGGCTCATGGTCTGCACGGCGTCGGGGGTGTCGGCGACCTCGGTGCTCACCCGGGCCAGCACCGCCTGCCGCTCCTGGGCGCGGTGCCGGGCGGTGCTGTCGGTGAAGAAGGCGTTGACCCGGCCGCCCTCCGCGGGCACCAACCGGACCTCGAACCAGGTGCCGCGCGCGGTCGAGAAGGACTCCAGCACCTCGGGACGGCGGGTGGCGGCGACCCGGCGGTAGGCCCGGCCGAGCGGGCTCTCCTCGTTGCCGGGGAAGGCCTGCCAGGCGCTGCGGCCCAGCAGGTCGCCGCGACGGCGACCGAAGGCGCGCTCGGCCGCGGCGTTGACGTAGGTGATCCGCCAGTCGGCGGCGATCTGCACGAAGCCCATGGGCATGCCCTCGAGCACGCTCGTGCCGGCCTCCGCGACCACCGCCACCCCCTCAGGCTGCGCACAGCCTAGGGGCAGGCCACCCACTCCTCGGCGCCGTCGGTGAACACCTGCCGCTTCCAGATCGGCAGCCGGGCCTTCACCTCGTCGACCAGCTCGGCGCACGCGGTGAACGCCTGGCCGCGGTGGCTGGCCGAGACCGCGCAGGCCAGCGCGACGTCACCGATGCCCAGCAGCCCCACGCGGTGGCTGATGGCGACCGCGTGCACCTCGGGCCGGGCGGCGAACTCCGCGGCGATCTCCTCGACCAGCGCCTGCGCGGTCGGGTGTCCGACGTACTCCAGCTCGGTGACCGACTTCCCGCCGTCGTGGTCGCGGACGACCCCGGCGAAGCTGACGGTGGCCCCGGCCGCGGGGTGGGCGACGGCGGCCTCGTGGGCGGCGACGTCCAGCGGCTGGTCGCTGATGGCGGCGATCACGGCGCCGACGTTACGCGCGCGGCGTGTCGTGGTCGGTGGGGTCGCCCAGCCCGGTGCAGTCGACCTCGGTGACCTCGTGGCCACGCAGGTAGGCCCGCGCCCCCTCGTCGCCGGTCGCGGTCTCGGCGACACCGGCCCAGTGGTCCCGCCCCAGGACCACCGGGTGGCCCGGGACGCCGTCGAAGACGGGGACGACGAGGGCGTCCGGGGCGGCGTGCGGCAGCAGCCGGTGCAGCACCTCCGGGGTGGTGCCGGGGATGTCGACGAGCATCACCGCGGCCGCCTCGATGCCGGCTCCGAGCGCCTGCAGGCCCTGGATGCCGGTGCGCAGGGAGGAGGCCATGCCGGTCTCCCAGTCGCGGTTGCCGACCACGGTGGCGCCGTGCAGGTCGGCGCGCTGCCAGACCTCGACCATGGCCGCGCCGAGCACGACGAGCACGGGGTCGCAGGCCGCGCGGGCGGTGCGCGCGGCCCGCTCGACGAACAGCTCGCCGCCCGGCAGCGGGGCCAGCGCCTTGGGCATGCCGTAACGGGAGCCGCCCCCGGCGGCGAGGACGAGAGCGGCGACGGACACGCCCCCACCCTGCCAGTCGCCGGTCAGAGGCCGAGGGCCTCCCGTGCGGTGCGGTACTTGTCCTCCAGCCGCTCTCGGGTGGCCGGGTCGAGGCGGGCGAGCCGGTCGGGGTCGGTGTTGGAGCCCAGGTCGGCGTGCTTGACCCGCAGCGCCAGCGGGCTGGCCGCCACCCGCCGGTAGTAGGCGGCGCGCTCCTCGCCGGGCCGATGGGTCAGCGCGTCGACGGCGTCCACCACCTGGTCGGGGAACTGCGCGACCAGCTCGTCGCGGGTGCCGGCCGGGCCGTCCTCGACGGTGTCGTGCAGCCAGGCGACCGTGCGGCCCACCTCGTCGTCGGGCTCCAGCCGCGCCACGACGTCGGCCACGTGGGCGGTGACGTAGTCCTCGCCCGCCTTGTCGACCTGGCCGGCGTGCACCCGCCGGGCGAGTTCCTCCGCGCGCTCCTCCACGGCCACGTCGTGCCCGACGCCGCGGGGGTGCACACCTGCACACCTTCACGTATGCGCAGGTACTGTCCCACCGGTGACCGCGACCCTGGACCGGACCCCCTCCCGCTCGCTCCGGCCCGCCGCGGGCATCCGGGTGGCGGCGACGTTGCCCGAGGTGCGCTGGGCCGCGGTGTCGCTGGGCCTGTTCGTCCTCGGCCTCGTGCTCCAGCTCGCCGGTGCCCCCGCCGCGCTCACCTGGGCCGCGTACCTGGCCTGCTGCGGCGCCGGCGGCTGGGAGCCGGCCGTCGGTGGGTGGCAGGCGCTGCGCGCACGGACCCTGGACGTCGACCTGCTGATGGTCCTGGCCGCGGCCGGCGCGCTGGCGATCGGCCAGGCCCTGGACGCCGCCCTGCTCATCGTCATCTTCGCCACCTCCGGGGCGCTGGAGGCCTTCGCGACCCGGCGCACCCGCGACGCCGTCTCGGCGCTGACCGACCTCGCGCCCGAGCAGGCGACCCTGTTGACCGGTGACGGCGAGCGGCGGGTACCCGCCGCGGACCTGCAGGTCGGGGATCGGGTCCTGGTGCGCCCGGGCGACCGGCTGCCCGCCGACGGCCGGGTGGTCGAGGGTGCCTCCGAGGTCGACCAGGCCTCGATCACCGGGGAGCCGATGCCGGTGGACCGGCACCCCGGCGACTCGGTGTTCGCCGGCACCGTCAACGGCACCGGCGCGCTCGTCGTGCAGGTGGGCCGGCCGGCGCACGACAGCGTGGTCGCCCGGATCGGGGCCCTGGTGGAGCAGGCCGCGGAGACCAAGGCCGGCACCCAGCTGTTCATCGAGAAGGTCGAGCAGCGCTACGCCGTCGGCGTCGTCGCCGCCACCCTGGCCGTCTTCGCGGTCCCGCTGGCGCTGGGCGCGGCGCTGCAGGACGCGCTGCTGCGGGCCATGACCTTCATGGTCGTGGCCTCGCCGTGCGCCCTGGTGCTGGCGACCATGCCGCCGCTGCTGTCGGCGATCGCCACCGCCGGCCGGCGCGGGGTGCTGGTCACCTCCGCCGTCGCGATGGAGGGGCTGGGCCAGGTCAGCGCCGTGGTGGTCGACAAGACCGGCACGCTCACCGACGGCACGCCGACCGTCGTCGCCACCGGGCCGGCCCCCGGCACGACGGAGGACGAGCTGCTGGCGCTCGCCGCGTCGGTGGAGGAGCCCAGCGAGCACCCGGTCGGCCGCGCGCTGGTCGCCGCGGCCCGCGAGCGGGGGCTCGCGACGTCCCCGGTGGCGGGGTTCCGGGCAGCCGTGGGCCGCGGGGTCACCGGCACGGTCGCCGGCCGGGTGGTCGCGGTCGCCGCCGCCGGCCCGGCGACCGCGGTCGAGCAGCAACGGCGGGGCCGCACCGTCGTCGCGGTCACCGTGGACG
>NZ_JAMXRZ010000055.1 GCF_024124375.1 Klenkia sp. PcliD-1-E
CGGCGGCGGCGCGCGGCCAGCCGACCGGCCGGACCGCCGGCCGAGTGACCTGCTGCGGCCCGGGGCACCCGCCCCGGGCCGCAGCGCGGACGCGGTGTCCGGCACAGGGGTTCGACCCCGGCCGTCGGGCTCGGGTACGCTAGCCGGGTTGCTCCGTCCGGAGTGGCTGCTGCCCTGCGCCTCGTGCGCAGTCGGCCGCGGGCCCCGGGTGCGTGAGCAGCCCGTCCCGCACACCGGCCCGCGCCGGGGTGCGCCCAGGACAACGAGAGACCTATCGAGGAGTCAGTGGTGTACGCAGTCGTCAAGGCCGGTGGGAAGCAGCACAAGGTGGCTGTCGGTGACCGGTTCACCGTCAACCGTCTCGAGGGGTCGGCCGGCGACACCGTGACCCTCCCCGTGGTGCTCCTGGTCGACGGCGACACCGTCACCAGCGACGCCGACGCGCTGGCGGAGGTCACCGCCACCGGCGAGATCGTCGAGCACGGCAAGGGCCCGAAGATCCGCATCCACAAGTTCAAGAACAAGACCGGTTACCACAAGCGCCAGGGGCACCGTCAGCCGCTGAGCGAGGTCGTGGTGACCGCCATCGGTTCCGAGAAGAAGGGCTGAGCACGCCATGGCTCACAAGAAGGGCGCATCGTCGTCCCGCAACGGTCGTGACTCCAACGCCCAGCGCCTGGGCGTCAAGCGCTTCGGCGGCCAGGTCGTCAAGGCCGGCGAGATCATCGTCCGCCAGCGCGGCACCCACTTCCACCCCGGCCTCGGCGTCGGCCGCGGCAAGGACGACACCCTGTTCGCCCTCACCCCCGGTGCGGTCGAGTTCGGCCGTCGCGGTGGCCGTCGCGTGGTGAACGTCCAGCTCGTCGAGCCGGCCCTCGAGCCGGCCAGCTGACACCAGCACACGTTCCACCAGCAGGGGCCCGGCGGATGACCCTCCGCCGGGCCCCTGCTGCGTCCGCACCACCGATCGTCTGAGAGGTACCACCGTGGCCGCGTTCGTCGACCGCGTGACCGTGCACGTCACCGCGGGCAACGGCGGCCACGGTGTGAGCTCCGTGCACCGCGAGAAGTTCAAGCCCCTCGGCGGGCCGGACGGCGGCAACGGCGGTGACGGCGGCGACGTCGTCCTCGTCGTCGACGCCAGCGTGCACACGCTGCTGGACTTCCACCACCACCCGCACCAGAAGGCGCCCAACGGCAAGCCCGGCGCCGGCGGGCACCGCAACGGCGCACGCGGTGAGGACGCCGTGCTGCGCGTCCCCGAGGGCACCGTCGTCAGCATCGGCGGTGAGGTGGTCGCGGACCTGATGGGCGTGGGCACCCGGCTGGTGCTCGCCGCCGGCGGCAAGGGCGGCCTCGGCAACGCCGCGCTGGCCAACGCCCGCCGCAAGGCCCCGGGCTTCGCGCTGCTCGGCGAGCCCGGCGAGGAGGTCGACGCCGTCCTCGAGCTCAAGAGCGTCGCCGACGTCGGCCTGGTCGGCTTCCCGTCGGCGGGCAAGTCCTCGCTGGTGGCCGCGATGAGCGCCGCCAAGCCGAAGATCGCCGACTACCCGTTCACCACGCTGGTGCCCAACCTCGGCGTCATCCGCTCCGGCGACGTCACCTACACGATGGCCGACGTCCCCGGCCTCATCCCCGGTGCGTCGGCCGGCAAGGGCCTGGGCCTGCAGTTCCTGCGGCACGTCGAGCGCTGCGCCGTCCTGGTGCACGTGGTCGACATGGCCACGATGGAGCCCGGCCGCGACCCCGAGACCGACATCGACGCCCTCGAGCACGAGCTGCGCGAGTACGACGACGAGCTCGACCTCGTCGGCCGGCTGCGCATCGCCGTCCTCAACAAGATCGACGTCCCGGACGGCCGCGAGCTGGTCGACCTGGTCCGCGCCACCCTGGAGGCGCGTGGCCTGCAGGTGTTCCCGATCAGCGCGGTCACCGGCGAGGGGCTGGCGGAGTTCGGCTTCGCCCTGGCCCGCGAGGTCGAGGCGCACCGCGCCTCGCTGCCCGCCCCCGACGCCGTCCGGATCACCCTCACCCCGCGCGCGGTCGACGACGGCGGGTTCAGCGTGCAGCCCGACGCCCGCACCGGCGGGTGGGTGGTGCTGGGCCTCAAGCCCGAGCGCTGGGTCCGGCAGACCGACTTCTCCAACGACGAGGCCGTGGGCTACCTCGCCGACCGGCTCAACCGGCTCGGGGTGGAGATCGAGCTGGCCAAGGCCGGCGCCGTGCCCGGCGACGCGATCACCGTCGGCGACGTCACCTTCGACTGGGAGCCGACCCTGCCCGCCGGCACCCTCACCGTCGAGGAGACCGCCGGCCTCGGTGGCCGCGGCACCGACGCCCGGCTGGAGAGCAACCACCGGCCGCGGGCCGAGGAGCGGCTGGCCGCCAAGCGCCGCCGCCGTACGCCCTACGAGCTGCTGGACCCGGAGGACAGCCTCGACGACCCGGACCCGAGCTGGGACGACGAGCCGTGAGCCGCGCGGCGGTCGCCGGCGCGCACCGGGTGGTCGTCAAGGTCGGCTCCTCCAGCCTCACCTCGCTGGAGCACGGCCTGGACACCGACCGGCTGCGCGCCCTGGTCGACGTCCTCGCCGGGCTGCGGGCCGCGGGGCGGGAGGTCGTGCTGGTGTCCTCCGGCGCGATCGGCACCGGTCTGGCGCCGCTGGGCATCACCGGCCGGCCCCGGGACCTGGCCACCGCGCAGGCGGCGGCCAGCGTCGGCCAACTGCGGCTGATGGCCGCCTACGCCGAGGCGTTCACCGCGCACGGCGCCACCGTGGGCCAGGTGCTGCTCACCGCCGACGACCTGACCCGCCGCGGGCACTACCGCAACGCCCGGCAGACCGTCGACCGGCTGCTGGCCCTGGGCGTGGTGCCGGTCGTGAACGAGAACGACACGGTCGCCACGGAGGAGATCCGGTTCGGCGACAACGACCGGCTGGCCGCGTTGGTGGCCCACCTCGCGGTCGCCGACGCGCTGGTCCTGCTGTCCGACATCGACGCGGTCTACGACGGCGACCCCCGCGAGGGCGCGGCGTCGCGGATCGACACCGTCTCCGACCCCGCCGAGCTGGCGTCGGTCGTGCTGGGGTCGGCGTCGCGGAACGGTGTGGGCACCGGCGGCATGGCGACCAAGGTCGAGGCCGCGTTCATCGCCGCGCGGGCCGGCGTCCCGGTCGTCGTCACCTCGACCGCGCAGGCCGGGGCGGCGCTCGCGGGGGAGCAGGTGGGCACGCTGTTCCCCGCCCACGGCCGGCGTCCCTCCGCCCGGCAGTTCTGGCTGCGCTACGCCTCCCGGCCCCGCGGGCAGGTGCTGCTGGACGCCGGCGCGGTCGCGGCCGTCCGCGACCGAGGCGCCTCGCTGCTGGCCGCCGGCATCACCGGGGTGGCCGGGGACTTCCTCGCCGACGACCCCGTCGAGCTGGTCGGGCCGGACGGCGTCGTCGTCGCCCGCGGCCTGGTCTCCTACGACGCCCGCGAGCTGCCGGCGCTGCTGGGCCGCAAGACCGCCGAGCTGGACCCGGAGCACCGCCGCGAGGTGGTGCACCGCGACGAGATGGTGCTCGTCCGCACGCGCGCGGGCGCCTGAGAGGATCCCCGCGTGGCCGTCCGTCCCCTCCGTGAGCTCGGTGACCCGGTGCTGCGCACCCCCTGCGACCCGGTGTTGGCCTTCGACGCGTCGCTGGCGGCGCTGGTCCGCGACCTGGAGGAGACCGTCGACCACCCCGGCCGGGCCGGCCTGGCGGCCAACCAGATCGGGGTCTCGTTGCGGGTGTTCTCCTACAACGTCGACGACGAGATCGGCCACCTGGTGAACCCGGTGATCGTCGAGCGGAGCGAGGAGACCCAGGACGGCGACGAGGGCTGCCTGTCGGTGCCCGGTCTCTACGCCCCCACGGTGCGGGCGATGTGGTGCGCCGCCGAGGGCTTCGACGTCGAGGGCAAGCCCCTGCGGCTGGAGGGCGAGGGACTCATGGCCCGCTGCCTGCAGCACGAGGTCGACCACCTGGACGGGAGAGTCTTCCTGGACCGGCTGACCGGCGACGCCCGCAAGGCCGCGCTGCGCGCCCTCCGCGGCTGAGGCGTTCCCCGTCCGCGTCCCGCCGCAGCTGATCATCGTCATCTGCAGCTCGGACGCGCCGGTCGTCGGCGTGGCCGACCTGCACGAGACGATGGTCAACCGGCCGAGGGGGCCCGGGCCCGCCACTCCTCGGCCAGCAGGCTGCCCAGCCAGGCGTCGTACCGGACGCCGCGGGCCACCGACATCCCTCGTGCGGTGCCCTCCATCGTGAACCCGCACTTCTTCGCCACCCGCCGGGACGGCTCGTTGCCGACCAGTGCCTCCCACCGGACGCCGGCGACGCCGCGCTCGGTGAACGCCCAGTCCAGGGCCAGGCCGACCGCCGTCGTCATGACGCCGCGGCCGCGGGCCCACGGGTGCAGGCCGTAGCCGACCGACGCCCAGCCCTCGCCGAAGCGCAGATCCACCGTGCCGGCGAACCGGCCGGCCACCTCGATCGCCCAGGACGCGGTGGAGTCGTCGGCCCAGCCCGCGCGGACGCGGTCGAGGAACCCGGCGGCCTGGTCCCTGGCGTAGGGGACCGGGATCGTGGTGAAGCGCTGCATCTCGGGGTCCTGGCACTGCTCCCAGACCGCGTCGAGGTCGGCCTCGGCGTGCGCCCGGAGCAGCACCTCGCCGTCGCGGAGCTGGGGCACCTGGGTCATGCCGGGCACGCTAGGCAGCGGGCGGCGCGGGGTCACGTCGGTTTCCGTGACGGTCAACGCTGACGGTTGCGTAAGCTCGGCCGCGTGCCCGAGGTCGAGCTGCCCCTGATCGGCGACGCCGCCCGTCGCGCCCGCGCCGCCGCCCGGGTGCTGCGCACGCTGCCGACCGCCACGAAGGACGGCGCCCTGCTGGCGATGGCCGACGCCCTGGTCGCGCACACCGACGACGTCCTGGCCGCCAACGCCGCCGACGTCGAGGCCGCCCGCGCCGGGGGCACCCCCGACGCCATGCTGGACCGGCTCCGGCTGGACGCCGACCGGGTCGCCGGCGTGGCCGAGGCGCTGCGCCAGCTCGTCGCGCTGCCCGACCCGGTGGGCGACGTCGTCCGCGGGTCGACCCTGGAGAACGGGCTGCAGCTGCGCCAGGTCCGGGTCCCGCTCGGCGTCGTGGGCATCGTCTACGAGGCCCGGCCGAACGTGACGGTGGACGCCGCGGGCCTGTGCCTGAAGAGCGGCAACGCCGCACTGCTGCGCGGCTCCGCCTCGGCGTACCGGACCAACGTCGCCCTGGTGCAGGTGCTCGCCGAGGCCGCAGCCAAGGCCGGCCTGCCCGACGACTGCGTGCAGCTGCTGCCCGCCGAGCGGGCCAGCGTCGGGGAGCTGCTGAACGCGCGCGGCCTGGTGGACGTCGTCATCCCGCGCGGTGGCGCCGAGCTGATCCAGCGGGTGGTCCGCGAGTCCACGGTGCCGGTCATCGAGACCGGGGTCGGCAACTGCCACGTCTACGTCGACGCCTCCGCCGACCCCGCGGTGGCCGAGGCCGTCGTCCTGAACGCGAAGACCCACCGGGTGAGCGTCTGCAACTCCGCGGAGACGCTGCTGGTGCACCGCGACTACCCGCAGCGCGAGCGGCTGCTCGCCGCGCTGGTCGACGCGGGGGTCACCCTGCACGGCGACGACGCAGCCCGCGCCGCGCACGACGCCGTCGTCCCGGCGACCGACGAGGACTGGGCGACCGAGTACCTGTCGATGGACATGGCCGTGCGGGTGGTCGAGGACGTCGACGCCGCACTGGACCACATCGCGGTGTGGGGGAGCGGGCACTCCGAGGCCATCCTCGCCGACTCGGCGATCGCGATCTCGGCCTTCGTCGCCGGGGTGGACGCCGCCGCCGTCCTGGTCAACGCCTCCACCCGGTTCACCGACGGCGGCGAGTTCGGGTTCGGCGCCGAGATCGGCATCTCCACCCAGAAGCTGCACGCCCGCGGCCCGCTCGGTCTGCCCGAGCTGACCTCCACCACCTACGTCGTGACCGGTTCCGGCCACACCCGATAGGAGCCCCGTGACCCACGCGCAGCAGGCCGCCCGGTTCGCCGACGTCGCGGACGTGTCCGCGCGGCTGGCCGCTGCCGGGTACCTCCCGGACGCCCAGATCGCCACCACGGTGTTCCTGGCCGACCGGCTGGGCAAGCCGCTGCTGGTCGAGGGGCCGGCCGGCACCGGCAAGACCGAGCTGGCGAAGGCGCTGGCCACGGCGACGTCGTCGGACCTGATCCGGCTGCAGTGCTACGAGGGCCTGGACGAGGCCCGCGCGCTCTACGAGTGGAACTACAAGAAGCAGCTGCTGCGCATCCAGGCCTCCCAGGGCGCCGACGGCGGCGCCGACTGGGGCGACCTGCACGACGACGTCTTCGGCGAGGAGTTCCTGCTCTCCCGCCCGCTGCTGACCGCCATCCGCCGGACCGACCCCACCGTGCTGCTCATCGACGAGACCGACAAGGCCGACGTCGAGGTCGAGGGCCTGCTGCTGGAGGTGCTCAGCGACTTCCAGGTCACCATCCCCGAGATCGGCACCATCGTGGCCACCCGCCGGCCGATGGTGGTGCTCACCTCCAACGCCACCCGCGAGCTGTCCGAGGCGCTCAAGCGACGCTGCCTCTACCTGGCGCTGGACTACCCCAGCGCCGAGCGGGAGCGGGAGATCGTGCTGTCCCGCGTGCCCGAGCTCGCGCCCGCGCTGGCCGAGCAGCTGGTGCGCACCGTGCGGGCGCTGCGGGCGATGGAGCTGAAGAAGTCGCCGTCGATCTCCGAGACCCTCGACTGGGCGCAGACCCTGCTCGCCCTGGGCCTGGACACCCTGGGCAACGACGAGGTCCGCGAGACCCTGGGTGTCGTGCTCAAGCACGCCAGCGACCAGACCCGGGCCGCCGCCGAGCTGCGGCTGAACTGATGGTCGACGGCGGCCTCCCGGCCCACCTCGACGGCTTCGTGCGGGCGGTGCGCGAGGCCGGCATCCCGGTGGGCATCTCCGCCGCCGTCGACGCCGCCCAGGTGCTCACCGCCGTCGACCTGCTCGACCGCGAGCAGCTGCGGCACGGGCTGGCCGCCGTCCTGCTGCAGCGGGCGGCGCAGCGCCCGACCTACGACGTGCTGTTCGACCTGTGGTGGCCGCTGTCGGACCGGCCCTCGCTTCCCGCCGAGGACGACGCCGACACCGAGGCGACCCCCGACGACGGGACGACGGACGCCGAGCGGCACGCCGCCCTGGCCGCGCAGCTGCGCGAGGAGCTGCTGCGCCGGCTGCTGGACGGCGACGAGGAGGCGCTGCGCCGCTTCGCCCGGACCGCCGTCGACCAGCTCGGCCAGGGCCAGCCCTCGGCGTCCGGGCAGTCCTTCTTCTCCTACCGGGTGCTGCGGGCGCTGTCCCCGGACACCCTGGTCTCCCAGCTGCTGGACGGCCTGCTCGGCGGCGCCGACCGCGGCGGCCTGGCCGAGCAGGTCGCCCGGCAGACCGTCCGGGAGCGGCTGGCCGCCTTCCGGGCCGCGGTCGAGGCCGAGGTCCGTCGCCGGTCCGCGGCCGAGCGCGGTCGCGACCGGGTCGCCCGGACGGCGGTCAAGCCGTTGGCCGACCAGGTGGACTTCCTGCGGGCCCAGTCGGCCGACCTCGCCGAGCTGCGCCGGTCGGTGGCGCCGCTGGCCCGGCGGCTGGCCGCCCGGCTGTCGGCCAAGCGCCGGATGGGCCGGGAGGGCCGGCTGGACTTCCGCCGCACCGTGCGGGCGTCGCTGGCCACCGGCGGGGTGCCCGTGGTGACCCACCACAAGCCGCGCACCGTGCACAAGCCCGAGCTGGTCGTGCTGTGCGACATCAGCGGGTCGGTGGCCGGGTTCAGCCACTTCACCCTGATGCTCACCCAGGCGCTGCGGGAGCACTTCTCCGGCGTCCGGGCCTTCGCGTTCGTGGACTCCACCGACGAGGTGACGCGGTTCTTCGCACCCGGCGCCGACGTCGCCGACGCGGTGCAGCGGATCGGCCGGGAGGCCGAGGTGGTGACCTTCGACGGCCACAGCGACTACGGCAACGCCCTCGGGGTGTTCGCCGAGAAGTGGGCGACCGCGGTCGGCCCGAAGACGTCGCTGCTGGTGCTGGGGGACGGGCGGACGAACTACCGCCAGCCCGGGTTGCCTGTGCTGGCCGACCTGGTGCGCCGCGCGCGGTCGGCGTACTGGTTGAACCCGGAGCCGGCCCGGCTGTGGGGGAGCGGTGACTCCGCCGCCGACCGGTACGCCGAGGTCATCCCGATGGTCGAGGTGCGCAACGCCGCCCAGCTCGCGGAGTTCGTCACCACCCTGTGAACCCGCCGTGGGTTCGATTCCATGGCGCGCAACGATTTTTCTCCGTTCCCGGCCGTAACCCGGACCGGGCAGTGCCGTTGGTCAGCGTGGAGGCAGGGATGCCTCCACGCGCCGACCGGGGAACCCGTCGGCCGGCCGGCCGGCGGCACGGGGGCGCCGGCCGGGGGCCGGTCCGCCCACGCCGAGCAGGCGAGGGTCGGACCGGCCCGCACGCGTGCCCGTCGACCTGCACGATCGCCCCGCTGGCCACCGGCGGACCGGGCTACGCTGCTCCGGTGGCGGGCAGTCGGCTGGGCGTGATGGGTGGCACCTTCGACCCGGTGCACCACGGTCACCTGGTGGCGGCCAGCGAGGTGGCCAGCCTGTTCGAGCTGGACGAGGTCGTCTTCGTGCCGACCGGTGAGCCGTGGCAGAAGGCCGACCGGCAGGTCAGCCACGCCGAGGACCGCTACCTCATGACCGTCATCGCCACCGCGTCCAACCCGCGGTTCTCGGTCAGCCGGGTCGACGTCGACCGCGGTACGACCACCTACACCATCGACACGCTCACCGACCTGCACCGGCAGCGACCCGACGCCGAGCTTTTCTTCATCACCGGCGCCGATGCGCTGGCCCAGATCGTCGGGTGGCGCGACACCGAGCACCTGTTCGACCTCGCCCACTTCGTCGGCGTCACCCGGCCCGGGTACCAGCTGGCCAGCACGGACCTGCCGGCCGACGGCGTGAGCCTGGTCGAGATCCCCGCCCTGGCGATCAGCTCGACCGACTGCCGCGACCGGGTCCGGCGGGGCATGCCGGTCTGGTACCTCGTCCCCGACGGCGTGGTGCAGTACATCGAGAAGCGCGGCCTCTACCGCGACGGCGTCCCGGCCACCCCGCCCGGGCAGCTGCTGCCCGGCACCGGCGTCCGCCACACCGACGCCCCCGTCCCCCCGCCGGCGGTCGACCCCGACCCCGGCACCACCGAGCTCCAGGAGATCCCCCGATGACCGCCTCGACCGAGGCCCGCGAGACCGCGCTGGTGGCCGCCCAGGCCGCCGCCGACAAGCTCGCCACCGACGTGTCGATCGTCGACGTCAGCGACCGGCTGGCCATCACCGACGCCTTCGTGCTGGCGTCGGCCCCCAACGAGCGGCAGGTGCAGTCCATCGTCGACGAGGTCGAGGACCGGCTGCGCCAGCACGGCATCAAGGCCGTGCGCCGCGAGGGCGTGGCCGAGGCCCGGTGGGTGCTGCTGGACTTCGTCGACGTCGTGGTGCACGTCCAGCACGCCGAGGAGCGTGCCTACTACTCCCTCGAGCGGCTGTGGAAGGACTGCCCGGTGATCCCGTTCGTCGACAGCGCACTGCCGTCCTCGCCGGACGGCACGACCGCCGGGGGCACCCCGGCCCCCGGCGACGCCCCGGGTGGTGAGGACACGGCTGCCGGTGACGCGGACGTGCCCGGGCAGACCGACCCCGACCGGTGAGCGTGGGCACGGGGGAACAGACCGCACCGAGCGTGGCACGGGTCCTGGTCTGGCGGCACGGCCGCACCGAGTGGAACGCCAGCGGGCGTTTCCAGGGCCAGCTCGACCCGCCGCTGGACGACACCGGCCGGGCCCAGGCGCGCCGGGCGGCGGAGGCGCTGGCGGCCGAGCTGCCGGCCGAGGCGCTGGTCGTGACCAGCGACCTGGTCCGGGCACGGGACACCGCGCAGGCGCTCGCCGACTCCCTGGGCACCCGGTTGCGGATCGAGCCACGGCTGCGCGAGCACGGTCTGGGCAGCTGGGAGGGCCGCACCCGCGAGGACGTCGCCCGCGACCTGCCCGAGCAGTACGCGGACTGGACGCACGGCCGTCCGGTCCGCGGCCGCGGTGGCGAGGACCCCGCCGACGTGGCCCGCCGGGCGCTGGCTGCCGTCGCCGACCTGCCCCCGGCCCCGGTGGCCGTCCTGGTCACCCACGGCGGGACGGGCGGCCGGTTGATCGAGGCACTGCTGAGCCTGGGTCCCGAGCACCGCCGCATCTTCGGCCCCCTCGGCAACTGCCACTGGACCGAGCTCGCCCACCAGGGCAGCCGCTGGCGGGTGCTGCGGCACAACGCCTCGGCCACGGGCGGCGCACCGGGCATCCCGCGCCGCTCCGGTGCCGACACCGGCCCGGACGTCGCGGAGGCGGCCGGCGTCGCCGACGCCGCACCCGCTGCCGGCGGGCAACCGGTCGCGGCCGGCGCCACGCCGGAGGAGGCCCCGCCGGCTCCGACGGACGCCGACGCCCTGTCCTGACCCTGCCGTCCCGCATGCCGGCCGCGGCCTGCGGCCGGTGGCTGCCCTGCGCCGGCGCGGGGGCAGCCGGTTAGCCTCGCGCCCATGCCGGTCGCCGTGGTCACCGACTCCACGGCCTACCTGCCCGGTCCGCTCGTCTCGGATCTCGACGTCGAGGTCGTGCCGCTCTACGTGGTGCTGACCGGGCGCTCCGGCCGCGAGGGCGTCGACGTGGGGCCTGCCGAGGTGGCCCGGACGCTGGCGGTGAAGGGCCAACACGTGACCACCTCCAGGCCCACCCCGGGCGACTTCGTCGCGGCCTACCGCCGGCGCCTGGACACCGGCGCCGACCGCATCGTCTCGGTCCACCTGTCCCGCGAGCTGTCGGGCACCTGGGACGCGGCGCGCACGGCCGCGGCGCAGGTCGGTGAGCACCTGGTGACCGTCGTCGACAGCCGCACCGCGGCCATGGGCACCGGTTTCGCCGTGCTGGCCGCCGCCCGGGCCGCGGCGGCCGGGGCCGAGGCGGACCAGGTGGCGGCGGCGGCGCAGCGGACCGCGGACGCCGGCAGCACCCTGTTCGTCCTGGACACCCTGGACCACCTGCGGCGTGGTGGCCGGATCGGACCCGCGGCGGCGGCCCTGGGCACGGCCCTCGCCGTGCGGCCCGTGCTGCACGTGCAGGACGGGCGCATCGTGGCGCTGGAGAAGGTCCGCACCACCTCGCGCGCGGTCGCGAAGCTGGTGCAGCGCGTGGCCGACCTGTGCGGCGACCGGCCGGTGTCCCTGGCGGTGCACCACCTGGCGGCGGCAGCGCGGGCCGACGCGCTCGCCGACCAGCTGAGGGAGCGGGTACCGGGCGTGCAGGACCTCTACGTCAGCGAGCTCGGCGCCGCGATCGGTGCCCACGTCGGCCCCGGTGCACTGGGGGTGGTCGTCGACCCCACGGCCACCCCCGCGGGCGTCGACGCCTGAGCGCGGCCGCCCTCCGGGTCAGCAGTGCCCGGACGGCCGCCAGCTGCTGGTGACGGAGACCGTCCCGGCGGAGGCGGCCCGCAGCCGGACCGTGCCCGCCACCGCACCCGGTTGCAGGCAGCCGTCACCGACCAGCGTCAACCGGTCGTCCCAGAACAGCGACAGCACGACGTCGCCGGCGCCACCGACCGAGAGGTCCAGCTCCCGCCGGTCGCTGCTGCGCACCTGCGCGTCGCCGGAGAGCACCACGCCCGGGCCCTCGACCGCGTAGAGCGACCAGGTGCCGTCGGACCACACCCGGTCCACCCCGGGCACGCCCCGACGGACCAGCGCGGCCTCCTCGCGGCCGGCCCAGTCCGGCCGCTGCTCGGCCAGCGCCACGTAGGACACCCCACGCGCGCGCAACCAGGCGAGGTAGCTGGCGGCATCCAGGCTCCCGTCGTAGAACACCGGGTTCCGGGCGACGTCCAGCTGGCGGGTCCAGCCCCGGGCCACGGGCACCTGGTGCCCCATCGCGGCGTCCGAGTGGTCGGCCAGCGGCACCACCTCGACCCGGCCCACCGGGCCCCGGCTGTGCAGCTCCGCCAGCAGCGGCGCCGCGGCCCGCTCCACCGTCGCGGTGTCCCGCGGGACCAGGTCCTGCGGGACCAGCGGGGGGAGCACCCACGTCACCAGCAGCGCCGCCAGACCCGCGAGCAGCGTCGGCCGGCCCGGCGCGGCCACCAGCACGGGCACCGCGAACAGCAGCACCAGCCGGGTCGTGTTCGAGCCCATCGGGTCGGGCACCAGCCATGCCGCGAGCAGCGCCGCCACGGTCAGCGCGGCGCCCACCCGGACCACCGGCAGCCGGCGACCGACCACCGCCAGCACCACCACCGCGGCGAGGGCTGCGCCCAGCATCTGGTGGGCGCTGCCGGTCATCGGGCCCCCGGCGGCGCCCAGCAGCAGCATCGTCCCCAGGGGCGCGGCTGCCCCCACCAGCAGCGCCACGACCTGCGATCCGCACCGTGACCTCCGACCGCCGGCCACCCACCCTGCCACCCACCAGGCCACCGCAGCGAGGCCGACGAACACCCCGGCCACCGGGCTCAGCGCACCCGCCAGGGCCGCCAGCGACCCGGCGGCCAGCCGCCGCCACGTCGTCGCCGGCCCCGGCCGCCCGGCCACCAGCAGCGCCACCAGGCCCGCCGCCGCGCCCATCGCGAACGTCGTCCGGCCCGACAGCTGGTCGGCCAGGAACGCCAGGGCGCCGAGCACCGCGACCGCCCGTTGCCGGACCGCCCCCGCCCGCACCAGCAGGCGGGTCGTCGCCCACGCGCCGACCGTGCTGCTCAGCACCCCTGCCACGACTGGGCCCACCAGCGCCAGCACCCACGGCGCCAGCAGGCTGTAGGAGACGGCCGGTGAGCCGGCGTACCAGGCCAGGTCCACCGGATGCCCACCGCCGGAGGCGGCCCAGGACTGCCACCACCGCTGCGCGACCAGGTCGCCGCCCCCGACCGGTAGCAGCTCCACCAGCACCCCGCCGAGCAGCCCGACGAGCGCCGCCAGGTGGGCTGCGTCGGGACGGGTCGCGGAGCGGGGACACCGCGCCAGGCTTACCCGTGGCGGCATGGGGCTGCATGCTGCCATCCACAGCTGGGGGTCCTGTCCACAGATGTGCCGGAGAGCGTCCGCGCCTGGGCGTACGGGCCTACGGTCCGCGCCGTGCTGTTCTCCTCCCGGCGGACCGACGACGCCGACGTCATCCGGGCCCGGCTGCGGGCGTTGCTCGACGAGGGCACCGGTCGACGGGGCTGGCTGCCCGACGACCTGCCCGACGGCCCGCCCAGGGGTGGCCGCCCCACCGACGACCTCCCCGCCGACGAGTTCGGCGAGGACGACGACGGCGAGGACGACGACGCCTGGACGACCGCGCCGGCGACCGCGGTGACCGAGCCGGTCGGGCCCGGGAGCACCGCTGCACCGACGACCGGCCGGCACCGGGCCGCGGGTGCCGGCACGCGGCTGGACCCGGGCCCGCACGGCACCCGGACCCTGTGGTTGGTGGCCGTGCTCGCCGCGGTCGCCGTCGCGCTGTGGAGCTGGACGGGCCGGCCCGACGTCGCGCCCGTCGACGGCGGCGCCGTGCCCGCAGCCAGCACGACGTCGCCGGACCCGACCAGCGGTCCGCCGGCCGCGGGCACGACCGCGCCACCCGCGGACGTCGTCGTGGTCTCCGTGGTCGGGTTGGTGGTGTCACCGGGCCTGGTGACCCTGCCCGCGGGGTCGCGGGTCGCCGACGCCCTCGCCGCGGCCGGCGGGCTCCTCCCGGGCACCGACCCCGCCGCCGTCAACGCGGCGGCCCTGCTCACCGACGGCCAGCAGATCGCCGTCGGGGTCCCCGGCGCGGCCGACCCCGGGTCCCCCGGAACCGGGATCGCCCCGGCCGCCGGGACGGTCGACCTGAACACCGCGACGCTGGCCGACCTCGACGGGCTGCCCGGGATCGGCCCCGTCCTCGCCCAGCGCATCCTCGACCACCGGGCCCAGCACGGGCCCTTCGGGAGCGTGCAGGAGCTCGACGACGTCAGCGGCATCGGGCCGGCCCTGTTCGCCGAGGTCTCCCCGTTGGTCTCCGTCTGACATCCCGGGTAGCAGGTCGACCGGCGAGCCGCCGCCCGTCGTCCACACCGGCCCGGCCCGTCCACAGATCGCCGCGGGCCGGTCGACCGGGCCCCGCGCCTCCCTAGCGTCGCCCGCGTGCGGGTGCAGCGGCGACGGGTCGAGGAGCGGTGGTCCTGGACCGACCTGCGCCTGGTGCCCCCGGCGCTGGCGGTGTGGTCGACCACGCTGCTCCACCTGCCCCCGACCGCAGCCCTGGCCGTGTCGGCCGGGGCGGTCACCACCGCGGTCGCCGTGCACCGCTCCGGCCGGGGCGCTGGCCGTCGGGTCGCGCTGGTGGCCCTCGCCGGGGTGCTCGCGGCGTCGGCCGCCGGTGCCGTCCGCGGCGCCGAGCGGGGCGCATCCCCCGTGCTCGACCTGGCCGAACGGGGCAGCACCGCGACCCTGGTGGTCGAGGTGGCCGAGCAGCCGCACGCCCTGGCCGGCGGGCCGGGCCCGGCGAGGGTGCTCGTCCCCGCCACGGTCGTGGAGGTCGTCGGCGGGCCGGCGCTGCGGCGGGTGCCGGTCGTCCTGTTCGGCCCGGTCGCCGACTGGGACGGCGTCCGGCCCGGCACGGTCGCGACGGTCCGCGCGACCGTCCGTCCCGCCCAGGACGGGGACGTGGCCGTCGCGGCGCTCAGCGCGAGGACGGCACCCGTCGTCGAGCGCGGGCCCGGGCCGGCGCAGGCGATCGCCGGTGAGCTCCGGGCGGGCCTCGGCAGCGCATCGGCGCGGGTGCTGCCCCCCGATCCCGCGGGGCTGCTGCCCGGGCTGGTCGTCGGCGACACGAGCGGGATGCAGCCCGGTGTCACCGCGGACTTCCGCCGCGCCGGGCTGGGCCACCTGACCGCGGTCTCCGGCGCCAACGTGGCCATCGTGCTCGCGCTGCTGCTCCGGCCCCTGCGGCGGAGGGCCGTGCACCGGCGGTGGCAGGCCGTCGCGGGGTCTGCCGGCCTGGTGGGGTTCGTCCTGCTCGCCGGCCCGAGCCCCAGCGTGCTGCGGGCGGGTGCGATGGGTGCGGTGACGCTGCTGGCCCTGGCCTCCGGTCGGGCCCGGGTCGCGGTGCCCGCCCTCTCGGCGGCGGTGTGCGTCCTGCTCGTCGTCGACCCCGCCCTGGCCACCGACGGCGGCTTCGCCCTGTCGGTGGTCGCGACCGCCGGCATCGTGCTGCTCGCACCGGGCTGGTCACGCCGCTGGCGGGTCCTGGGCCTGCCCGGCCCGGTCGCCGACGCCCTCGCCGTGAGCGCCGCCGCGGGGTTGGTGACCGCGCCGCTGGTCGCCGGCCTGTCCGGGCTGGTCAGCCTGGTCTCGCTGCCGGCGAACCTGCTCGCCGCGCCCGCGGTCGCCCCGGCCACGGTCCTCGGCCTGCTCGCCGTCCTCGTCGCACCGGTCGCGACGGGACCGGCCGACCTGCTCGTGTGGGCCGCGGGATGGCCCACCCGCTGGTTGGTGCTCGTCGCCGACCGCGCTGCCGCGGTCCCCGACGGCGCGTTCGGCTGGCCCGCCGGGGTCACCGGCTCCCTCCTGCTGGTCGCGCTCCTCGCCGCCGGCGCCGCGGCGCTGGTCCGCTGGCCGCGCACCCGGCCGCTGGCGGTGGCGGCGGTGCTGGGGGTGGTCGTCCTGGGCTGGCCGGCCCGCCAGCTCGCCGACGGCTGGCCGGTCCCGGGGACGGTCCTCGTCGCCTGCGACGTCGGCCAGGGTGACGCGCTGGTCCTGCCCACCGGCGAGGGTGCCGCGGTCCTGGTGGACGCCGGTCCCGACCCGGTGCTGGTCGACGCGTGCCTGACCCGGCTCGGGGTCGAGCGGCTCCCGCTGGTGCTGCTGTCCCACCTCGACGCCGACCACGTCACCGGCCTCCCGGGCGCCCTGGCCGGCCGCGAGGTCGGCGAGGTGGCGACCGGCGTGCTCGCCCCCACCGAGGACCGGGTCGGGCGGGTCGCCGACCAGGTCGCGGCCGCCGGCGGCGAGCTGGTCGTGCTGCCCGCCGGCACGGAGCGGACCGTCGGCAGCGCGACCATCGAGGTGCTGGCCCCCGGGGCCGACGACGCCCGCGCCGGCGTCGACCCGAACGCGCTGTCCGTGCTGGCCCGGGTCACCCAGCACGGCATCACCACGCTGTTCACCGGCGACCTCGGTGCCGACCGCGAGGCCCGGCTCGCCGAGGGGGACCTCGACCTGCGCGCCGACGTCCTGAAGGTGCCCCACCACGGCAGCGGGGACGTCGACCCGGGGTTCCTGGCCGCGGTCGGTGCCCGCGTGGCCCTGGTGTCGGTGGGGGCCGACAACGACTACGGCCACCCCGCTGCGCGGTTGCTCGACCTGCTGGCCGTCGACGAGGTCCCGGTGCACCGCACCGACCTGGAGGGCGACCTCGCGGTGGTCGGTGACGCGGGGGACTGGGGGGTGACCGCACGCGGGGTGGACGACGTCCAGCGCGCCGTGGCCGCGGCACCCGGCCAGGGGTTCCCAGCAGTTGTCCGGGCCACCCGGGATCGTCGGAGCCCCGTGACACGATGGCCGCGTGCCGCAGACCGCCTCCGCGCCGCCCCCGCTGTCCCGGCTGCGGCTGGTCGTCGGCGAGGAGGAGCTGCTGCGCGCGCGGGCGGTCGCCGAGGTCCGGGCCGCGGTCCGCCAGCAGGACCCCGAGTCCGAGGAGCACGAGCTCGCCGCGGCCGGGCTCCCGGTGGGCGAGCTGGCCGACGTGCTCGCCCCGTCGTTGTTCGGCGGGCACCGGCTCGTGGTGGTCACCGGGGTGCACGAGGCGGCGGGCGCGCTGGTCGACTCCCTCCTCAGCTACGCGAAGGACCCCGACGACGGCCTGACGCTGGTGCTGGTGCACTTCGGCGGGAGGCGCAACGAGGCGCTGCTGCAGGCCTTCCGCAAGGCCGGCGCCGCCGAGGACACCTGCGCCAAGCTCACCTCACCCGGTGACCGGATGGGCTTCGTGCGCAACGAGGTCCGGCGGGTGGGCGGCCGGATCACCGCCGACGCCGCCGGCGCCCTGCTGGACGCCGTCGGCAACGACCTGCGCTCGCTGTCGGCAGCGGTCAGCCAGCTGGTGTCGGACTTCGGCGGGTCGATCGACGCCGACGCGGTCGCCCGCTTCCACCGCGGGCAGGCCGAGGTCACCGGTTTCACCGTCGCCGAGCGGGTGCTGGTCGGCGACAACGCCGGGTCCGTCGAGATGCTGCGATGGGCGCTGGACCGCGGGGTGCCGCACGTCCTGGTCGCCGATGCCCTCGCCGACGGCGTGCGCACCGCGGCCCGGGTGGCGGCGGTGGGCAGCTCGAACGTCGGTGACCTGGCCCGGCAGCTGAAGATGCCGCCGTGGAAGGTCAAGAAGGCCCAGGCACAGGCGCGGGGGTGGAGCATCCCGGCCCTGCAGCAGGCCGTCGGCGTGGTCGCGGAGCTCAACGCCGACGTCAAGGGCGTGGCCGCGAGCGCGGACTACGCGCTGGAGCGGGCCGTGCGGCGGATCGTCGAGCTGCGGGCGACGTCGGGTGCGGGGCGGGGCGCCCGGCGTTGAACCGGCCCCGGAACGCGACGAGCCCCCGTCCCCGGCGCCGGGGAGGGGGGCTCGTCGAGGGAGCGGGGGCCTCAGAGCGAGGCGGCCTGCTTGGCCAGCGCCGACTTGCGGTTGGCGGCCTGGTTCTTGTGGATGACGCCCTTGCTGACGGCCTTGTCCAGCAGCTTGCTGGCGTTGCGCAGGGCGGTGGCGGCGGCGTCCTTGTCCCCCGAGTCGGCCGCGGTGTGGAACCGCCGGACCGAGGTCTTCAGGGCGGACTTGACCGCGACGTTGCGCTGGCGCGCCTTCTCGTTGGTCTTGATCCGCTTGATCTGGGACTTGATGTTCGCCACGCGTGAGCCTCTGGGTCTTCTCGGGGAAAGTCTTCTCGAGCGTCCACAGCGCATCAGGCGTCCTGCGGACCGGTTCGCCAGGCTACCAGCCCACCCGGGGCGTGCCCAGCGGCCCGTGGTGCGGTGCGCACCACGTCCGCGGACGGACCCAGGTCCCGGCGGTGCTCCTGCTCGCCGCCGCGGCGTGGGACGATGGCAGGCACTGTGACTGCTCCCGCCCGCACCGACCCGGCCCGCATCCGGAACTTCTGCATCATCGCCCACATCGACCACGGCAAGTCGACGTTGGCCGACCGGATGCTCGAGGTCACCGGGATCATCGAGGCGCGCCAGATGCGCGCCCAGTACCTCGACCGCATGGACATCGAGCGCGAACGCGGCATCACCATCAAGTCGCAGAACGTGCGGCTGCCGTGGGCCCCGCGCGCCGGTGAGCACGCCGGCGTCGAGCACGTGCTGGACATGATCGACACCCCGGGCCACGTGGACTTCACCTACGAGGTGTCCCGCTCGCTGGCCGCCTGCGAGGGCGCGGTGCTGCTGGTGGACGCGGCCCAGGGGATCGAGGCGCAGACGCTGGCCAACCTGTACCTGGCGATCGAGAACGACCTGACGATCATCCCGGTGCTCAACAAGATCGACCTGCCCGCGGCGCAGCCGGAGAAGTACGCCGCGGAGATCGCGCACATCATCGGCTGCGACCCCGACGACGTCCTGCGGGTCAGCGGCAAGACCGGCGAGGGCGTACCCGAGCTGCTCGACCGCATCGTCGAGCAGATCCCGGCCCCCACCGGCGTCGACGAGGGCCCCGCCCGGGCCATGATCTTCGACTCGGTCTACGACATCTACCGCGGCGTCATCACCTACGTCCGCGTCGTCGACGGCCGGATCAACAGCCGCGACCGGATCAAGATGATGTCCACCGGCGCCACTCACGAGCTGCTCGAGATCGGCGTCATCTCACCGGAACCCAAGCCGGTCGAGGGCCTGGGCGTGGGCGAGGTGGGCTACTTCATCACCGGGGTGAAGGACGTCCGCCAGTCCAAGGTCGGCGACACCGTCACCCTGCAGCACGCCGCGGCCACCGAGCCGATCGGCGGCTACTCCGACCCCAAGCCGATGGTCTACTCCGGCCTCTACCCGGTCGACGGCAGCGAGTACCAGCTGCTGCGCGAGGCGCTGGACAAGCTGCTGCTCAACGACGCCGCGCTCACCTACGAGCCCGAGACGTCGGCCGCGCTGGGCTTCGGCTTCCGGGTCGGCTTCCTGGGCCTGCTGCACCTGGAGATCGTCCGGGAGCGGCTGGAGCGCGAGAGCAACCTGAGCCTGATCTCCACCGCGCCCAACGTGGTCTACCGGGTGGAGATGGAGGACGGCAGCGAGCACGTCGTCACCAACCCCAGCGACTGGCCGCACGGCAAGATGGCCGCGATCCACGAGCCGATCGTCAACGCCACCGTCATCGCCCCCAGCGACTACACCGGCACGATCATGGAGCTCTGCCAGAGCCGCCGCGGGTCGCTGTCGGGCATGGACTACCTGTCGGAGTCGCGGGTCGAGCTGCGCTACACGCTGCCCCTCGGCGAGATCATCTTCGACTTCTTCGACGCGCTGAAGTCCCGAACCCGCGGCTACGCGAGCCTGGACTACGCCGAGGCCGGGGAGCAGCAGGCCGACCTGGTCAAGGTCGACATCCTGCTGCAGGGCGAGGCCGTCGACGCCTTCTCCTCGATCGTGCACAAGGACAAGGCCTACAGCTACGGCGTGATGATGGCCGGGAAGCTGCGCGAGCTCATCCCGCGCCAGCAGTTCGAGGTGCCCATCCAGGCCGCCGTCGGCGCCCGGGTGATCGCCCGCGAGACCGTCCGCGCGATCCGCAAGGACGTCCTCGCCAAGTGCTACGGCGGCGACATCTCGCGCAAGCGCAAGCTGCTGGAGAAGCAGAAGGAGGGCAAGAAGCGGATGAAGATGGTCGGCCGCGTCGAGGTCCCCCAGGAGGCATTCGTCGCCGCGCTCTCCAACGCCGAGCCCGCGAAGAAGTGACCGGCCGGGTCGAGGCCGTCTGCGTCTCCGGCAGCGACCTGCTGCCCCTGCCGGGCAAGCGGCCGGCATCGACCGGGATCCGCAAGCGGCCCCTGACGGGCCGGGTCGCGGTCCTCGAGGAGACGCTGGACGGCGACCGGCAGGTCAACCGCAGGCACCACGGCGGCGAGGGCCAGGCCGTCTACGCCTACGCCGACGAGGACGCCGCCTGGTGGGAGGCCGAGCTGCGCCGTGATCTGCCGGCCGGGTCGTTCGGGGAGAACCTGCGGACGACGGGGCTCGACCTGACCGGCGCCGTGCTGGGCGAGCACTGGGCCGTGGGCAGCGCGCTGTTCCAGGTCACCGGCCCGCGCATCCCCTGCGCGAACTTCGCCCGCTTCTGGGACGTCCCCGACCTGGTGAAGCGGTTCACCGCGCACGGCGCCAGCGGTGCCTACCTCCGGGTGCTGCGCACCGGCGAGGTCGGGGCCGGTGACGCCGTCGAGGTCGTGCACCGCCCCGACCACGGCGTCACCGCCGGCACGTTCTTCCGGGCGCTGACCACCCAGAAGGCGCGGCTGGTGGAGATCGAGCCTGCGCTGGACGTCGTCCCGCACAAGGACCGGGACAAGCTGGCCCGGCGGATCGCCGCGCTCGTCGGCTGAACCGTCGGCGTCCCGCGCTACTGTCCGGCCGGGTCCCCGCCCGGGGGCCGGCGGGGGAGGGCACGTGCGACTAGGGACGACGGCGGCGGTGCTGCTCGGCGCCGTGGCACTGGTCGGGGTGCTGGGCGGGTGCGGCGGGGGCAGCTCCGACGAGTCACCGGGTGACCTGCTGTCCCGGGCCAAGACCGTGCTCGACGACGCGTCCAGCGCGCACTTCGTGCTCACCAGCGACGGCGCGACCGGGGACGGGTCGGCGCTGCTCGGCGGCGAGGGCGACATCGCCCGGCCGGCCTCCTTCCGCGGCACCCTGCAGGTGCAGGCCTTCGGCAGCAGCGCGGTCGACGTGCAGGTCGTCTCCGTCGACGGCACCGTCTACGCACAGCTGCCGCTGACCAGCGGGTTCTCCGTCGTCGACCCGGCCGTGATCGGGGTCGGCGACCCCGGGGCGCTGCTGGACCCCGAGTCGGGCATCAGCCAGCTGCTGACCGCCACCGAGGCACCCACCGTGGGCGAGCAGTCCCGGGTCGACGGTGAGGTGGTCCGCCAGGTCAGCGGCACCCTGCCCGGCCAGCTCGTCGCCGAGCTGCTCACCAGCCAGGACCCCGAGCAGGACGTCGACGCCGTCTACTCCATCGCCACCGACAGCGGTCAGCTGCGCCAGGTCCAGCTGACCGGGCCGTTCTTCTCCGCCGACGCCGAGGGCAGCTACACGATCGCGCTGTCGGACTACGGGGCCGATGTCTCCATCACCGCACCGCCCACCGGCTGAGGTCACGGCGCCGGGGCGGGCCGCCGTCGTCCTGGCGACGCTGGCGGTCCTGGTCTCGGCGGCCGACACCTACGTCGTCGTCCTCGCCCTGCCCGACATCCTCACCGGCGTCGGCGTCGGTCTGGACCAGCTGCAGGAGGCCACCCCGATCATCGGGGGGTTCCTGCTCGGCTACACCGCCACGCTGCCGCTGCTGGGCCGCCTCGCGGACCTGCGCGGCCGGGTCCCGGTGCTGGTCGGGTGCCTCGTGCTGTTCGCGCTGGGCTCGCTGCTGACCGCCACCGCGGTCTCGCTGGGCCCGGCCGTCCTCGGGCGGGGACTGCAGGGCATCGGTGCCGGAGGCCTGGTCCCGGCCACCCTCGCGCTGGTCGCCGACCGCTGGCCGCCCGACCGCCGGGCCGTCCCGCTCGGGGTGGTCGGTGCCGTGCAGGAGGCCGGCGCCGTCCTCGGCCCGCTGGCCGGGGCCGCGGTGCTCGCGGTGGCCGACTGGCGCGCGATCTTCTGGCTCAACCTGGTCCTCGGCGTCGGGCTGGCGCTCGCCCTGCGGGTCAGCGGGCCGCGGCGACCCGGCCGGGACGTGGTCGGCGTGGTGTGCGCGGTCGTGGCCGCCACAGCTCTCGCCCTGCAGCTGGCCGAGCCCGAGCCGCTCGTCACCGACGTCACCCTCGGCCTCGGGTGGGTCCCGGTCGTGGCGTCGCAGGCATGGACGACGCCGCTGGTGCTCGTCGCCGTCCTCGCGCTGGCCGGGCTGGTGGCGCGGTCGCTCACCGCCGCGCACCCGGTGCTGCCGCTACGCGGGCTGCCGGCCCTGGCGCGGGAGGTCGACGTGCTGGGCGCCGTCCTCGTGGTGGTGGCGCTGGGCAGCCTGGTGTGGGCCTTCGCGGCCGCCGACCCGGCCACCCAGGTGGTCGCCCACGGCCCGGTGCTGCTGCCGCTGGCCGCCGTCGCGACCGTCGCCTTCGTGCTGCACGAGCGCCGGACGGCGGAGCCGCTGCTGCCGCTGGCCGAGCTGCGGCCGGTGGGCGCGTGGGGTGCGCTGGTGGTCAACCTGCTGGTCGGGGTGGCGCTGGTGGCCGCGCTGGTCGACATCCCGCTGTTCGCCCGGGCCACGACCGAGACCGACCAGCTGGGCGCTGCGCTGGTGCTGGTGGAGCTGCTGGTCGCCGTCCCCGTGGGCGCGGTCGCCGGTGGCTGGCTGTGCCGGCGCACCGCCCCGCGCTGGGTCGCCGCGACCGGGATGGCGCTGGCGGCGCTGGCCTTCGTCGCGATGACCCGGTGGGACGCCACCTCCCTGGACAGCTGGACCTCCACCGTCGCGCTGCTGGCCGCCGGGCTCGGGTTCGGCCTGGCCGTGGCGCCGGTGAACGCGGTGCTGCTGGCGGTGACGCCCTCGCGGGTGCACGGCAGCGCCAGCGCGCTGGTCGTCGTCGCCCGCACCGTGGGGATGCTGGTCGGGCTCTCGCTGCTGACCGCCATCGCGCTGCGCCGGTTCACCGAGGTGGTCCGGGCGATCCCCAGCCCGCTGGTCACCTGCCCGGACACCCCGGCCGACTGCGCGCCCTACGACCGAGCCGTGGACGCAGCCGTGCTCACCCAGCTGCACACCGTCTTCGCAGGTGCGGGGGTGGCCGCGGCGCTGGCCGCGGTGGCCGCCGTCGCATTGCTGCGGACGGCGGCCGTCGACGTCAGACGGTGAAGACGATCTTCCCGTTGGTGCGGCCCTCGAGCATCCGCTCGAACCCGTCGCGGGCGTCGGCCAGCGGCATCTCGACGTCGATCTGCGGGCGCAGGCCGGTGGTGGCGCACAGCTGCGCCAGCTGCTCGAGCTCGGTGCGGGTGCCCATGGTCGAGCCGAGGATGCGCAGCTGGGTGAAGAACACCCGGTTGAGCTCGGCGGAGGGGTCGAAGCCGGTGGTCGCGCCGGAGGTGACGATGACCCCGCCGGGCTTCAGGGATTTCACGCTGTGCGACCAGGTCGCCTTGCCGACGGTCTCCATGACGGCGTCCACCCGCTCGGGCAGCCGGGCACCGGTCTCGAAGGCCTGGTCCGCGCCGAGCCCGAGGGCGGCGGCCCGCTTCTCCTCCGACCGGCCGGTCACCCACATCCGGTAGCCGGCGACCCGGCCCAACGCGATGAGCGCGGTGGCCACGCCGCCCGAGGCGCCCTGCACCAGCACGGTCTGCCCCGGCTGCAGCCCGGCCTTCACGAAGAGCATCCGGTAGGCGGTCAGCCAGGCGGTGGGCAGGCAGGCGGCCTCGGCGAAGGACAGGTCGGCGGGCTTGGGCAGCAGGTTGCGGGCGGGCACCAGCACCTGCTCGGCCAGCGTGCCCTGGTGCAGCTCCGACAGCAGGGAGCGCTTGGGGTCCAGCGTCTCGTCGCCCGACCAGCCCGGCGTCCCGGTGATGACCGCGTGCACGACCACCTCGTTGCCGTCGGGGTCGGTGCCCGCGGCGTCGCAGCCCAGGGTCATCGGCATCCGCTCGACCGGGAGACCGACGCCGCGCAGGCTGAACAGGTCGTGGTGGTTGAGCGAGGCCGCCTTGACGTCGACGACCACCCACCCGTCGCGGGCCTCGGGGGCGGGGCGCTCACCGACCTCCAGCACGGACAGCGGGTCGTCGGCGGACGGGGTCGACACGAAGGCAGCCAGCATGGTCCCGCACGTTAACGGGGCCTCACCTGCCCGGCATCCGCGCGGGTTGACCCGCCCGACGGCCGCGCGGATCAGCGGACGACGACGGCGAACTCTCCAGCGGCGACGAACTCCCCGACCACCGGTGACCCCGGCACCTCCCCGGCCAGCAGCAGACCGCCGGAGGTCTGCGCGTCGGCCAGCAGCAGGGCGTCGTCCTCGGTGACCGCGGACAGGTCGGTGTGCGGGCGCACCCAGTCCAGGTTCCGCCGGGTGCCGCCGGAGACGTACCCGTCGGCGACCGACTGCCGAGCCCCGGCCAGGTAGGGCACGTCGGCGGCCGAGACCACGGCGGTGACACCGCTGGCCCGGGCCATCTTGTAGAGGTGGCCGAGCAGGCCGAACCCGGTGACGTCGGTGCCGGCCCGGATGCCGGCCGCGACCGCGGCGACGGAGGCCTCGGCGTTGAGCCGGGTCATCGAGTCGATGGCCTCGGGGGAGGGCTCGCCGGTGGCCTTCATCCGGTTGTTCAGGGTGCCCACGCCCAGCGGTTTGGTCAGCGAGATGGCGTCCCCGGCGGCGGCCCGGTCGTTGCGGATCAGCCGGTCCAGGTCGACCAGCCCGGTGACCGCCATGCCGTAGGTGGGCTCGGGGGAGTCGATGGAGTGCCCGCCGCCGACGTGGCAGCCGGCCTCCTGGGCCACCTCCAGCCCGCCGCGCAGCACCTCGGCGGCGAGCTCGGCGGGCAGCACGTCCCGCGGCCAGCCGAGCAGGTTCACCGCCACCGCCGGGCGCCCGCCCATCGCGTAGACGTCGGACAGGGCGTTGGCCGCGGCGATCCGGCCGAAGGTGTACGCGTCGTCGACCACCGGGGTGAAGAAGTCGGTGGTCAGCACCAGGCCCTGGCCGCCGGGGAGGCGGACCACCGCGGCGTCGTCGCCGTCGTCCAGCCCCACGACGAGGTCGACCGACGGGTCCCGCGGGCCGGTGTGGGTGAGGCCGACGACGACCGCCTCCAGCTCACCGGGCGGGATCTTGCACGCGCACCCACCGCCGTGTGCGTACTGGGTCAGCCGGGTCGCGGTCACCCGCCCCAGTGAACCGGATCGGCCGGATCGGAGCAGGATGGGTCCCGGCTCGAGCACCGGGTCGCCGCCGTCGAGAGGACCCGGGTGAGCACCACCGAGCAGCCAGCCACCACCGATCGCCGCCGGCTGTGGCTGCTCGGCGGGATCGCCGTGGCGCTGCTGGTGGTCGGGCTGTGGTGGGCCAAGTACGGGCCGTACGCCGGCAAGGTCCCCGCCGTCGTGGGCAGCCACGACCTCGGCGCCTCGATCATCACCGGCGGCGACCGCACGGCCCCGCCGGTCTCGCTCGCGGCCGGCTGGGACTTCACCGTCGCCTACACCGCCGCCATCTGGAAGGCGCTGGTCGTCGGTCTGGTGCTCGCCGCCGCGGTGCAGGTGCTGCTGCCGGCCAGCTGGCTGCGCCGGGTGCTGGGCGGCCCGGACGCGGGCACCGCGCGGGGTGGCCTGCGCGGCGGGCTGGCCTCGGTGCCGACGCTGATGTGCTCGTGCTGCGCGGCCCCGCTCGCGGTGGGCCTGCGGCGGGCGCGGGCCGGCACCGGCGCGGTGCTGGCGTTCTGGCTGAGCAACCCCGCGCTCAACCCCGTCGTCCTGGTGTTCTGCCTGGCCGTGCTGCCCTGGCCCTGGGCGGTGCTCCGGTTCGGCGCCGGCCTCGCCGTGGTCGTCGCGGCCGTCGGGTTGGCCGCCGTCCTGACCCGCAGCCATGCGGTCGACGAGGCCGCGCTGGTGGAGGCGCCCGACGTCCCGGCCGACCCCAGGCCGCTGCCTGCGCGGTTCCTGGCCACCCTCGTCGGGCTCTCGACGCGACTGCTCCCGGAGTACCTGGCGGTGGTGTTCGTGCTCGGCGTGTTCCGGGGTGTGCTCTTCCCGGCCGACGCCGGCGCGGGCGCCAGCGCGGTCGTCGTGCTGCTGCTCCTGCTGGTCGCCGGCATCGCACTGCCGGTGCCCACCGGTGGCGAGGTCGCGGTGGTCGCCGCCGCGCTGGCCGCCGGGCTGGCCGCCCCGGCCGCCGCCGTCCTGCTCGTCACCCTGCCGGTGCTCAGCCTGCCGTCGCTGCTCATGGTGCGGCACGTCTTCCCGGGCCGACTGCTCCTGGGCACCACCGGCGTGGTCGCCGGGGTCGCGCTGCTGGGGGCCGGGGCGACGGCCGCGCTGACCGGGTGAGCGGCGCATAGGATCCCCGGCGGAGGTGTCAGGGTGTCTGGTGGCCCCCGCGGCCTCTAAAGCCGACGTGACCCGGTAGCCGGGTCAGGCGGGTTCGATTCCCGTCCGCCTCCGCCACACACGACCCCGGGAGACCCGACGACCGACCCCCGCCGCCAGGTGCCCCGCACCGACGCGCTGCTCGCCGACCCCCGGGTGGCCGCCGCCGCCGACCGGCTGGGCCGCGAGCTGGTCAAGTCGGTCGTCGCAGGCGTGCAGCAGCGCGTTCGGGACGGCGAGGTGCCACCGGCGGACGCCGCCGACGCGGTGGTCACCGCACTGCCGACGACGGCGGCGAGCCTGCACCGGGTGCTCAACGCCACCGGCGTGCTGGTGCACACGAACCTCGGCCGGGCGCCGTGGTCGGCCGCGGCGGTCGACGCGGTGGTCGCGGCCAGCGGCACCACCGACGTGGAGCTGGACCTGGCGACCGGGCGGCGCGGCCCCCGCGGCGAGGGTGCGATCGCCGCGCTGCTGGCCGCCGTCCCGGCCGCCGAGGCAGCGATCGTGGTGAACAACTGCGCCGCCGCCCTCGCCCTGGTCGCCACCTGCCTCGGGGGCGAGCTGGTCGTGGCGCGGGGTGAGCTGGTCGAGATCGGCGACGGGTTCCGCATCCCCGACCTGCTGGAGTCCACCGGCGCCCGGCTGCGCGAGGTGGGGACGACGAACCGGGTCACCCTCGCCGACTACACCGCGGCCCTCGGGCCGGGCACCGGCGCGGTGCTCAAGATCCACCCGTCGAACTTCGTGGTCCGCGGGTTCACCCGGTCCGTCGAGGTCGCCGAGCTGGCCGGGGTCGGCGTCCCGGTCGTCGCCGACGTCGGCTCCGGCCTGCTGCGCCCGCACCCGGCCCTGCCCGACGAACCGGACCTGCAGACCACCCTGGCGGCCGGTGCGGACCTGGTGCTCTGCAGCGGCGACAAGCTGCTGGGCGGACCGCAGGCCGGGCTGCTGCTCGGCCGGGCCGACCTGGTGCAGCGGCTGCGCCGGCACCCGCTGTACCGGGCGCTGCGGGTGGACAAGACCACCCTGGCGGCGCTGGAGGCCACGCTGCGCGGCCCGCTGCCGCCGGTGCACCGGATGCTCGGTACGACGACCGACGAGCTGCGTGCCCGGGCCGAGGCGGTGGTCGCCGCCCTGGGCGGCGACGCGCACGTCGTCGAGGCCGGCGCCCGGGTCGGCGGCGGGGGAGCGCCGGAGTTCGAGCTGCCCTCCGTCGCGGTGTCGCTGCCGGCCGCCCTCGCCGAGCCGCTCCGGGCGGGCACGCCCCCGGTGGTGGGCTACCTGGCCGAGGGCCGCACCCTGCTCGACCTGCGCAGCCTGGACCCCGCCGACGACGCGGCCCTCGTGGGAGCCGTGCGCGCGTGCAGGTGATCGCCACCGCCGGGCACGTCGACCACGGGAAGTCCTCGCTGGTCACCGCGCTGACCGGCATGCAGCCCGACCGGCTGGAGGAGGAGCGCCGTCGGGGCCTGACCATCGACCTGGGCTTCGCCTGGACCACGCTGCCGGGCGGGCGCACGGTCGCCGTCGTCGACGTCCCCGGGCACGAGAAGTTCGTGGGCACCATGCTCGCCGGGGTCGGCTCGGTGCCCGCCGCGCTGGTCGTGGTCGCCGCGGACGACGGCTGGTCGGCGCAGACCGCCGAGCACGTCGCCGTCCTGGACGCCCTCGGGGTGGCGCACGGCCTGCTGGTGGTCACCAAGTCCGACCTCGCCGACCCCGCACCGGTGCTGGCCGACGTGGCCGAGCGGTTGGCCGGGACCTCGCTGGCCGGGTTGCCCGCAGTGGCGGTCAGCTCCCGCACCGGGGACGGCGTGGCCGCGGTCGCTGCCGCCCTGGACCGGGTGCTCGCCGCTCTGCCCGCGCCCGACACGGCCGCGCCGGTGCGGCTGTGGGTGGACCGCGCGTTCACCATCCGCGGCGCCGGCACCGTCGTCACCGGCACGCTCGCCGCCGGCACGGTCGCCGCCGGGGACCGGCTGACCCTCGGCGGGCAGGACGTGGTGGTGCGCGGGTTGCAGTCCCTGGGGGAGCCGGTCGAGGGCGCGCAGGCCACCGCCCGGGTGGCGCTCAACCTGCGCGGGGTGGCCGTCGAGGACCTCTCCCGCGGGGATGCACTGCTCACCCCCGGCGCGTTCCGCGCCACCACGGAGACCGACGTCGTGCTGACCCGCCCGGTCGAGAGGCTGCCCGCCGAGCTCGTCGTGCACATCGGCTCGGCCACCGTCGCCGCCCGGGTGCGCCCCCTGGACGGCGCTGCCGTGCGGTTGCGGCTGGGCGCTCCGCTGCCGCTGCGGGTGGGGGACCGGCTGCTGCTGCGCGACCCGGGCAGCCGCACCGTGCACGGCGCCGACGTCCGCGACGTCGACCCGCCGGAGCTGCGCCGCCGCGGCGCTGCGCGGGC
>NZ_JAMXRZ010000056.1 GCF_024124375.1 Klenkia sp. PcliD-1-E
GAACCGACCGGGACGACCGCGGCGCCGACCGCGACGAGCAGGACCGCGACGACCGCGGCGGCCGGGCACGCTCCCGCAACCGCGGCGAGGACCGCGACGGCGGCCGTGACCAGGGCCGGGACCGGGACCAGGGCCGCGCCGACGGCCGGGACCAGAGCCGGGACCAGAGCCGGGACCAGGGCCGTGCCGACGGCCGGGACCGGGACGACGACCGCGACCGGGGCCCCGCGCGCGAGCGCGCCGACTCCCGCGACAACGGCCGGGACACCGGTGGGCGCGACCACGAGGACGACCGCGGGGACCGCGGGCGCACCCGCAACCGCGGCGAGGGACGCCCGGACAACCGCGGCGGCAACGCCGGCCCGGACAACCGGGGCGACCGCACCGACGGGCGGGACAACGGGCGCGACACGGGCCGGGACACCGGCCGTGACACCGGCAGGGACGCCCGCGACGACGAGGACGACGACGACTTCGAGGGCAACGGCCGGCGTCGCGGCCGCCGCTACCGCGACCGCAACCGGCGCGGCGGCACCCAGGGCGGGCGCGACCGCTACGACCAGGGCGAGCCCACCGTGGCCGAGGACGACGTCCTGCTGCCGGTCGCCGGCATCCTCGACGTGCTGGACAACTACGCCTTCGTCCGCACCTCGGGCTACCTGACCGGGCCCAACGACGTCTACGTCTCCCTGTCCCAGGTGCGCCGCTACGGCCTGCGCCGCGGCGACGCCATCACCGGTGCGGTCCGCCAGCCCCGCGAGGGCGAGCGCAAGGACAAGTACAACGCCCTGGTCCGGCTGGACTCGGTCAACGGCCTGGACCCCGAGCAGGCCCGCACCCGCCCGGAGTTCACCAAGCTGGTCCCGCTCTACCCGCAGGACCGGCTGCGGCTGGAGACCGAGCCGCACCTGCTCACCACCCGGGTCATCGACCTGGTCATGCCGATCGGCAAGGGCCAGCGCGCGCTGATCGTCAGCCCGCCCAAGGCCGGCAAGACGATGGTGCTGCAGGCGATCGCCAACGCGATCACCACCAACAACCCCGAGTGCCACCTCATGGTCGTCCTGGTCGACGAGCGGCCCGAGGAGGTCACCGACATGCAGCGGTCGGTGAAGGGCGAGGTCATCGCCTCCACCTTCGACCGCCCGCCGTCGGACCACACCACGGTCGCGGAGCTCTCGATCGAGCGGGCCAAGCGGCTGGTCGAGATGGGCCACGACGTCGTCGTCCTGCTGGACTCCATCACCCGGCTGGGCCGTGCCTACAACCTGGCGGCCCCCGCCAGCGGGCGCATCCTGTCCGGCGGCGTGGACTCCACGGCCCTCTACCCGCCCAAGCGCTTCCTGGGTGCCGCCCGCAACATCGAGAACGGCGGCTCGCTGACCATCATCGCCTCGGCGCTGGTGGAGACCGGCTCGACGATGGACACGGTCATCTTCGAGGAGTTCAAGGGCACCGGGAACGCCGAGGTCAAGCTCGACCGGCGGCTGGCCGACAAGCGGGTCTTCCCCGCCGTCGACGTCAACGCCTCCTCCACCCGCAAGGAGGAGCTGCTGATGAGCCCGGACGAGCTGGCCATCGTCATCAAGCTCCGCCGGGTGCTGGCCGGGCTGGAGCCGCAGCAGGCCCTCGAGCTCCTGCTGGGTCAGCTGAAGAAGACCCGCAACAACATCGAGTTCCTCATGCAGGTGCAGAAGACCACCCTGCGCGACGACCAGCCCCAGGGCGGGCGCAGCTCCTGAGTGTGGGAGACTGACCGACCGAGCCCCGGCGCAGGCGGAATACCAGCCCGCCGACGACGTTCACCACCATGCACGGCCGACGCACCCCGGCCTGCGCGACAGACCTAGAGAGAGGGCGAGGGACATGAAGCCCGGCATCCACCCCGACTACCACGAGACCGCTGTGACCTGCGGCTGTGGCAACACCTTCACCACCCGCAGCACCATCCCCGGCGGCACGCTGACCGTCGAGATGTGCTCGGCCTGCCACCCCTTCTACACGGGCAAGCAGCGCGTGCTGGACACCGGCGGCCGCGTGGCCCGCTTCGAGAAGCGCTTCGGCAAGCGCACCGCCGGCGCGAGCAAGTAGCACCCCCGACGGCGCCCGCGCCGCTCCCCACCGGGAGCGGGCGGGCGCCGTCGTCGTGTCGTGGTCACGTCGATCGAGGAGAGGTCATGAGCGGGACACCGGACGGCGGGCTGGCCGACCTGCTGGCCGAGCACGCCTCCCTCGAGCTGGAGCTCGCCGAGCCCTCCGTGCACGCCGACCAGTCCCGGGCCCGCCGGCTGGCCCGCCGCTACGCCGCGCTGGCCCCCGTCGTGGCCACCTCGCACGCACTGGACGCCGCCCGCGCCGACCTCGGTGCCGCCCGCGAGCTCGCCGACGAGGACCCCGCCTTCGCCGCCGAGGCCCGCACCCTGGAGGCGGAGATCGAGCGGCTGGAGGATCGGCTGCGCGAGCAGCTGCTGCCCAAGGACCCCGACGACGACAAGGACGTCATCCTGGAGATCAAGGCGGGGGAGGGCGGTGCGGAGTCCGCGCTGTTCGCCGGCGACCTGCTGCGCATGTACCTGCGCTACGCCGAGCGCCGCGGCTGGGCCACCGAGGTCCTGGACGCCGTGGACGCCGAGCTCGGTGGCTACAAGGACGTCGCCGTGGCGGTCAAGGCCCGCGGCGACGAGGGCATCTGGTCCCGGCTGAAGTTCGAGGGCGGCGTGCACCGCGTGCAGCGCGTGCCGGTCACCGAGAGCCAGGGCCGCATCCACACCTCCGCCGTCGGCGTCCTGGTGCTGCCCGAGGCCGAGGAGGTCGACGTCACCATCGACCCGGCCGACCTGCGCATCGACGTCTTCCGGTCCTCGGGCCCGGGCGGGCAGAGCGTGAACACCACCGACTCCGCCGTCCGGATCACCCACCTGCCCACCGGCACCGTCGTCAGCTCGCAGAACGAGAAGAGCCAGCTGCAGAACAAGGAGTCCGCGCTGCGCGTGCTGCGCTCCCGGCTGCTGGCCGCCGCGCGGGAGGAGGCGGCGGCGACGGCGTCCGACGCCCGCCGCAGCCAGGTCCGCACCGTCGACCGCAGCGAGCGGGTGCGCACCTACAACTACCCGGAGAACCGCATCTCCGACCACCGCGTCGGGTTCAAGGCGCACAACCTGGACGCCGTGCTCGACGGCGACCTCGACGCCGTGATCGACGCGCTGGTCACCGCGCACACCGCCGAGCTCCTCGAGGCCGGCAGCTGAGCCCGCGCGACCTGCTGGCCGCCGCCACCCGGCGGCTGGCCGACGCCGGCGTGGAGTCCCCCCGCACGGACGCCGAGCTGCTGCTCGCCCACGCCCTCGGCGTCCCCCGGCAGCGGCTGCTCACCCTCGCCGACGTCGCCGACCCCGGCCGCTTCGAGGGCCTCCTCGCCCAGCGCGCCGACCGGGTGCCGCTGCAGCACCTCACCGGACGGGCACCCTTCCGGCACCTCGAGCTCGCCGTCGGCCCCGGGGTGTTCGTGCCGCGGCCGGAGACCGAGCTCGTCGCGGGCTGGGTGCTCGACCGGGTGGCCGGCACGGACGCCCCGGTCGTGGTCGACCTCGGCACCGGCTCGGGCGCCATCGCGCTGTCGGTCGCGCACGAACACCCCGGTGCCCGGGTCACCGCCGTGGAGCGCGACCCCGACGCCATCGCCTGGACCCGGGTCAACGCCGCCGCCCGTGCCGACGCCGGGGACACCCCGGTCACCGTGCTGGCCGGGGACATGACCGACCCCGCACTGCTGAGCGACCTCGACGGCACCGTCGACGTCGTCGTCTCCAACCCGCCCTACGTGCCCGACGACGCCCGGCTGCCGCGCGAGGTCGCCGACCACGACCCGCCGCTGGCGCTGTGGGGCGGCCCCGACGGCCTGGACGTCGTCCGCGGCCTGCTGCGGACGGCGGCCCGGCTGCTGCGGCCCGGTGGCCTGCTGGCGATCGAGCACGCCGACGCGCAGGGCACCTCGCTGCCGGCGCTGGTGCGCGCGCACGGCGGCTTCACCGGCGTGGCCGACCACCCCGACCTCGCCGGCCGGCCCCGCTTCACCACCGCTCAGCTGCAGAACCGGGACGTGTAGCCCTCGCTGCCCGGCACCGACACGTCCAGGTCCCGGCGCTGCACCGCGACCCGGTCGCCCCGAGCGGCGCAGGCCTCGGCGAACGCGTCGTCGGTGTACTCCACCTCGATGACCCGGTCGCCGTAGGCGTCGGTGTAGACGTCGCACTCGTCGTGCACCTGGCACTGCTCGGTGACCGCGTAGTCCAGGCCCAGGGCGGCGCCGTCGAGCTCAGCGGCGTTCTTCTGCGCGATGTCCAGGCCCGCGGCGTGCGCGCGGTCGACGAGCAGCCGGGTCATCGCCTCGGCGTCGGCCCGGGTGAGCAGGCCGTCGGACCGGGTCCAGCTGTCCAGGTTGTCCGGTTCCACCGCGTCGAACCCGTCGGCCGCGCACCCGTCGACCCACGACCCGACCAGCTCGGCCACCCGCGCGCGCAGCTGCGGCGTCGAGATGTCGAGCAGGAACTCCCCGGGCCAGTCCGGGTCCTCGACGCGCTGGCCGTCCGGCGTGCGCAGCTGCAGGTCCTGCGGCACCTCGTCGCTACCCGGCTGGGTCTGGAAGGCGTTGACGTAGCAGGCCGACCACAGCCCCGGCGCCGGCGGGTCGGTGCGGTCACGGACCACCCCGGTGACGCCGTCGGCCGGCTCGTACGCGCCGCCGAGCTGGTAGTCCACCCGCAGCCCCCACGGCGGGCCGTCCACCCCGCCGTCGGTGGGCGCCGAGCAGGCCGTCAGCACCAGCAGGACCACCAGCAGCCACCCGCGCACGGGCCGCAGCCTAGGTGGGGGAGACTGGGCACCCGTGGCCGACGTCTACGACTGCACCGACCCCGAGCAGCGCGCCGCGGGCATCGCCGCCGCCGCTGCCGCCCTCTCCCGCGGGGAGCTCGTGCTGCTGCCCACCGACACCGTCTACGGGGTCGCCGCCGACGCCTTCACCCCCGACGCCGTCGCCCGTCTGCTGGCGGCCAAGAACCGCGGCCGGCACATGCCGGTGCCGGTGCTGGTGCCCGAGGCCTCGACCCTGGCCGGCCTGGTCACCGTCGTGCCGCCGGACGCGCACGCGCTGGCGCGGGAGTTCTGGCCCGGGGGGCTGACCCTGGTGATGGAGCACACCCCGACGCTGTCGTGGGACCTGGGCGAGAGCGAGGGCACGGTCGCCGTCCGGCTGCCCGACGACGACGTCGCCCGCGACCTGCTCCGCCGCACCGGCCCGCTGGCGGTCTCCAGCGCCAACCGCTCCGGCCGGCCGGCCGCGACCAGCGCCGAGCAGGCCGAGTACCAGCTCGGTGAGCACGCCGCGGTGGTCCTGGACGACGGCCCCCGCGAGGTCGGCGCGCCCAGCACGATCGTCGACTGCACCGGTGACCGCCCCCGCGTGCTGCGCGTCGGCGCGGTCGACGTCGAGGCGCTGCGCGCGGTGGTGCCCGCCCTCGTCGAGTAGCCGAGGTCCCGGGCGCACCCAGCCCCGCGGGATACCGTGGGCGCCGTCGTCGCCCTTCCCGGACGGAGCCCGAACCCCTCGTGCGCGAGTACGTCGTCGTCTGCCTCACCGCGGCGCTGGTCACCTACCTGACCACGCCGGTGGTGCGGATGCTGGCGATGCGGCTGAAGGTCGTCTCGGCGGTCCGCGCGCGGGACGTGCACGTCATCCCCACCCCGCGCGGGGGAGGGGTGGCCATGTACGCCGGGGTGGCCGCCGCCGTCCTGGTGGCCAGCAAGTTGCCGGCGCTGCAGCGCACCTTCGACGACTCCCAGACCTACGCCGTCCTCGTCGCCGGGGGCCTGATCTGCCTGCTCGGGGTGCTGGACGACCGCTTCGAGATCGACGCGCTCACCAAGCTCACCGGCCAGATCGCCTGCGCCGGTGTGATGGTGCTGCTCGGGGTGCAGTTCTTGTACGTCTTCCTGCCCTTCGGCAACATCGGCACCCTGATCCTCGGCGACACCGGTGTGCCGCTGACCATCCTGACCACGGTGCTGGTGGTCAATGCGCTGAACTTCATCGACGGCCTGGACGGCCTGGCCGCCGGGGTCTCGGCCATCTCGGCGATCGCGCTGTTCGCCTACAGCTACAACCTCGGCCTGGTCGGCTACGGCGACACCGCCTCGGCGCCGGCCCTGATCACCGCCGTGCTGGCCGGGGCGTGCCTGGGCTTCCTGCCGCACAACTTCTCCCCGGCCCGGATCTTCATGGGCGACTCCGGCTCGATGCTGGTCGGGCTGATGCTGTCGGCGGCCGCGGTGTCGGCCACCGGCCGGGTGGACACCCAGAGCTTCGACTCAGCGGCCAGCATCCTGCCGCTGGCCCTGCCGCTGCTCATCCCGCTCGCGGTGCTGTTCATCCCGTTCACCGACCTGGTGCTCGCCGTCGTGCGCCGCACCCGCAAGGGCCAGTCGCCCTTCAGCCCGGACAAGATGCACCTGCACCACCGACTGCTGTCCATCGGCCACTCGCACCGGCGCGCGGTGCTGATCATGTACTTCTGGGCAGCGCTGCTCAGCTTCGGTGCGGTCGCGCTGTCGATCACCGGTGGACGCGTCGAGCTGCTGGTGGTGGTGGGCACCCTGCTCGTGGTGGGCGTGGTCGTGGTCCTCAGCCCGCGCGCCCGCCGGGCCGAGCGGACGGCGGCGTCGGTGGCCGCCTCGGAGGCCCGCGTCGCCCGGGCGGGCCGGTGGTGGCGCCGCCGCCCCGGGTCCCGGCAGCGGCCGGCCGTACCGTCACGGGGAGGAACCAGCCCCTCCCCACGCACCCCCGACCCCACCGGAGCACCCCGATGACCCGTCCGGCCGCCCGCACCGGGCCGCGCAGCGCGGCCGGTCCGTGGGACCTGTCCTCCCTGCGGGCGGGTGCGCTGGTCACCGGCGGTCTGGCGCTGGTCGCCGTCCCGGTGGTCGGGCTGCTCGCCGGGTGGCCCGAGGCGCTGGGCGTCGTGCTCGGCGCCGCGATCACCACGGCCTTCTTCTGCCTGTCCGGCTACGCGATCGCCTGGGCCGGCAAGATCGACGACTCGTTCACCCTGCCCGCGGCCCTGGGCGCCTTCATGGTCAAGATCATCGGGTTCTACGCGCTGCTCTCCGCGCTGCCCGCCGACGGGGTGCCCGACCGCACGGCGACCGCCTGGGCGGTGATCGCCGGGGCGCTGCTGTGGAGCGGGGTGCAGGCGCGCTGGGTGTGGACCCGTCAGCTGTACTACACGACCCCGCCGGCACCCCCTGCACGACCTGCGGCGTCACCCGATCCGGGCGTTCTGCGACAGCCTGTAGAAGACCCCGGTCAGGCGTCCACAGGCGGCTGATAGTGTCCGATGTGATGGACAGCGCCTCCCCGCAGAACGGTGGCCGCCGACCTGACCCCTCCCCGTCCGCGCAGACGCACCGCAGCGGTGCCGACGTCGGGTGGGGGATCACCGGGACCCTGCTGTCCGGGCTGGTCGTGTGGGGCGGGGCCGGGTGGCTGCTGGACCGCTGGCTGGAGACCCGTCTGTTCGTGGTCGTCGGCATGCTCCTCGGGCTGGCGTCGGCCATCTACCTGGTCGTGGTCAAGTACGGTGCGGCCGGCGACGAGCCGGTCAGGATCAGCTCGACCAGCTACAGCAAGATCAGCTCGACGAGCTACACGACCTACCGCAGGACCCCGGGCGGACGACGGAGCCGGCCACGGGCGCAGCAGATGACGCAGAAGGGACACCGGTGACCTCCAGCGCCTCCGCGCTCGCCAGCGTGCTCGCGGTCGAGAGCGACCCCGGCGGCGGCTTCGTCGCGCCGAGCATCGCCGAGTTCTACCCGCCGGCGCTGGCCGAGTTCTCGATCTTCGGGATCGACTTCACGATCACCCGCATCACGGTGATCTCCTGGATCGCCACCGCCGCGATCCTCGCCTTCCTGGTGCTGGCCAGCCGGCGGATGACCGTCGTGCCGCGCAAGGCGCAGTTCTTGCTCGAGGGCGGCTACAGCCTCGTCCGGGACAACATCGCCCGCGACGTCATCGGCCCGAAGTACAAGCCGTTCGTCCCGTTCCTGGGTGCGCTGTTCTTCTTCATCCTGGCGAACAACGCGATGAGCATCATCCCGTTCTTCCAGATCTCGCCGATGAGCAAGTTCGCCTACCCGCTGGTGCTGGCGATCCTGGTCTACATCCTCTACAACGCGGTCTCGATCAAGAACAAGGGCCTGGGGGGCTACCTCAAGGAGGTCGCCGTCCCGCCGGGCGTGCCGCCGGTCTTCCTGATCCTGGTGACGCCGATCGAGCTGCTCCAGGTCTTCATCATCCGGCCGTTCACCCTGGCGGTCCGACTCTTCGCCAACCTGTTCGCCGGCCACATGCTGCTGGTGGTGTTCTCCCTCGGCACGGTGTACCTGCTGGGCAAGGTCGGCGAGAACTTCTCCTTCGTGTTCGCGCCGTTCTCCTTCCTCATGGCGTTGTTCATGACCTTCTTCGAGGTGCTGGTGATCGTGCTGCAGGCCTACGTCTTCACCGTCCTCACCGCCACCTACCTGAACGGAGCCGTGGAGGAGGGCCACTGAGGCCCGCTCCTCGACCCGTTCGACCCCCAGACGCACCACCCCGCCAGCCACCCGGGACCACCCCGGGTGACCGACACAGGAGGAACACCCCGCAATGGACGTTCTCGCGGAGATCTACGGCAGCATCGGTTCCGTCGGCTACGGCCTCGCCGCCATCGGCCCCGGCATCGGTGTGGGCATCGTGTGGGCCGCCTACATCCAGGCGACCGCCCGCCAGCCCGAGTCGGCCGGCCTGACCCGCACCTACGCCTTCCTCGGCGCCGCCCTGTCCGAGGCGCTCGCGCTCATCGGCCTGGTCGTCCCCTTCATCTTCGGCGCCGGCCAGCCCTGATCCCGGCTGACCCCCGCACCGAGACCATCAGGAGGTGACCTCCGTGCACATCTTCGCTGCAGAAGGTGAGCAGAACCCGCTTCTGCCTCCTGTCGGCGAGATCATCGTCGGCCTCATCACGTTCGCGATCCTGGCGTTCGTCGTCGTGAAGTTCGTCTTCCCGATGATCGAGAAGACGTTCCAGGAGCGGCGCAACGCGATCGAGGGCGGCATCGAGCGGGCGGAGGCCGCCCAGGCCGAGGCCAAGGCCGCGCTGGAGCAGTACCGCGCGCAGCTGGCCGAGGCCCGCACCGAGGCCGCGCAGATCCGTGACGCCGCCCGGGCCGAGGGCCAGCAGATCCTCGAGGAGCTGCGCACCCAGGCCCAGGAGGAGTCGGCCCGGATCGTCGCCCGCGGCGAGGAGCAGCTCGCTGCCTCCCGCCAGCAGGTGGTCAACGAGCTGCGCGGGCAGATCGGATCCATGGCCGTGACGCTGGCCGGTCGCGTGGTGGGGGAGTCCCTCGAGGACGAGGCCCGCCGCCGCGGCACGGTCGACCGATTCCTGGACGAGCTGGACGCCATGTCCTCCTCGACCCCGGGCGCGACCCCCCAGGGCGACCGCTGATGCAGGCCGCCAGCCGCGAGGCGCTCGCGCACTGCCGCGAACGCCTGGCCACCCACACCGGCGGGCCCTCGGGTGCCCGGTCCGACGGCCAGGGCCTCATCGGCCTGGCCGACGACCTGTTCGCCGTGGCCGACCTGCTCGGCGGCCAGGTCTCGCTCCGGCGGGCCCTGGCCGACGCGTCGGTCCGGCCCGACGACCGGGCCGGGGTGGTCGCGCGGCTGCTGACCGGCAAGGTCGGCGACGCCGCCCTCGACGTCGTGCAGACCGTGGCCCGGCAGCGCTGGTCGCGCCCGCTGGACCTGGTCGAGGCGGTGGAGACCCTCGCCACCGACGCGGCGCTGGACGCCGCGGAGGCCCGCGGCGAGCTGGACACCGTCGAGGACGAGCTCTTCCGGTTCGGCCGGATCGTCGACGGCGACCAGGAGCTGGGCAGGCTGCTCGGCGACCCCGCCGCCAACCGTGCGGGGAAGACCGCGCTGCTGGACCGGCTGCTGTCGGGCAAGGTCTCGCCGGTCACCGAGCGGCTGGTCAGGAACTCCCTGACGAGCCGGCACGTGCACAACGCAGCGGTCGCCGTCGAGCGCCTCTCCGAGGCGGCCTCGGCCCGGCGCGGCCAGTCGGTCGCGCACGTGGTCAGCGCCGTCGAGCTGAGCGACGCCCAGCGGCAGCGGCTGACGGGGATCCTCGAGCGGACGTACGGGCGCACCATCGGCCTGCAGGTCCAGGTCGACCCCTCGATCGTCGGGGGCCTGGTCATCCGGGTCGGCGACGAGATCGTCGACGGCAGCATCGCCAACCGGCTGGCAGCGGCCGGCCGGCGCTTCGCCGGCTGACCCCCACCACCACAGACAGAACCTGAGCAGGGAAGAGGACACCCAGGGCCATGGCCGAGCTCACGATCTCCGCGGACGAGATCCGCAGTGCCATCCAGAACTACGTCAGTGACTACAGCACCGACGTCTCCCGCGAGGAGGTCGGCACCGTCACCGAGGCCGGCGACGGCATCGCCCGGGTCGAGGGCCTGCCCTCGGTCATGACCAACGAGCTCCTGGAGTTCGAGGGCGGCGTGCGCGGGCTGGCCCTGAACCTCGACGTGCGCGAGGTCGGCGTGGTCATCCTCGGCGACTTCGCCTCGATCGAGGAAGGCCAGACGGTGCGCCGCACCGGACAGGTCCTCTCGGTGCCCGTCGGCGAGGGCTTCCTCGGCCGCGTCGTCGACCCGCTGGGCATGCCCATCGACGGCGGCGGCGAGATCGAGACCAGCGAGCGCCGCGCGCTGGAGCTGCAGGCCCCCTCGGTGGTCCAGCGCCAGTCCGTCGGCGAGCCGCTGGCCACCGGGATCAAGGCCATCGACGCCATGACCCCGATCGGCCGCGGCCAGCGCCAGCTGATCATCGGCGACCGCCAGACCGGCAAGACCGCGATCGCGATCGACACGATCATCAACCAGAAGGCGGCCTGGGCCACCGGCGACCCGAAGCAGCAGGTCCGCTGCATCTACGTCGCCGTCGGCCAGAAGGGCTCCACCATCGCCGGCGTCAAGGCCGCGCTGGAGGACGCCGGGGCGATGGAGTACACCACCATCGTCGCCGCCCCCGCCTCGGACTCCGCGGGCTTCAAGTACATCGCGCCCTACACCGGCTCGGCCATCGGCCAGCACTGGATGTACGAGGGCAAGCACGTCCTCATCGTGTTCGACGACCTGTCCAAGCAGGCCGAGGCCTACCGCGCCGTCTCCCTGCTGCTGCGCCGCCCGCCGGGCCGCGAGGCCTACCCCGGCGACGTCTTCTACTTGCACTCCCGCCTGCTGGAGCGCTGCGCGAAGCTGTCCGACGACCTCGGTGCCGGCTCCCAGACGGGCCTGCCGATCATCGAGACCAAGGGCAACGACGTCTCGGCCTACATCCCGACCAACGTCATCTCGATCACCGACGGGCAGATCTTCCTCGAGACCGGTCTGTTCAACTCCGGTGTCCGCCCGGCCATCAACGTCGGCATCTCGGTGTCCCGGGTCGGCGGCTCGGCGCAGACGAAGGCCATGAAGGCCGTCGCCGGCCGGCTGCGCCTGGACCTGGCCCAGTACCGCGAGCTGGAGGCGTTCTCCTCCTTCTCCTCGGACCTGGACGCCTCCTCCCGCGCCACCCTGGACCGCGGTCAGCGCCTGGTCGAGCTGCTCAAGCAGGGCCAGTACGCGCCGTTCTCCCTGGAGCGCGAGGTGGTCTCCCTGTGGCTGGGCACCCGCGGCAAGCTCGACGTCGTCCCGGTCGGCGACGTGCGCCGCTTCGAGTCCGAGTTCCTGGACTACCTGTCCCGCGGTGACTCCGGTGCGCTGGACGCCATCCGGACCTCGCTCAAGCTCGAGGACGACACCGTGGCCTCGCTCGAGTCCGCCGTCGACTCCTTCTACGGCCAGTTCACCACCAGCGACGGCGAGTCGCTGAAGGTGAACGAGCCCGAGGTCGAGGCGATGGACGCGTCCGAGCGCGGCCAGGAGCGCGTCCAGGTCAAGAAGAAGGGCTGACATGGCCGCATCGCTCCGGCAGCTGAGGCGCCGCATCCGCTCCACCCGGTCGACGAAGAAGATCTTCTCGGCCCAGGAACTGATCGCCGGTGCCCGCATCGTGCGCGCCCAGAACCGGGTGGAGGCCTCCAAGCCCTACGCCCGCGAGATCACCAAGGTGCTCTCGGCCCTGGCGTCCTCGGCGAGCCTGGACCACCCGCTGCTCACCGAGCGGGACAAGCCGGGCCGGGTGGCGGTGCTGGTCATCACCTCCGACCGCGGCTTCGCGGGGTCCTACAACGTCAACGTGCTGCGCCGGACCGAGGAGCTGCTCGCGCTGCTGCGCAGCGAGGGCAAGGACCCGGTGCTCTACGTCGTCGGCCGCAAGGGCGAGACCTACTACCGGTTCCGCGACCGGCCGATGGTCGACACGTGGACCGGGTTCTCCGAGCAGCCGGCCTACTCCGACGCCCAGGCCGTGGGCAGCACCCTGATCGACGCCTTCACCGCCGGTGAGGACGACGACACGGGCAACGCCGACGGCATCGAGGGCGTCGACGAGCTGCACATCGTCTACACCGAATTCCGCTCCCTGCTCTCCCAGGTGCCCGTCGCCAAGCGCATGGCGCCCCTGGAGGTCGAGGAGGTGGAGGAGTTCGAGCACGAGCGCGAGGACGCCCAGGCCGGCCAGAGGTCGACCGACGTCCCCACCTCCTACGAGTTCGAGCCCTCCGCCGAGGCGCTGCTGGACGCGCTGCTGCCGAAGTACATCAGCACCCGCATCTACGCGGCCATGCTCGAGTCGGCGGCCTCGGAGTCGGCGTCCCGGCGCCGGGCGATGAAGTCCGCCTCCGACAACGCCGAGGAGCTGGCCAAGAACCTCTCCCGGCAGGCGAACGCCGCCCGCCAGGCCGGCATCACCCAGGAGATCAGCGAGATCGTCGGCGGCGCCGACGCCCTCGTGTCCAGCGGGTCGGACATCTGACCCCGTGACCACGCATGCGCGCACGTCCACCACCAGCCAGGAGAACCAGCGATGACCCTCACCGAGGACCGTCCGAGCACGAGCGAGACCACCGGCTCCGGCCGCGTCGTCCGGGTCACCGGCCCGGTCGTCGACGTGGAGTTCCCCCGCGACTCGATGCCCGAGCTGTTCAACGCCCTGCACGTCGACGTCACCCTCGCCGACCTGGGCAAGACCCTCACCCTCGAGGTCGCCCAGCACCTCGGGGACAACGTCGTGCGCACCATCTCGATGGAGCCCACCGACGGCCTGGTCCGCGGGGCCGAGGTCCGCGACACCGGCTCGGCCATCTCGGTCCCGGTCGGCGACCAGGTCACCGGGCACGTCTTCAACGCCCTCGGCGTCTGCCTGGACGAGCCCGGCCACGGCGCCGACGGCGAGCGCTGGACCATCCACCGGCACGCGCCGAAGTTCGACCAGCTCGAGGGCCGCACCGAGATGCTGGAGACCGGCATCAAGGTCATCGACCTGCTGACCCCCTACATCAAGGGCGGGAAGATCGGGCTGTTCGGCGGGGCCGGCGTCGGCAAGACCGTCCTCATCCAGGAGATGATCCGCCGGGTCGCCCAGGAGTTCGGCGGTGTCTCGGTGTTCGCCGGCGTCGGCGAGCGCACCCGCGAGGGCAACGACCTCATCACCGAGATGACCGAGTCCGGCGTCATCAACTCCACCGCGCTGGTCTTCGGCCAGATGGACGAGCCGCCGGGCACGCGCCTGCGGGTCGCGCTGTCGGCGCTGACGATGGCGGAGTACTTCCGCGACGAGAAGGACCAGGACGTCCTCCTCTTCATCGACAACATCTTCCGGTTCACCCAGGCCGGGTCCGAGGTCTCCACGTTGCTGGGCCGCATGCCCTCCGCCGTGGGGTACCAGCCGACCCTGGCCGACGAGATGGGCGAGCTGCAGGAGCGGATCACCTCGACCCGCGGTCGGTCCATCACCTCGCTGCAGGCCATCTACGTGCCCGCCGACGACATCACCGACCCGGCCCCGCACACCACGTTCGCCCACCTGGACGCCACGACGAACCTGTCGCGGCCGATCTCGGAGAAGGGCATCTACCCCGCCGTCGACCCGCTGGACTCCACCAGCCGGATCCTCGACGCGCAGTACGTGGGCCAGGAGCACTACGACATCGCGTCGGAGGTCAAGCGGATCCTGCAGCGCTACCAGGAGCTGCAGGACATCATCGCGATCCTCGGCATCGACGAGCTCGGTGAGGAGGACAAGGTCACCGTGAACCGGGCCCGCCGCATCGAGCGGTTCCTCTCCCAGAACATGTTCGTGGCCGAGGCCTTCACCGGTCAGCCGGGCTCCTTCGTCCCGCTGTCGGAGACGCTGCAGGCGTTCAAGGCGCTCACCGAGGGCGAGTACGACCACGTCCCCGAGCAGGCGTTCTTCATGTGCGGTGGTCTCGAGGACCTCGAGGCGAACGCGGCGAAGCTGACCAAGTAGTCGCACGCTCCGGCGCCACGACGGCCGGGTGCCCCCACGGGGGTGCCCGGCCGTCGTCGTCCGCGGGCCCGTGCGGCGCCGTCCCAGGAGCCCCACTAGCATCGACGCCGAGGCCGCGGCGCTGCGTCCTCGACCCCCGTCCCTCGACCACCCGTTCGGGTGGTGGTTGCCGTCCGCCCTCGCGGCGGGGCAGGGTGGGACTCGAAGATCACGGAGAGAGCACCGGCAGACCGCCGGTGCGCGGCAGGAGAACCAGCGTGGACGACAGCCCGAACCCCGGAGCGTCCCCGGTCCTCGGCGCGCCGCCGGCCCCCGCCGACCCGCTCCCGACCCCTTCCGCCGCCGAGCATCCCTCGGCCCCGCTGCCGGCCGTCGACGGTGACTGGTGCTGGCCGCCCTACGCCCCGCCACCGCCTGCGGACACCCCGCGCTTCGACATCGACGAATGGGCGCCGAGCTCGGTGGTCCGCCGCCCGCTGGTCCGCCTCGGTCGGTGGACCCTGCTCTACCGCCGCGGTCTCTGACCAGCGCCCCCAGTAGGGGAAGGACCCCGTCGCCCCCCACGCCTCGCGGGCTCGGCGCGGGTCCCTGCGACGGGGCCAACGGCCCGGACACCTGCGGCGGCTAGGTGAAGGACCCCGTCGCCCCCCACGCCTCGCGGGCTCGGCGCGGGCCCCTGCGACGGGGCCAACGGCCCGGACACCTGCGGCGGCTAGACTCTTTCTGACCCGTCGCCGTGAGGCGACCAGCGCACCGGCAAGTCCGGTGGACCCCGAGGAGTGTCGTGGCGACCCTGCAGGTCGAGCTCGTGGCCGTCGAGCGCCGGATCTGGTCCGGCGAGGCGACGATGGTGATCGCCCGTACCACCGAGGGCGAGCTCGGCGTCCTGCCCGGGCACGCCCCGCTGCTCGGTGAGCTCGCCCCCGGCGGCGTGGTGACCATCCGGGTCGAGGGCGGCGAGGACCTGGTCGTGGCCGCGCACGGCGGCTTCCTGTCGGTCACCGAGCAGGGGGTCTCCATCCTGGCCGAGACCGCTGAGATCTCGACCGAGATCGACGTGGAGCGGGCCCGCGAGGCGCTGCGCCGCGCCGAGGCGGCCTCCGACGACGACGAGGACGCCCTCGCCGCCGCCCGCCGGGCCCAGTCCCGCCTCCGCGCGGCGGGTCAGGCGGCCTGAGGCCTCGGGCGGGCCGGCGGCCGGGACGACGACGGTGACCACCGTCCTGCTCGTCCTGCTGGCCGTGGCCGTGGTCGCCCTGGTCGCGACGTTCGTCCTGCGCCGCCGGTTCCTGCTCTCCGGTCTCGGCGCGGTCACCATGTGGCTGCGACCGGTCGGTGCCCCGCGCTGGTCGGTCGGCGTCGCCTGGTACTCCGGTGAGCAGCTGCTCTGGTACCGGGCCCTCTCGCTGTCGGTGCGGCCCACGCAGCGGCTGTGCCGCAGCGAGTTCCACGTCGAGGGCCGGCGCCGCCCGACCGTCGAGGACGGCGCGGTGCCCGACGACAGCCAGGTGCTCATCTGCCGCACCGGGGCCGGGCCGCAGGAGCTGGCCATGGACTCCTCGACGGTGACCGGCTTCCTCTCCTGGATCGAGTCGGCCCCGCCGCTGGGTCGCTAGTCGCCCTGCTGCATCGCGGCGCGCTGCGCGTGCGCGCCGCTGTGCGCACCCGGCTCCCACAGCACGTCCCCGCCGGGGTTGGCCTCCCGGGACAGGATGAACAGCAGGTCCGACAGCCTGTTGAGGTACTTCGCGGTCTCCGGGTTGGTCCGCTCGGCATCGGCGTGCAGCAGCGCCCACACGCTGCGCTCGGCCCGCCGCGCCACGGTGCGCGACTGGTGCAGCAGCGCGGCCAGCGGTGTGCCGCCGGGCAGGATGAACGACGCCAGCTTCGGCAGCGCCTCGTTGTGCTCGTCGCAGGCCGCCTCGAGGCGTTCGGTGTAGGCGGGGGTGATCCGCAGCGGCGGGTACTCCGGGTCGGGCGTGATCGGGGTGCACAGGTCGGCGCCGACGTCGAACAGGTCGTTCTGCACGCTGCGCAGCAGCTCGGTCAGCCCGGCGGTGGGTGAGCCCAGCGCCAGCGCGACCCCGAGGACCGAGTTGGTCTCGTCGACGTCGGCGTAGGCCACCAACCGGGGGTCGGTCTTGGACACCCGGCTCATGTCGCCGAGGTGGGTCTCGCCGGCGTCACCGGTCTTGGTGTAGATGCGGGTGAGCCGGACCGTCATGCCCGCAGCCTATGCAGCCCGCGCGTCTAGGGTTGTGCGGTGGACTGCTTCGAGGTGACCGGCGGGACGTCGCTGCGCGGACGCGTGCGGGTGACCGGTGCGAAGAACAGCGCGCTCAAGCTGATGGCGGCGGCGCTGCTGGCCAGCGGCCGGACCACCATCGAGGAGGTCCCCGACATCCTCGACGTGGCGATCATGAGCGAGGTGCTGCGCCGGCTCGGCTGCGGCGTGGAGTTCGAGCGCTACGCCGACGGCCGCGGGGGCGGGGGTGGCCGGCTCGTCGTCGACGTGCCCGAGGACCCCTCCAGCGAGACCGACTACGACCTCGTGCGCCGGATGCGTGCCTCGATCAGCGTGCTCGGCCCCCTGGTCGCCCGCTGCGGCCAGGCCAAGGTCGCGCTGCCCGGCGGCGACGCGATCGGCTCGCGCGGGCTGGACATGCACGTGGCCGGCCTGGAGAAGCTGGGGGCCACCGTGCGCAGCGAGCACGGCTTCCTCATCGCCACCGCGCCCCGGCTGGTGGGCACCTCGATCTGGCTGGACTTCCCGTCGGTCGGGGCCACCGAGAACCTGGTCATGGCCGCCGTCCTCGCCGAGGGCACCACCGTGGTCGACAACGCCGCCCGCGAGCCCGAGATCGTCGACATCTGCACGATGCTCACCGAGATGGGCGCCCGCATCTCCGGGGCCGGCTCCTCGACCATCACCGTCGAGGGCGTGACCGAGCTGCACCCGGTCACCCACACCACCGTCCCCGACCGGATCGTGGCCGGCACCTGGGCCGTCGGTGCGGTGATGACGCGGGGGGACGTCGTCGTGGAGCGGGCGGTCCCCGAGCACCTGTCGGTCGCGCTGGACAAGCTGACGATGGCCGGGGCCACCGTGGAGCAGGTCGAGGGCGGCATCCGGGTGGTGATGACCGAGCGGCCGGCCGCCGTCGACGTCGTGACCCTGCCCTTCCCGGGGTTCCCGACCGACCTGCAGCCGATGGCCGTGGCGCTGGCCGCGGTCTCCACCGGCACCGCGCTGATCACCGAGAACGTGTTCGAGGGCCGGTTCATGTTCGTCAACGAGCTGGTCCGGCTCGGCGGCGACGTGCGCATCGACGGGCACCACGCGGTGGTCCGGGGGCGCGAGCGGCTCTCCAGCGCCCCGGTGCTGGCCACCGACATCCGGGCCGGGGTCGGGCTGGTGCTGGCCGGCCTGTGCAGCGACGGGGTCACCGAGGTGGCCGACGTCCACCACGTGGACCGGGGCTACCCCGACTTCGTGGAGCAGCTGCGCGGACTGGGCGCCACCATCGAGCGCACCCACCGCGACCGGGACTGAGCGGGTCCCTAGTTCTGGAACGTCCCCGCCAGGGCCCGGGCGCGGGCGGCGTCCTCGGGGAACACCAGGACGTCGGCCCGGTGCGGCGCGGGGAAGCGCACGGTGGAGCGGATGCCGGCGTCGGACAGCACCGCCCGCAGCGCCAGCGCGGAGTCCTTGCGGGTCAGCGTCGCCACCCGGGTCAGCAGGCCGTCCTCGGCGGAGGGCCGGGTGGCCTTCTTCGGCGTCGAGGAGGCGAACGCCCAGCGCAGGAAGACCGCGATGATCGCCAGCACGATGAACGCGATCACCGGGCCCACGGCGTAGTGCAGGCTGCCGGCGTCGATGGGCACGGGGGCTCCTCCAGGGTGTGCGGGATGCAACCGAGTGTGCCACTGCGTGAGGCGGACGACACTGTGGTTACCCGCCAGTAGCCCTACACTCCGCGGACATGCCGACCCCTTCAGCGCCGAAGGACCGGGACCGCCCGTGGGTGATGCGCACCTACGCGGGCCACTCCTCCCCGGCCGAGTCCAACGCCCTCTACCGCCGCAACCTGGCCAAGGGCCAGACCGGCCTGTCGGTGGCCTTCGACCTGCCCACCCAGACCGGCTACGACCCCGACGACGCACTGGCCACCGGCGAGGTGGGCAAGGTCGGCGTCCCGGTGAGCCACCTCGGTGACATGCGGGCGCTCTTCGACGGCATCCCGCTGGCGGAGATGAACACCTCGATGACCATCAACGCCACCGCGATGTGGCTGCTGGCGCTCTACCAGGTGGTCGCGGAGGAGCAGGGCGCCGACGTCGCGCAGCTGGCCGGCACCACGCAGAACGACATCGTCAAGGAGTACCTGTCCCGCGGCACCTACGTGTTCCCCCCGGCGCCCAGCATGCGGCTGATCACCGACATGGTCGCCCACACGGTGACGGCGATGCCGAAGTGGAACCCGATCAACATCTGCAGCTACCACCTGCAGGAGGCCGGGGCCACGCCGGTGCAGGAGATCGCCTACGCGATGAGCACCGCGATCGCCGTCCTGGACTCCGTGCGCGACTCCGGCCAGGTGCCCCAGGAGCGGTTCGGCGACGTGGTGGCCCGGATGTCGTTCTTCGTCAACGCCGGCGTCCGGTTCGTGGAGGAGATGTGCAAGATGCGCGCCTTCACCCAGCTCTGGGACGAGCTGACCCGGGAGCGCTACGGCGTGGCCGACCCCAGGCACCGGCGGTTCCGCTACGGGGTGCAGGTCAACTCCCTGGGCCTGACCGAGGCGCAGCCGGAGAACAACGTGCAGCGCATCGTGCTGGAGATGCTCGCCGTCACCCTCTCCAAGGACGCCCGGGCCCGCGCCGTGCAGCTGCCGGCCTGGAACGAGGCGTTGGGCCTGCCCCGGCCCTGGGACCAGCAGTGGTCGCTGCGGCTGCAGCAGGTGCTGGCCTACGAGACCGACCTGCTCGAGCACGACGACCTGTTCACCGGCTCGGTCGTCGTCGAGGCCAAGGTCGGCGAGCTGCTCGAGGGTGCCCGCGCCGAGATGGCCCGGGTCGAGGAGATGGGCGGTGCGGTCGCCGCGGTGGAGTCCGGCTACATGAAGGGCCAGCTGGTCGCCTCGCTCGCCGAGCGCCGCCGCCGGATGGAGAGCGGCGAGGACGTCGTCGTCGGGGTCAACAAGTTCGAGTCCACCGAGCCCAACCCGCTCACCGCCGACCTGGACACCGCGATCCAGACCGTCGACCCGGCCGTGGAGGCCGCCGCGCAGGACGCCGTCCGCGCCTGGCGGGCGGAGCGGGACGACGCCGCGGTGGCGCAGGCGCTCGAGGACCTGAAGCGGGTCGCCGGCACCGAGGAGAACCTGGTCGCCGCGACGCTGGCCTGCGTGCGGGTGGGCGTGACCACGGGGGAGTGGGCCGGCGCGCTGCGCGAGGTGTTCGGCGAGTACCGCGCGCCCACGGGCGTCTCGGCGGCGACCACCGGGGAGGCCGACGGCTCGCTCGCCGAGGTCCGCGAGCGGGTCCGGGCCACCGGCGAGGAGCTGGGCGGCCGGCTGCGGCTGCTGGTCGGCAAGCCGGGCCTGGACGGGCACTCCAACGGCGCCGAGCAGATCGCCGTCCGGGCCCGGGACGCCGGGTTCGAGGTGGTCTACCAGGGCATCCGGCTGACCCCGGCGCAGATCGTGTCCGCCGCGGTCGAGGAGGACGTGCACGTGGTGGGCCTGTCGGTGCTGTCGGGCTCGCACCTGCAGGTGGTGCCCGCCGTCCTGGCCGGCCTGAAGGACGCCGGGCTGGACGACGTCCCCGTGGTGGTCGGCGGGATCGTGCCCGACGGCGACGCGCGGCGGCTGCGCGAGCAGGGCGTGGCCCGCGTCTTCACCCCGAAGGACTTCGGGATGACCGACATCATGGGCCAGATCGTGGACGTCGTCCGCGAGGCGAACGGCCTGGACGCACCCGTCCCGGCCTAGGGCACCCCGCTCACCGGGTCCAGGGGCCGAAGCGCACCGGGACGCCCGGGGTCCACAGCACGCTGTCGGGGGCGCCCTGCACGGGCACCCCGGCGGCGGCGGTGAGGTCCTCGGACAGCTCGACGAGCTCGGCCCGGTGCAGCGGCCACTCCGGGTGCTCGTTGGGCCAGTAGGCGGTGCGGCCGAGGAACCCGCGGTGCAGCCCCCACCGGGCGGTGAGGAAGCGCTCCAGCGGGCCGGGCTCGGGGATGCGGTCACCGATCCGGACGGCGATTCGGCTGTGCGCGCCGCGCGGTCCCGGCCACCGGCGCCGGGAGGTGTAGGTGAACCGGTCGCCGTCGCGGCGGACGCTCATCCTGGCGAACGTGTAGGGCAGCCGGGCGACCCAGCGGGCGGCGAGCACGGGCAGCAGCCGGTCGGCCTCCAGCGAGGAGAACACCACGCCCCGCCGTCCCCGCTCGTCGACGGAGTACAGCCGGACGTTGGTCTCGGCGAAGGAGCCCAGGTAGGGCAGGCCGGGCAGGCCGAAGAAGCCGATGCGGCGCATCCGGAACGGGATGAGGCCGACGTAGGTGGCGCCGTCGAGGGTGTCCGGGCGGGTGCCCGGCGGCAGGTGCGGGGCGACCAGGGCGGGGTCGACGGCCCAGTGCAGGAAGGCGAGGTCGGCCCAGCCCTGGGTGAAGACGGTCCGGGTCACCGGGCGCGGGGCGAGGGGGGTGACCGGTTCGGGCTGCACGGGTGCCTGCATGCCCGCGACGTCCGCCCTCGACACGGTGACCTGCGCGTGGTGGGGTCGGGCCATGGGCAACCCGCCGCGCGTGGAGCGCACCGACGACGTCGTCACGCTCACCCTGTGCCGGCCGGAGAAGCGCAACGCGCTCTCCCGGGACCACCTGACCCAGCTGCTGGCCGCGGTGCGCACGGTCGCGGCCAGCGACGCCACCGCGCTGGTGGTCGCGGCCGAGGGGCCGGTGTTCAGCGCCGGGCACGACTTCGCCGACGTGGCCGGGGCGCCGCTGGCCGACGTCCGCTCGCTGCTGGCGCTGTGCACCGAGCTCATGCAGACCCTGCACGAGGTGCCGCAGGTCGTCGTCGCCCGCGTCCACGCGCTGGCCACCGCGGCCGGCGCGCAGCTGGTGGCCTCCTGCGACCTCGCCGTGGCCGCCGAGTCGGCCGGGTTCGCCGCCCCCGGCGGCAAGGGTGGCTGGTTCTGCCACACCCCGATGGTCCCGATCGCGCGCAACGTGGGCCGCAAGCGCGCGATGGAGCTCGCCCTGACCGGTGACGTCATCGACGCCCGGACGGCCCTGGACTGGGGCCTGGTCAACCGGGTGGTCCCCGACGAGGAGCTGGACGCCGCCGTCGCCGACCTGGTGCACCGGGCGACCCGGGGGTCGCGGGCGTCCAAGGCCTGGGGCAAGCAGGCGCTGTACGCCCAGCTGGACCGGCCCGAGGCCGACGCCTACCTGCAGGCGGTCGAGACGATGGCCGCGGCGTCCCAGCTGGAGGGCGCCCGCGAGGGCATGGCGGCCTTCCTGGGCAAGCGCACACCGCACTGGACCGACTGAGCACGTTCCTCGCCAACCTAGCCAGCTGCAGACGGCCAGCGTCCACCAGGCGAAGACCCAGCTCTCCACGCTGCTGGACGCCGCCGAGCGGGGCGAGGGCCCGAGGAGACCTGACGGTGCCGACTCGGTCGTGCCGGTGGTGTCGCCGTGGGAGATCGTCATCAAGAGCTCGCCGGGCAAGCTCCGGCCGGTGCCGCGTCTGCCCGGGGTCCCCGAGGAGCGGGGGTCCGTCGACTGCCGGTCGAGGACCTGCACCTGGCCGCCCTCGCCGAGCTGCCGTCGATCCACCGCGACCCGTTCGACCGGATGCTGATCGCGCAGGCGCGGGTGGAGGGGCTCACGGTCATCACGTCCGATGCAGTCTTCGCCCGCTACGACGTCCCGGTGCTCGACGCCCGCAGCTGAGTGATCGCCCCGACATCCAGGAACACGGTCCGACGGTCGTGGTTGACCTCCCTGTGCAGACCCTGAGGCTGACCCGCAGGCGGGTCGTCGACTTCGGTCGGGCGACCACCGGGGCTTGACGTCGCCCCGCACCGACGTCCCCACCCCGTTGGAAAGGTCATCCCTGTGCTCTCCCGCCTCCGCCGCGTGCCCTTCGCGGCCCAGGTCCTCATCGCCCTCGTGCTCGGTGTCGCGCTCGGCCTCGTGGCCCGCGCCATCGGCACCGTCCCCGGCAGCTACGTCGACGGCCAGCTCGTCGCCGGCACCGACCAGAACTGGCTGACCTCGACCCTGGACACCATCGGGTCGACCTTCGTCTCGCTGCTCCGGGTCATCGTCATCCCGCTGATCGTGACCGCGATCATCGTCAGCATCGCCAACCTCAAGCAGGTCGGGAACGCCGCCCGGCTGGCCGGCCAGACCCTGCTGTGGTTCGCCATCACCGCGTTGATCGCGGTGTCCATCGGCATCGGGCTGGGCCTGCTGACCCAGCCCGGCCGCAACAGCTCGGTAGCCGCCTCCGCCGCCGGCTACGAGGGCACCGGTGGCTCGTGGTGGGACTTCCTGACCGGCCTGGTGCCCGCGAACATCCTGGGTCTGCAGGGCTCGTCCGACGGCTCGTTGTCGTTCAACGTGCTGCAGCTGATCGTGGTCTCGGTGGCCGTCGGCATCGCCGCGCTGAAGGTGGGCGAGGCCGCCGAGCCCTTCCTGTCCGTCACCCGCTCCGCGCTGGCGGTCGTGCAGAAGGTCCTCTGGTGGGTCATCCTGCTCTCCCCGATCGGCACCCTGGGCCTGATCGGCAACGCGGTGGCCAGCTACGGCTGGGAGTCCCTGGGCAGCCTCGGCGTCTTCGTCGCCGCGGTCTACGCCGGCCTCGTGCTGGTGCTCGGCGTGGTCTACCCGGTGCTGCTGAAGCTGCACGGCCTCTCGCCGCGGCGGTTCTACGCCGGTGCCTGGCCGGCGATCCAGCTCGGCTTCGTGTCCCGGTCCTCGATCGGCACGCTGCCGGTGACCGAGCGGGTCACCGAGGCCAACCTGGGCGTCCCGCGGTCCTACGCCTCCTTCGCCGTCCCGCTGGGCGCGACCACCAAGATGGACGGCTGCGCGGCGATCTACCCGGCTCTGGCCGCGATCTTCGTGGCCCAGTTCTTCGGCCTGGACCTCTCCATCACCGACTACCTGCTCATCGCGCTGGTGTCGGTCGTCGGCTCCGCCGCCACCGCCGGGGTCACCGGCGCGGTCGTCATGCTGACCCTCACGCTGTCCACCCTGGGCCTGCCGCTGGCCGGCGTCGGCCTGCTGCTGGCCGTCGACCCGATCCTGGACATGGGCCGGACGGCGACCAACGTGGCCGGCCAGGCGCTGGTGCCGACCATCGTGGCCAAGCGCGAGGGCATCCTCGACGAGGAGGTCTACGCCGCCACCACCACGGTCGACCCGGTGCGCTCGCTGGGGGAGACCCGGGAGCCGGCGAACGCCTGACCCAGTTTCCGCGGAGACGGGTCCTCCGCCATCACCGTGCAGCCTCCGCCACCGATGTCGGTGGCGGAGGACGCACGCTGGTCGTCGGAGCTGATCCACGCCGAGGGGGGCACGCGGTAGCGTCGGCGCCCGTGCGCCTGGTCATCGCGACGTGCTCGGTCGACTACGTCGGCCGCCTCACCGCCCACCTGCCCACCGCGACCCGGCTGCTGCTGGTCAAGGCCGACGGCTCGGTGTCGGTGCACGCCGACGACCGCGCCTACAAGCCGCTGAACTGGATGAGCCCGCCCTGCACCCTCAAGGAAGAGCCGGGCACCTGGACGGTCACCAACAAAGCCGGCGAGCAGCTGATCATCAGCATCGACGAGGTGTTCCACGACGTCCGGCAGGACCTGGGGGTCGACCCCGGCCTGCAGAAGGACGGCGTCGAGGCCGAGCTGCAGCGGCTGCTGGCCCTGCACGTGGAGACCTTCGGCCCCGGCTGGCAGCTCGTGCGCCGGGAGTACCCGACGGCGATCGGCCCGGTGGACCTGCTCTGCCGGGACGACCGGGGGACGACGGTCGCCGTGGAGGTGAAGCGGCGCGGCGAGATCGACGGCGTCGAGCAGCTCACCCGCTACCTGGAGCTGCTCAACCGTGACCCGTTGCTCGCCCCGGTCAAGGGTGTGTTCGCCGCGCAGGAGATCAAGCCCCAGGCCCGGGTGCTCGCCCGCGACCGCGGGATCGACTGCCTGACCGTGGACTACGCCGTCCTGAAGGGCACCGACGACCCCACGCAGCGGTTGTTCTGAGACCTGCTTCACGGCTCGCGGTGGTTACCGGCCGGTAACCAGCTCTGGCAGACTCGCCGGACCGGGGTGCGACGACGAGGTCGCACCGGGACGAGGGAGCGGCAGCGTGGCCAGAGAACTCAGCCAGGTCGGGGTCGTGGGGTTGGGCACGATGGGCGCCGGCATCACCGAGGTGCTCGCCCGGGCGGGCCTGGACGTGACCGCCGTGGAGGTCTCCGCGGAGGCCCTCGGGCGCGGCCGTGGCCACCTGGAGCAGTCCACCGAGAAGGCCGTGCAGCGCGGCAAGCTCGACGCCGCCGACCGCGAGGCCCTGCTCGCCCGGGTGCGCTGGAGCACGTCGCTGGACGACCTGGCCGAGGCCGAGCTGGTCGTCGAGGCCATCCCCGAGCGGATGGAGCTCAAGACCGAGGTCTTCGCCCGGCTGGACAAGATCTGCCCCCCGGACACCATCCTGGCCACCAACACCTCGAGCTTGTCGGTGACCGAGCTCAGCGTGGCCACCGGTCGGCCCAGCAAGGTCATCGGGATGCACTTCTTCAACCCGGCGCCGGTCATGAAGCTGGTCGAGGTCATCAGCACCGTCGTCACCGAGCCCTCGGTCATCGCCGACGTCGAGGCGCTGGCCGAGCGGCTGGGCAAGACCGACGTGACGGTCGGGGACAAGGCCGGCTTCATCGCCAACGCGCTGCTCTTCGGCTACCTCAACCACGCGGTCTCGATGTACGAGGCGAAGTACGCCAGCCGCGAGGACATCGACGCGGCGATGCGGCTGGGCTGCGGCCTGCCGATGGGCCCGCTGGCGCTGATGGACCTCATCGGCATCGACACCGCCTACGAGATCCTCGACACGATGTACCGGCAGTCGCGCGACCGGCTGCACGCCCCGAGCCCGATCATCAAGCAGCTGATGACCGCCGGGCTCCTGGGCCGCAAGACCGGTCGCGGCTTCTACACCTACGCCGGGCGCGACTCGGCCGAGGTGGTCCCCGACGCCCTGACCCCCACGCCGGGCGGTGCGGCCGAGGGCGCCCGCCCGGTGCAGAAGGTCGGGCTGGTCGGCTCCGGGACGATGGCCACCGGGATGGTCGAGGTCTTCGCCAAGGCCGGCTACGACACCGTCGTCGTGGCCCGCAGCCCGGAGAAGGTCGACGGCGTGCTCGCCGCGGTCGCGAGGAGCCTGGACAAGCAGATCACCCGCGGCCGGCTCGACGAGGACGGGAAGGCCGCCGTCCTCGCCCGGCTGACCGGCACGACCGACCGCGCCGACCTGGCCGACGTCGACCTGGTCGTCGAGGCCGTGGTCGAGTCGCTGGAGGTCAAGCAGGAGCTGTTCGCCGAGCTCGGCCGGGTCTGCAAGCCGGGTGCGGTGCTCGCCACCACGACCTCCTCCTTGCCGGTCATCGAGTGCGCGCAGGCCAGCGGCCGCCCCGGGGACGTCGTCGGCCTGCACTTCTTCAACCCGGCCACCGTCATGAAGCTGGTCGAGGTGGTCTCCACCGTGGCGACCGCCGACGACGTCGCGGCCACCGCCCACGCGGTGTGCGGCCGGCTGGGCAAGCACGCGGTCTCCTGCACCGACCGGTCGGGGTTCATCGTCAACGCCCTGCTGTTCCCCTACCTCAACGACGCCGTGCGGATGCTGCAGGCCCACTACGCCACCGCCGACGACATCGACGCGGCGATGAAGGTCGGCTGCGGCTACCCGATGGGGCCCTTCGAGCTGCTGGACACGGTGGGCCTGGACGTCTCGCTGGCCATCGAGCGCGAGCTCTACACGGAGTTCCGCGAGCCCGGGTTCGCCCCCGCCCCGCTGCTGGAGCACCTGGTCACCGCGGGGTACCTCGGCCGCAAGACCGGCCGCGGGTTCCGGGAGCACGTCCGCCGGTAACCTCGGCCCCGACATGGGCAGGGGACGGCGGCGGCCGCACGCAGGTGGCCGGCCGCCGCTGTCCCGCCCCCAGCCGGTCGAGAGCGCGCAGGACGGCGACTGGGTGGTCCGCCCGGTCACCGGAGCGGCCAGCACCCGCGCCTACCGCTGCCCGGGCTGCGACCAGGAGATCCGCCCGGGCACCCCGCACGTCGTGGCCTGGCCGGTCCACGCCCGGGACTCCGACCTCGACCCGTGGGACACCGAGTCCTCGGTCGACCTGCGCCGGCACTGGCACACCGCCTGCTGGCGTGCCCGCGACCGGCGTCACTGAAGGGTCGCGAAGACCACCACGTTGTCGGTGTAGCTGCGCCGGGACCGGTCGAACTCCCCGCCGCAGGTGATCAGCCGCAGCTGGGCGTCGACGGTGGGCCCGTAGACCTCCTGGGTCGCGAAGGCCGTCTTGGGGTACTGGGCCACGCGGGTGACGGTGAAGGCCAGGGTGCTGCCGTCGGCCCGCCCGACCAGCACCTGCGCCCCGACCTGGATGTCCTCCAGGCCCCAGAAGACCGCCGGGCCCGACCGGGAGTCCACGTGCCCGGCGAGGACCGCCGGGCCGACCTCACCGGGGGCCACGCCGGCCGAGAACCAGCCGGCCTGCTGGAAGTCCGCGGGCGGCACCAGGGCGCCGGTGGTGTCCACGCCGATCGGCACCAGGCTGCTGGACAGGTCCACGCTCGGGACGGCGACCGACACCGGCGCCGGGGCGGTGGGGTTGCCCGACCCGACCTCGGTCACGATCGGCGCCGGCGGGCTGCCCGCCGTCCCGGGCTCGTCGGCGGCGGGCCCGCCCGGTCCCAGCAGGGCCACCGCACCGGCGACCACGGCCACCAGCGCCGAGGACCAGCGCAGCGCGGTCAGCCACGGACGGCGGCGCCGGTGCCGGTGCCGTGCGGTCGCCGCAGCGTCGGTCGGGGAGCGGTCGTCGA